>DATDRF010000001.1:0-22591 GCA_035291905.1 Bacteroidota bacterium
ATTCCTGATCAGCTGTCGGGCGGTAAAAAAGTTCAAATCTTACGAAAAAGGGAAGATTTTGGTGGAACTTGTGCCGGCAACTCATGAGCAGGTTGTCGTGAGTCAGGAAAGCGCCGGCGAGTTCAAGAGGTGGATGGGAAGTTGACCCCTTTGTTTTTCCCCTTGACAAAGGGGCGGTCGCTGCCTTATATTATTTCAGAAGCACTGTTCTTTACAATAACTGAATCTTATCCAGAACGGCTGAGGGATCAGGCCCGATGAAGCCGTAGCAACCAGTTCTGTTTAACCTCGCAGAATGTTAGGTGCTAAAGCCTGCCGCGACACGATCATCTGTCACGGAGCGATGAGACGAAGACGGGTACTCTCCTGTAACCTCTTCTGATCGTCGGAAGAGGTTTTGTGTTTTTATTCCATCCATTCAACAGGAGGCACGTATGCGTCTTCAAACGACCGCAGTCCATACCGGAGTCGATAAGGACTCCGCCTACAACAGCGTCATCACCCCTATCTACCAAACCTCAACGTTCCGATTCGAATCGGTCGGACAAACGAAGGGGTACGACTATTCCCGGACCGCCAACCCAACGCGGAAGGCGTTGGAGCAGAATCTCGCAGCTCTCGAAGGAGGGGTTGCGGCTTCCGCGGTGGCGACCGGGATGGCAGCAATTGCACTGACCCTCCACTTCTTCAAATCGGGCGACCACATCATCTGTACGCACGACTGCTACGGGGGAACCGAACGCCTCCTCCGAACATACGGAGAGCAGTTCGGCCTTCGGGTGACTTACGTCGATATGAGCGACCTTGCGGCCGTGGAAGAGGCCGTGAGGCCTGAAACGAAAGCACTCTGGATCGAGACTCCGAGCAATCCGCTTCTGAATATTGTCGATATCAGGGCGCTTGCCGGGATCGCCCACGGCCACGGAGCTTTGGCGATCGTGGACAATACGTTTCTGTCGCCGGTCAACCAGCGGCCATTCGAATTGGGGGCCGATCTCATCGTCCACTCCACGACCAAGTACCTCAACGGCCACAGCGATGTTGTGGGAGGAGCTGTCATAGCCAACAATCGCGACCTGGCCGACCGGCTCCAGTTCCTCACCAACGCGTTGGGACAAGGCGCTTCACCGTTCGATTGCTGGCTTGTGCTCCGGGGAATCAAAACCCTTATCCCACGAATGCGCGAGCACGAACGAAACGCCCACTTGGTCGCGAAATTCCTCAATGATCACCCCGCAGTCCGGAGAGTCTACTATCCTGGCCTTCCCGGCCAGCCCGGGTACGAACTTGCGAAACGCCAGCAATACGGATTCGGCGGAATGGTCTCGTTCGAGGTTGACGGCGGCATCGAGGAAGCCAAGAAGGTCCTCGGAGCAACGAAGGTCTTTTCGCTTGCCGAATCTCTCGGCGGAATCGAATCGCTCATCGAGCACCCATGCACGATGAGTCATGCCTCGATGAAGCCCGACCTGAGAGAGAAAGCGGGGATCAACGAACGCGTGATCCGTCTCTCGGTGGGAATTGAAGCGGCGGAGGATCTGCTGGAGGATCTCGACCAGGCTCTTCTCTCCGTTCAGCCCACGCGTAAACAGCGTTATCATGCGCCGGCGGAGGCCTGAATGAGTGCGAGAATCACAACGGCCGAAATCGGCATCGCCGGGGCTTTGGAGCTCTACACCTCCGCTGCCCCTCTGAGGCTGGAGAGCGGGGAATCCCTCGGGCCCGTCGATGTCGCATACGAAACCTACGGATCTCTGAACGCCGCCGGGACGAACGCCATCCTTGTTTGCCACGCTCTGACGGCCAACGCCCATGCCGCCGGAGCGCACGAGGGGAATTCTGGCTGGTGGGATGGACTTATCGGCCCGGGGAAGGCCTTCGACACCGATCGATACTTTGTTGTGTGCGCGAACATCCTCGGGAGCTGCTACGGCACGACAGGCCCCACGTCGATTGATCCGAGAACCGGAAGACGTTACGGGCCGGCTTTTCCTTTCGTCTCCGTCAGGGATATCGTCCGCGTCCAGTACGATCTGCTGCGCCATCTTGGAGTGCAGCGGCTGGCGACGGTGTGCGGTAGTTCTCTCGGCGGCATGCAGGTGCTCGAATGGGGAATCCTCTTTCCGGAATTCTGTGAGACGATCATCCCTATTTCTGCCGCCGCGCGTCAACCGGCCTTTTGCATTGGCCTCAACGCGGCAGCTAGGAAGGCGATCATGAATGATCCGACGTGGAACAACGGTTTGTATGCGGATCAACCCGCAGAAGGCCTTGCCTTGGCAAGAATGATCGGGATGCTCTCCTACCGGAGCGTCGAGGAATTCGAAGAACGGTTCGGACAGGAAAGGGTCAACGGGACGCCATATCCAAAATCACGCGACCCGTTTTACCAGGTTGAATCGTACCTCCAACATCAGGGTCAAAAACTCGCGGAACGTTTCGATGCAAACACCTACATCACGCTCACCCGGGCCACGGATCACCACGACCTGACAAGAGGCCGCGGAGAACTCGTGCCGCTTCTTCAATCACTGAGAGTGCGAACCCTGTCGATCGGGGTCTCTTCCGACCTTCGCTACCCTTCACAGTTTCAACGTGAGCTCGCATTGCACATCCCGGGCGCGGAGTATGCCGAGATCAGATCTCCCCACGGTCACGACGCGTTTCTCATTGAATTCGGCCAATTGAACACCATCATCGGCACATTTCTCAGCAAAGGAGAAATTCATGATTAATCTCGAAGGCAAGGTCGCACTCGTGACGGGGGCTTCGCGCGGTATCGGCGCTGCAACCGCAATGCTCCTTGCGAAGGCAGGAGCAAACATCGTCATCAATTATCGGCAGCAAAACGATCGCGCAATCGAGGTCGGAGACATCATTCGCAGGGAAGGCCGCTCCGTTGTTCTCCACAGGGGCAACGTTGGGGATTCAGGGGAAGCAACTGCGCTCATTGAGCGGACTCTGGTGGAGTTTGGAGCCATCGACATCATTGTGAACAATGCAGGAATCTGGACGCACGGTGAGATCGGAAATCTCAACGAGGATGTCTGGGACGAAACCATCGACACCAATCTGAAGGGGGTCTTTAACGTCTGCAACGCCGTTGTTCCTCATCTCAAGAAGCAGGGGAAGGGGCGCATCATCAACATTGCTTCAACGGCGGGCCAGAGGGGTGAGGCCTTCCATGCACACTATGCCGCATCGAAAGGCGGTGTGCTTGCCTTTACGAAATCGATTGCCACCGAGCTTGCGCCGTACAACATCCACGTTAACGCAGTTGCACCGGGCTGGGTCGATACGGAGATGAATGAGGATGTGTTCGCGGACCACACCTTCCGGGACCATGTCATTGATGGAATTCCGCTGAAGAGAATCGCCACGGCCGAAGACGTGGCAGGGGCTGTTCTCTTCCTGGCTTCGGATCTCGCCAGGCATGTGACAGGCACAACCATCAACGTCAACGGCGGCAGCGTACTGGTGTAGGAGAACTGCATGATCGTCATGAAATTCGGAGGGACATCCGTTCAGGATGCGGATGCCATCAACAACGCAGCATCGCTCATTGAATGTCGGATTCAGGATCGCCCCCTGGTGGTCGTCTCAGCATGCGCGGGGGTGACAAACGCTCTCCGGGAGCTGGCGCAGGATGCGCTCAGGGGCAACCGGCGCGACGCGGTTCTCAGTATTGAATCTCTGCGGGAACGACATCAATCTATCGCAAAACAACTGCTGTTGACGGCCCAAGCAGGAGTATTCCGGTCCCTCGATCAGCATTGTGCAGAGCTGAGAGATATCGTTTTCGGGATCTCGACCCTCATGGAACTTACACCGCGTGTGCTCGATCAATGCCTCGCCTACGGTGAATTGTGGTCGTCCATGCTTCTGACAGAAACTCTCGCCAGGCGGGGCATCAACGCACAATGGGAGGATGCAAGGGCCGTGATGATCACCAACGGGGAGTTTACCCAGGCCATTCCCGAATTCTCCGCAACCGAGAAAAGGTGCCGGGAGCTGTGGAAACCCGTACTTGATCAAGGGATTGTGATCGTTACGCAGGGATTTATCGGTTCGACTGCTGACGGAAAGACCACGACGATCGGCCGCGGCGGCTCCGACTACTCCGCCTCTCTCTTTGGCGCGGCGCTGGATGCTGCCGAGATCCAGATCTGGACCGACGTCGACGGCATCCTCACGGCCGACCCCTCGGTCATTCCTGATGCAAGGCATATTGCCGAAATGTCCTATCAGGAAGCGTCGGAACTCGCATATTTCGGGGCAAGAGTTCTTCATCCTGCCACGATCCTCCCTGCGATCGAAAAGAACATTCCCGTCAAAGTCCTGAATTCCAAAGAGGAGGGCGAAGGAACCATCATCAGGAAAGAGACCGTTCCTGCAGAAAACGGAATCGTGAAATCAATCGCCTACAAAGAGGGAATCACGGTCTTGCGCATCGTGAGCACCCGGATGCTGATGCACTACGGCTTCCTTGCGCGGGTGTTTTCCGTTTTTGAAGGGCGGAGGAAAAGCATCGACGTGGTAACGACATCGGAGGTCGGAATTTCGGTGACGCTTGACGATGAATTGGAGGTCGATGCGCTGGCAGAAGAACTTCGCGAGTTCTCAGAGGTCACAGTCGAGAGAGATCGTGCCGTCGTTTGCGTGGTTGGGGAGAAGATACGACAGACAAGGGGTGTAGCGGCAAACGTGTTCACCAGCCTTGATGAGGCGGGGATCAATGTGGAGATGATTTCGCAGGGAGGATCGGAAATCAATCTTACGTTCGTGATCAGGGAAGAGGAAATTGAAACGGCGGTTCGCGCACTTCACAACCGGTTCTTCGGAGAGACCGTTGAGGACCGAGGCAAGGGACTCATCCCCTTTTCAGCAGATAAACAAAGAGCGGCGCTCCGACAGCCGCAGTGATCGCCCCGACAGGAATTTCGGACGGTGCCAGGAGGGTCCTGGAAAGCAGATCGCACAAGACAAGAAATATCCCTCCCCCTATCAAAGATGCCGGCATGACAATCCTGTTGTCTGATCCGAACATCAGTCGACAGACGTGCGGCACCAGCAACCCGACAAATCCTATCACTCCGCTCACCGAAACGGCCAATCCGGTAATAAGTGATGCAAGAATGTAGGAGAGCCGGCGAATCCGCTCGACGTTGACCCCAAACTGAGCAGCTGATTCATCCCCGACAGCGATAAGGTTCAATGCGCGCGATTGCAGAATAAGAACAATCGAAGAAACGAGGATGAGCGGACCCACAATGACCAGGGTTGAACTTTCGGCTCCGCTCAGGTTTCCCATCATCCACAAATATGCGGTCCTGAGCTCCTGATTGAAGATCGCTACAACGACAAGAATGATCGAATTGAAAAAGGCCCCCACCATCACTCCCGAGAGCAGCAGGGCATTGGGATCGAGAAGTCCCCTCCGATATCCGAGCGAATAGACCAGCATCATCACGAGTCCCGAGCCGACAAAAGAGAACAGGGGGGTGGTAAGCTGAGCCCAGCCGAGCCCGAGTGTGATCGCCAGGAATGCTCCGACGGTGCCCCCGCTGGAGATGCCAAGAATGTACGGCTCGGCGAGCGGATTCCTCAACAGCGACTGGAGCGTCGCCCCGGCAACAGAAAGCCCCGCGCCGACCAGGATTGCGAGGATTATTCGCGGGATGCGCAATTGGAGGATGATCGTGCGAGCCGTCTCATCATCGGACCGGCCCGTAAGGACAGAGAAGACATTGGTGAGACTGACGCTCGAAGATCCAATCAGCAATGCCGCGAGGCTCACAATGACGAGCACCGCTGCGAGGACCGAAAGAAGGAAGACAGTTCGCCGGAACGTTAAGTGGGATGGCGGCATGGGATTCAGCGGCGGGCGGTGTGGATCATCTTCCACATCGCCTTGACAAGGGCTTCAATTCCTTTTCCCGCAACGGCAGAGATGAGTGTGACCTCAACGCCCCTTCCCATAGAAAGGGATTTTCGCTTTTTTGTCATTTGAGGATCGAGCAGATCGGACTTCGTCAGCGCAACCAGCTTCGGTTTCTTCCCCAACGCCGCACTGTAGGATTTCAGTTCGTTCAGCAGAATGGTGTATTCTTTTTTCGGATCCTCGCTCGTCGAATCAATGAGAAACAGAAGGGCTTTTGTCCGTTCTATGTGCTTCAGGAACTGAACGCCAAGGCCGCGGCCCTCATGGGCACCCTGGATAAGTCCGGGAATGTCTGCCACGACGAAGCTCCGCTCCTCGGCAATACGGACGATCCCAAGGTTCGGGGTCAGCGTGGTAAACGGATAGTCGGCGATTTTGGGCTTCGCCGCCGAGATCACCGAGATGAGCGTCGACTTGCCGGCATTCGGAAACCCGACCAGTCCGACGTCCGCGAGAAGTTTCAGCTCCAGAGCGATCTCCCGCTCTTCGCCGGATGTGCCGGGCTCGGCAATGCGTGGCGCTTGATTTGTCGAAGTGGCAAATTCTGAATTGCCTCTTCCCCCTTTTCCACCCCGGACCGCCGTCACTTCCTGGCCATTCTCAACAAGGTCCGCAACAATCTCTCCCGTTTGCGAATCCCGGACGATCGTACCGCAGGGGACTTTCAGCACGACATCCTTTCCCCATCTCCCGTCCTGTTTCTTTCCTCTTCCGTGTTCCCCGCGTTCACCGTCGTAGTGCCTGCGATATTTGAAATCGAGAAGGGTGTTAAGCTGTTTGTCCGCGCGAATGATCACGTGGCCGCCGTTCCCCCCGTTTCCGCCGTCGGGACCGCCTTTGGGGACAAACTTCTCCCTGCGGAAGCTGATGCAGCCGTTTCCGCCGTCCCCGGCGTGCACATGGATTTTTGCTTCGTCAATGAATTGCATTATGAACCTATCAGGCGGGTTGTTTTGTCAAACTCTTTGCGTGCTTTGCGCCTTCTCAGCGATCTTTGCGGTTAAACACTTAACCGCAGAGGACGCGAAGAAGGCGCAAAGGTCGCGGAGACAAATGAATTGAACCAAATGAATGATTACTTCTTCTCTTGGCCGGATTCATACCGGGCGAAGAGTTTCTCGGTCAGGAGGATGGCTTCCTTCGAAAACGGATCGACGTCGTGCTCTGTGAAAATCTGGTCGACGACAAACGACGCCTCTTTCCACGTTCTGATCGGATTCAGCTTGTCGAGGGCATTCCGAAATTCAACTTCGTCCTTCTTAAAGAGCTTTCGTACGAACACCTTTTGATCCTTTTCTGTGAACATCGAGTAGACGTCCTCCAGAACCGGTTCGGATGCGGGAACCTTCGCCAGGAAAACTGGATCTTCGACGGCAACCGGCTCAATGGGAGGAGAGGGGACGCTCGCCGCAGCAGGTTTTAGAGGACTCTCCTTCTTTTTGACCTCAGGCTCGGGGTTCTTCGGCGGCGGCAATTCCTCGTTCCGCGCGCGGGCAATGACAACCTCCAGATCGGGAAGACTGATGACGGGCCTTCCACCCTTGTCGCGCTCGACTTCGAGCTCCGTTTTCACGTTGTCCACCCCTTTGTCCTCGAAGAACACGATCGCCGCATTGATGGGAAGCACCGGCCCGTTTTCGGTGATGACCGTCTCCGGTATCCCTACTTCGATGAACTCGAGCATGGGCCGCAGCATCCGGGCCAACTCCACGCTCGAATGACGTTCAACAATCTCCTTGTCGATCTTCGCAATCAGTCCCTTGAATTCTTCGTAGCTCATTTCGGCGAGTCCGCGGTCGACCACGTACCGTTTGAAGATTTCGGAATAATACGTGTACTCGACTGAATACCTGAACTTCCGAATGGCTTCGCCCACACCCACGGTCCTGTGGCCCTCAAACATGAATTCCTGCAGGGTCCACTGGGGGCGGCAAAGAAAATTGAACTCGAAGTGCACCGCCTCGTCAAGGAGCGACTCGAATTCTCCCTGATCAAACTGGTAATGATTCACGAGGAGTAGGTCGACCTGACGCTGCAATCCGGCAACTTCAGGGGATCCGTACGCAAAGCGGCTCGAACGGATTTCCTTGAGCCGCTCCTGATGGAGAAGTCTTTCGACGTCGGCCTTGAAATACGCCTTGATCGCGGGATGAATTTCCGCCGCGAGGACGTCCTTCAGCCGAATCGAATCCGATTCGCCGATCGTCCGCGCCCGGACGGTGTTCATGATGGTGATTATTTCGGCTTCGAAGATAAAGCCCATGGTGAGGTTTGTTTCCGGAAGATAATGGGCACATTCACAGAACAGGGAATATCGAGACCCAGCGGAGGGGCAGGGGGGCAGAGGAGAAATGGAGAGAAAGACTGCCACTCACTTCTCCCTTGCACCTCTGCTCCCCCGCTCCTCTGCATCTCTCTGTACATCATTTTCCTCCTCTCACCAACACATTCACCCTGTCAATCTCCTTCTGTGCTGCCGTCTTGAACGTCGGGTCTATTCCCGGCCGCGCAAGGATCTGTTTGTACATCGTTATGGCCTCATCAAATTTCGACATTTTTTCATACGACTGCCCGGCCATGTAATACGAAGTGGATACCCAGTCGATTTTCGTCGGACGCGTGATCAGGTAAGGAACCTTGAGAAACTCAAGAATAGCCTGCTGATAGGCTCCCTTGTAAAAATACGCCTCTCCGATATAGTACCTCAACTCACCCTCGAGTTCCGGATTTGCATCCTGAAGCATGTGCTCCAGGTGAACGATGGACTGGTCGTAATAACCAAGCTTCTGGTAGATGACTCCGATGTCGATGCGCCGCGTAATCAGGTCGGGATCATTGGGATAGCGGTCGAGGTATTGGCGGTTCAGCTGCAGCGCAGCATCGAAGAGACCGATCTCCTTGTACGCCATGATAAGATTACTCATAGCGAACCGCACGAGGTCGGGAGAGTTGTCAGCACTGTCGACAATCGTTTTGTACTGTCTTGCGGCTGCATCCCACTGCTCCAGATTGTAGTAGACGTTCCCAAGGGAGAGGCGGACTCTTGGGACGATCGGATGAAACGAGAACCTCGTCAAGAGGGAATCGTAGAGCTTGGTTGCGCGCTGCAGATCCCCCTTCATTTCAAACGCGCGAGCCAGCCAGTAGACATTTTCAGGAATGATCGGCGACCTTGGGTAGCGTGATCGGACGTTTTCCAGTCGCCGTATTGCAAGATCCGTCTCTTCCTTGCGCAAATGGTATCTGCCCCGTTCGTAATCGAATTCTGCCGCTTCGTCCAGGGCCTTCGGATTCGCGCGAACAAATGCAGTGGAACGCTTATCCGCTTCCGCAAGGTTGTCCATTCGGAAATACGAGACGATCATTCGGGACTGCAGATAATTCTTCAGGCTGTCGCTCTTCACTTGAGGAAGAAGTTCCTCAATCCGCGCAAGGGCTGTCTTGTAGTCTTCTCCTTTGAGAAGGAGTTCAAGTTCTTCAAGGGCCGTTTTCTGCCGCTGTTCCGGGGATGTTGCTCCGGCCCGGCTTAGGTCGAGATACCTCGCGGCTGTCTCAAGGTCGTTTTCCTCCCGTGCCATCGAGGCAAGGATATAATAGATCTGAGACCGGGATGAGGAGGATGTATCGGCGGCAAGGAGGCGGGCATAGTGCTGTTTTGCCTCGGCCCGATTCCCCGTCCTGCGATAGCATTCGGCAAGCTTGGCAATGAGACTCGTCGGCTGATCCCTGAACGGAAAGAGGCTCTCTCTCAGCCGATCGGAGTGTTGAAGATATGATTTCAGGGCGTCGGGAATGCTGCCTGAGGCATAGTATGCGTCTCCTCTGAGAAGGTCCACATCCGCGGCCGCATGCGTGTAGAAATACTGCTGTGCGAGCGTTCTATAAGCCAGAAGAGCGGCAGAGGTCGAACCCCGTTCGGCCTCATAGCGGGCCCCCATCAATGCTGCCTCAGCCGAGAATTCATGACCCGGGTACTTCTGATTGTACCTGTTCAAAAAGATCGCTGCCGAATCGCGCTCACCCATTTCAGATCGCGAGCGTGCCGACAGGAACAAAGCACGGGCTTCCGATGACGGCGACGGATTTGAACGCAGAATCTCTGAGAAAATCTGGGCCGCGTCTTTGTTGCTCTTCATCGATTGATAGGCTTCACCGAGAGCGAGGAGGGCGGTTTCCTTCCCCGTCCAGCGTTCCTTTCTCGTCTCCTCGCTGAGCTTCCTTAGCTCCGCGATGTTGCGCGCCCTGCGAATTTTCAGACCAAGCCTGGCAAGGAGGGCATCTTCCCTGGATGGGAACTCCGGATTGCTTCGCAGCAGCGAATCATAGGCTGCAATTGCTTTCTCCGCCGAGGCGGCGGATTTTCCTTCGCGGAGTCCCTCCCATGCCTGGAATTCAAAAGACTTTGCCCGATGATACCAGGCGGTTGCGCGAAGCTCATCGGAAAGCGGGCTCTGCAGTGCATTGCCGTATTGATCCGCGGCGCTGGCATAATCCTTCAGATCATTGAAGTAGATCTCGGCGAGACGAAGGGCCAGCTCCCCTTTCGGTTTTCCCGCAATCACATCGCCGGTCAGCAAAGCCATGTTCTTGACCCCGCCCTCTTTGTCCTTTTGATCAAAGGTGACGATTTCGAATTCAAGCGCCCGTGCTTCGTCGAGGAGATCACTTGCGGGGAACCGCCGGGGGATCGATTCGAGCACCCGAAGCGCTTCGGCAAGCTGTCCTGATTTCCGCAATGCCCTGGCGGTGCCAAAGAGGGCATCGTCAATCAATTCATTTTCCGGAAAATCACTGATAATGGTTTCGAAAAGATCCTGAGCGTGACGGGGGTCGTTAAGCTCTCCAAGATAAACACCGGCAGCCCCAAGAAGGATGGCGGGTGTGCTGGGATCTCGCGGATACTGATCCCGGAATCTCTGCGCGTATCGGGTCATCAGGTTGAAGTCTTTAACAAGCCTCGCGCCGTGAACGGCACCTGCAAGAATAGCCCGCCGATCAACGGTGCCGCCGCTGTCCTCCACCGCCCTGAGGTACCACTCCCCGGCCTTTCTGGCATTCCCGAGACGCTCTGCACTCCTTGCAGCTTTAAATGCAGCCTCGCCTGAGCGAACCGAACGGAGCGCCATGGCCGATTCAAACGAAGCAAGCGCCTCGTTGCCTCTTCCCTGAAGGAGTTCTGCGTCGCCCTGAGCCAGGAACGCGCTTTCCCGAATCGGAGCGGGCGGCTTTTCTTTTGAATCGATGATTTCTTTCCAGATCTTCCTCGCTTCGTCGAATGAGCCGCTCCCCGCGTTCAGTTCCGCAAGGGCCAACAATGCTTCAAAATACGCGGGATTGCTGCGGTACTTCTCGACAACCACATTCAGGGCTTTTTTTGCCTCTTCCGGCCTTCCCAGCCGCGACAGAGCAGACGCAGAGAGCTGCAGGGCCGCCGGTGCAAGGACAGGGTCATTCGTCCCATCGGCAACCTTGCCTGCGTCGATCCTTGCAAGTTCATACTGTTTTTCAGAGAAATAGATCTTCGCCAGCCTGAGGCGGGCTTCGAGGACCACCTTCGAAGAGCCGTACTCCTCGGTTAGAGCTCGAAGGGTCTTCTTCGAATTCTCGCCGTCACCGGATGCCTCAAAATAGGTGCTTGCTTTCAACAGGGCTTCGGGCGCAAGGGAGCTCTTGGGATGGAAGGTCTTCAGCCGCTCGAAGGCGAGAGCTGCCTCCTGCAGATTCTTCAATGCGACATAGGCCTCGGCGACATTCCACCATGCTTCAGCGGCTTTGGGATGATCGGGGAACGCGAGGGCGAAGTTCTGAAAGGTGAACCGTGCGTCCTCGTACTTCTTCATTTGTCGCTGGGTCAATCCCAGGTAGAATCGGGCTTCGATCCCTTGTGACGTGTTGGGATACGCGGCCACAAACTGCCGGAACTGCTCGAGGGCGAGGTCATAGAGCTTGTCATTGAAAAGGCTTACGGCGAGCTTGAAATCGGCGTTTTCCTTGGTTTCCTGGGCCGATGCGGGAATCAGCACACACAGCACCGTCGCTATAAGAATGAATCTCTTCATGAAATATTAATGTAGCACTTAATGGAAGGATTATCAAGAAAATGGCCGAAAAGCCGGCAGAAGGTTACCGTCTTCACGTTGCCGGTCGGGAGCTCAGCTCCCGACCAACCGAGGGTGAAGGTAACCTTCGAATGAGCGCAACAAAAAAGCGGCCACGCGGGCCGCCTTTATGTGGTTCAAAGGATCAACAGCGCGTCAGGTTACCTTCGCTCGAATGAACTCTCTGTTCAATCGGGCGATGTGCGTGACGGAAATTTCTTTCGGGCATTCCGATTCACATGCATACGTATTCGAACAGTTGCCGAATCCCTCTTTGTCCATCTGTTCGACCATGCGGATCGCGCGCGTCTTCCGCTCGGGCTCACCCTGAGGGAGAAGTGCAAGCTGCGAGACCTTTGCAGCGACAAAAAGCATGGCAGACGAATTTGGACATGCTGCAACGCAGGCACCGCATCCTATGCACGACGCCGCATCCATCGCCTCTTCTGCCGCCGGCTTGGGCACCGGGACTGCATTCCCGTCCGGAACTCCGCCGGTTTTCGTCGAAACATATCCTCCCGCTTCCATGATGCGGTCAAAAGAGGTGCGATCAACAACGAGATCCTTGATGATCGGAAACGGCCTTGCCCGCCATGGCTCTACGGTGACGACGTCGCCTTCCTTGAACCGCCTCATCCGCAGTTCACACGTCGCGGCCTTGCGCTCGGGGCCGTGCGAACGGCCGTTGATCACAAGTCCGCAGCTGCCGCAAATGCCTTCACGGCAATCGTGATCGAAGGCAACGGGCTCTTCACCCTTCTTCACCAAATCGACGTTGAGCACGTCGAGCATTTCAAGGAATGACATGTCGGGAGAGACCTCCTTCATCGGATAGGTGACAAACCTTCCCGCATCCTCCCGGTTTCGCTGACGCCAGATCTTCAGTGTTAGGTTCATGGGTTATAAGATGGCTAAAATGTTTAAGGTTTCAAGTTCAAAGTTCAAGGTCGATTCTTCAGTGAAATTTAGATCCCTTGAAATCGGATCTCCTGAGATAGTTCATAAAACTCGATATTTGTTTACTGAGCTTGACTGTCCTGTCCAGCAGATCATTGAGATCTTCTTCCGAAATATATTCATAATCAAATGCTCGATAACTCTGAGACCGAGTCTCACCCGATGAGCCCTTGGCTATGCTGAGAAATTGCACAAACTCTTTGTTGCCACCCCTCTCAAATCCCTCTGCAATACAATCCATAATTGAGCCCGATGAATCCCGGATCTGATTCCGCAAATCAAAATCCCTTGAAAAGGCTCCCCTTGTTGTTAATTGTTTTATCCTTCTGCAGAGTTCTCTTGCCTCCCTCCATATCTCCAGATCTTCGAAACGTTCGATCTTCATTCGCCCCCCAACCTTGAACCTTAAACTTTGAACCTTGAACCTACTTGTAACTCCGTTGTGACGGCTTCACATACTCAAACTTCAGCGGCTCCTTGTGCATGGCCGGAGTCTTTTTGGTTCCCTTATATTCCCATGCTGCGACGTATGAAAATTTCGTGTCGTTTCGTTTTGCCTCCCCCTCGTCTGTCTGCGACTCCTCTCTGAAGTGTCCGCCGCATGATTCTGCGCGATGGAGCGCATCTCTCGCCATCAGCTCGCCAAGCTCCATGAAATCCGCCACGCGGCCGGCCTTCTCAAGTTCGATGTTCAGATCGAGATCGGCGCCGGTGACCTTCACATCCTTCCAGAACCGCTCTCTTAATTCAGGTATGAGCTTGAGAGCTTTTTTCAATCCGGCTGCATTTCGGCCCATCCCGACATTATCCCACATGATCTTTCCAAGCTCCCGATGGTACTCGTCGGCCGATTTCTTCCCCTGGATCGACATGAGCTTCTTTACCATCTGCTCGGTCGCTTTTTCAGATTCCTTGAACGCCGGATGATCGTTCTTGACCGGGGTGAATTTTGTTGAGGCAAGGTAATCGCCGATCGTGTAGGGAATGATGAAGTATCCGTCGGCAAGCCCCTGCATGAGGGCACTGGCTCCAAGACGGTTCGCTCCGTGATCGGAAAAATTCGCCTCTCCAAGCACATAGAGCCCGGGAATGGTGCTCATCAGATTGTAGTCAACCCACAGACCGCCCATCGTATAGTGAGCGGCGGGATAAATTCGCATCGGAGTCTTGTAGGGATCCTCTGCCGTGATCTGATGATAGATCTCAAACAAATTCCCGTATCGCTCTTCGATGACATGTTTTCCAAGCCGGCTGATGGCGTCTGCAAAATCCAGATACACGGCCAGGCCCGTCGGTCCGACACCGCGTCCCTGATCGCACATCTCCTTGGCGCGTCTCGATGCCACATCTCTCGGCACAAGGTTCCCGAACGAAGGATAGAGCCGCTCGAGATAGTAATCCCTCTCCGATTCCGGGATATCTCCGGGTTTCCGGTTGTCTCCCTTATTCTTGGGAACCCAGATGCGCCCGTCGTTTCGCAGGCTTTCGCTCATGAGGGTCAGCTTCGATTGATACGCTCCGCTTTGCGGGATGCAGGTCGGATGGATCTGCGTGAAGCACGGATTTCCAAAGAGTGCACCCTTCTTATGGGCCCTCCAGATTGCCGTGGTGTTGCTTGCCTTGGCGTTCGTGGAGAGAAAGAAGACGTTTGCGTAACCGCCCGTCGCCAGCACCACTGCATCGGCAACGTAGGACTCCATGATGCCGTTGACGAGGTTGCGTGCCACGATGCCACGCGCCATTCCGTCCACGAGCACCACGTCAAGCATCTCACGCCGATCGTAAAACTTCACTTTTCCCAGGTCCATCTGGCGGACGAGGGCTGAATACGCTCCGAGGAGAAGCTGCTGGCCGGTCTGTCCCCGGGCGTAGAACGTGCGGGCCACCTGGGCGCCGCCGAACGAACGGTTGTCGAGGTATCCGGCATAGTCCCGCGCGAACGGAACCCCTTGAGCAACGCACTGATCGATAATCGAACCGCTCACCTCGGCGAGCCGGTAGACATTCGCTTCACGCGAGCGGTAGTCACCGCCCTTGACCGTGTCGTAGAACAGACGCCAAACGCTGTCGCCGTCGTTCGAGTAGTTCTTGGGGGCGTTGATGCCGCCCTGTGCAGCGATGCTGTGGGCCCTGCGGGGGGATTCGTGATAGGAGAATGCAAGGACATTGTAACCCAATTCGGCAAGGGACGCAGCAGCCGATGCACCCGCCAGTCCCGTCCCGACAACGATAACGCTGTATTTCCGCTTGTTGGAGGGATTGACCAGCTTCATGTGGAACTTATGTTCGGACCATTTCTTTTCTATGGGTCCGGCAGGAATTTTCGCGTCGAGTTTCATGGTTCATTGCCCTCCAAGTACAACCGCCGTGGGGGCTGCGGTATGAAAGAAGTAGAAGTAGATTGGCAGAGATGCGAAACCTGCCGGAATGACAAACCAGAAGAAGAAGGCAACAAAATCAAGGATTCCCTTGTACTTCTTGTGCATGAGGCCCAGGGTCTGGAATGCCGATTGAAAACCGTGTTTCAGGTGATAGCCGAGAACCAGCAGAGCGACCTCGTAGAGCAGGCAGAACCACAGGTTTGAGAATTTCTGCTCAACCAGTTGAAATGCGGTCATGCTCGTGCCCGTTACTCTCAACGGGAAGAAGAAACTCCACAAATGGATGACGAGAAAGAAGAAAATGACGCTCCCGCCCAGCATGGTGATGCGCGAGGCAAGTTCCGTGTTCTCGTCCAGCCGGTAGACCGAATACTTGTGCGGCCGCGACCTCTTATTGTGGATCCAGACGACGAGGCCGCTGAGGGCGTGCCCGATGAGGGACGCGAACAGCACGATTTCGATGGCTCGGATGATGGGATTCGAGACAAGCAGCTTCGAGTATTGTTCGTAGAGATGTCCGCCGTCGCCGGCAAAAAGGAGGAGGTTGCCGACCAGATGCTCCACAAGGAACAGACAGAGAAAAAGCCCTGTGAGGCTCATGATCACTTTTTTGCCGATGGAGGACCGGTAGAAAACGATGAGACTATTCATAACGGGATGTGAGTGTTATCGATGGAACAATCGGGATTGAAGGTCAACTGCGGGGCCTTTTGTTGGTGCAGAAATTCTAAAGAACTATTGCTGAAAAAGCAATTTCAAAAAACAACTAATTGGGTTACACAGAGAGCACAAAGGTGCACAGAGAACACTGAGGGCTCTGTGCTCTCTGTGACTCCTCAGTGTTCTCTGTGTAATCTTTCAAAGCGGCTATACGACAACACTTTCCCCGATAAACCGGCGGATGGATATCATACTCCCCACAAACCCCAGGACGCACCCCACAGCGACAATGACTCCGTATGACCACGGGTCAACCTTTACAAAATCTGAAAGCTGAAACGAAATCCACGTTTCAAGATAATTAAAGATCAAAAAGACGATCCCCGAAGCGACAAGTCCTCCCAGAAGCCCCTGAACGAGTCCTTCCAGAACAAAGGGACCGCGAATGAAACGCCGTGTCGCCCCAATAAGCTTCATCGTTTGGATGATCTTGCGTTTTGCATAAATCGCAAGGCGGATCGTGTTGGCAACCAGGAACACCGACGAAATGGTGATAAAGATTCCTATTCCCAGGGCGACCCAGAGGAGTGTCTTGGCCCTCTGATCCAGCATTTCGAGGAGGGTTTTTCTGTAGATGACGTCTTCAACGCCGGAGATCGTCTGCACTTCCCCGTAAATGAGTTCCGCACTTTGGGCGGTCTTGTATCCGTCTTTGAGGAATATCTTCACGGAGGCGGGAAGCGGATTGAAGTCAAGAACTCTGTTGATGTCTTCGCCGAACTCTTCTCTGAAAATCGCGGCGGCCTCCTCTTTCGACACAAAGCGCACGGATGCGACCCCTTCGACCGAGCTGACGCGGGCAAGGAGAGCGTCGATCTGGGGTTCCGACAGCCCATCCTCGAGAAAGGCCTCCATTTCTACTTTGTCGCGGAGAGATTCAACAACGGAATTCGCATTGAAGAAAAGGATGGCGAAGGAACTGAGAAGCAGAAGGGAAATGGAGACAGTCACAATCGCGGTAACCATTGAGAGCTTCGCGCGTTTGAAACCTGAAAACCCTTCCTTTACGAGATAACGAACCTGCATTCGGTCACCCTTTGACGGTTTTTCCCGGAGGATACGAACCAAGCACCCGGACAAAAGTACACACTTCTTCGAGATGATTCAATGCCTGTCTGAGCTTTTCTTCCTGAATCGACCCCATGACATCCAGATAGAAGTGATATTCCCATGGTCTGCCCGGGAGGGGCCTGGATTCGATCTTCAGGAGGTTGATCTCCCGTAGGGCAAACACCGCGAGAGCTTTGAACAATGAACCGGGGATGTTTCGTGCGGAGAACACGAGGGAGGTCTTCATAGGGCCCCCGGAGGGTCTCACGCTGCGCGCCAACACCAGAAAACGCGTAAAGTTCTGCCGATTCCCCTCAATATTCCGGGTCAGGATCTTGAGTTTGTACGTTCTTGCAGCCTGTACGCTCGCGATGGCGGCGGCATTCCTCCGTTGCTCCTCTCGAATCATTTTCGCGGCTCCGGCGGTGTCATAGTACGCCATTGCTTTGACCCCCTTCATGCCGTGAAGGAATTCCTCACATTGCCCCAACGCCTGCGGATGCGAGAAGACAAACCTGAGATCTCTGCGCTTGACACCCCTAAGGGCAAGGAGTTGATGCCGAATCCTGAGAGTCACCTCCCCGGCGATCATCAAGGGATATTTGAGCAACAGATCATAGTTCTCGTGGACGCTTCCGAAAACCGAGTTTTCTATCGGGATGATACCGTATCTCGAGCGTCCCCGCACAACCGAGAGAAACACATCTCTGAAATGCTCCTGGGGAATCAGCTTCGCATGGGCGCCAAAAATGACTCTTGCCGCCTGCTCGCTGAACGCGCCCGGTTCGCCTTGGTAGGAAATGGAGGTAGCCATCAGCTGTCAGCTTTCAGCGCTCAGACGCCTTTTTTCGTTTTTCATTCTTGATTTTTGACTGCTAGAAGTTCGATTCATCTCTCCACCTCACGATCGTCCACGGGTCGCCTGAGGAGGATCGAACCAGAGAAAGTGTCGCGTAGCCATCGACCCGAAGGATGTCGCTCGGGTTAAACGTGACCGTAAGGTTGAAATTCCGGCTCACGACTGCACTGGTGTTCGCCGAATCGGTCGACATGGCAATGATATTGTTCCAGACAAGATCGAGGCGTTGAACATTCCTGAACAATTCAGAGGTAATCCTCATCTCTTCATCCCTTCCCCACGAAACATCGAGCCCGCGCTCATAATCCCGGTACACAAAATTATAATTCGCGTTGATTGCCTGGCCGTAGATCGTCGTATCCTTGAACGTGTAGGCATACTTGATGTTCTGAAAGATCCCGTCGACCGTTTTCGGATCGCCCAGGATTGAATTGGATCCCACGGGCGAGTCGTCAAACTCCGGGGCGAACGGGTTACATGCGGCCAGGAGAATAATTGTGAGGAGAGGAAGAAGTCTCAAGTGTTGTAGGTTCAAGGTTCAAGGTTCAAGGTTTAAGGTTTAAGGTTTCAGGTCCCGCCTAACAGCAGCGGGATCCCCGCCTGCCACTGAGAATCGTGTACGGCGGGCAGGCTCAATTTGGCATCTGCTCACTAGAATCGTTCGCAGGCCAAATTGGGATTTCGGGTTTCAAGTTTCAGGCTTCAGGTTTCAGGTTCCGCGAAATTCAATGTCGGACTTCCAGCCCAAGCGCTCTCCCGACCCCCTCGGACCTCCGACCCCCTCGGACCTCCCGCGGTGAACCTCATTGCCCAAACTCCCCCTTCACGTCGCTCCAACTGAAATCTCCCTGCTGGTTCACAAGATCGACCCACCGCCAGATAACCCAGTTTTGAACATTGTCTTTGATCAGATAAAACTGCACCTGACCAATGGCGGTTTGGGGAACCTGAGATCTCGTATGAGGAACCGTAAGGAGATACGTCCCTTCAAAGAAGGCAGAATCCGTGGAGACGCTTTGGCTCGTAAAGTTGAATTGAAGAGAAGAGATGGTTGACGGCTGAAGCTGGACCGTGATATTGTTGAAGTATTGCGCTTCGGATTCCCTCCCCCAATCAAGGAACACTCCGTAGTTCGAAAGGGCTTGAGA
This sequence comes from Bacteroidota bacterium, assembly GCA_035291905.1. Classification (GTDB taxonomy): domain Bacteria; phylum Bacteroidota; class Ignavibacteria; order UBA10030; family UBA10030; genus JACPLA01. Next base: position 19,155 of record DATDRF010000001.1, read on the forward strand.
GGTCGGCTCGAATACAAACGTTCGCGCAGCGGTGGCCGAATCGGAAAAGGACTTCTTATAGTTGAGTGCGTTCTTATCGGAGAAGGCATTTGCCATGTTCACAAAAACGTCGGATGCCTCGGTTGGCGGCTTGTAGTTGGCGCTTTGTTCTCCGGGATCATCAGGGGTACGCGTGTCGAAGATGCACGAGGAGAAAAGGAGAAAAGGAGAGAAAAAGAGGAACAGGCGAATCATGGCGGTTACACCGCGATTCTTCCTTCGAGCGCGCGGGAAAGCGTTGCTTCATCGGCGTATTCGAGATCGGACCCCACCGGAAGCCCGCGGGCAATCCGGGTCACCCTTACTCCCAACGGTTTGATCAGCTTCGAGAGATAGAGAGTCGTCGCCTCTCCTTCCACATTCGGATTCATGGCAAGAATGATCTCTTCCATTCCGGCCCCCGAAAGGCGTCCCAGCAGCTCCTTGATTCGCAGGTCGTCCGGCCCGATGCCGTCGAGGGGCGAGAGCGCTCCGCCGAGGACATGGTACAATCCCTTGAATTCATTCGTCTTTTCAAGCGCCAGAACGTCGCTGGGTTCTTCGACGACGCAAATAACGTGGCGGTCCCGTCTTGTGTTGGAGCAGATGCGACAGGGATCCGATTCGGTGATGTTGGAGCACACTGAGCAATACCGCACCTTGTCCTTCACATTGACGAGCGCCTTTGCAAGAGTGACAATCTCTTCCCGCTCCATCTTAAGGACATACAGCGCGAGACGATGGGCCGTTTTCCTCCCTATGCCGGGAAGCTGGGCGAATTGTTCGACTAGTTGTTCGACAGATTCGGGGGTCGAGGTCATTTCACATTCCGGGGAGGTTCATGCCGGGAATATTGGGGATCATCCCCTCTGTGGCTTTCTTCATTTCCGACTGCGCCATGGCATTGGCCTGTTCCAGAGCTTTGTTGACGGCGGCGATGATCAAGTCTTCGAGAATCTCCTTTTCTTCCGGATTCACGGCGGTTTTTTCGATTTCGATTTTCACAATCTGTTGTTTCCCGTTCGCGGTAACCTTCACCATCCCCCCACCGGCGTCTGCCGTAACCGTCTTCTGTTCGAGTTCTGCCTGCACCTTCGCGATCCGCTCCTGCATCTGCTGGATCTGCTTCATCATGTTCTGCATGTTCGGCATTCCGCCTTTAAACATCACAATCCCTTTCGGCAAATTTCTGTCAATATAGAGCGAAATGGAGGTAATGTCAACGAATGCTGATTTCGCCGATTGACGCTGATGACGCGGATGGTGCAATTGAAATGATGGGGAGACATTAGGATCTCTTCTGCAAGGCTGGCAGAGACCTGAGCGACTACCGAAGTGCACGGCACCTGCCCGCCGAATTTGTTTCCTAAAGGCAGGCGGGCGCAGGCAGGGATTTCGTTGATCGACGTGGATTACGCGGATAGTACCGTTAGAAATGATTGCAGGAATTGAAAAAGCGTATGACTGCTGAAATATATTCTCCCTTCCTGAAGCTTGTTTTCGGTAGTGAGCTTCGAAAGTAGCCCTACCCTTGAGCCCACTACCGTTGTTTCGGTAGTGTATCAGTTTGATTGAAAGTTTCAACGCAAAGGCGCAGAGGTCGCAGAGAAAACGCAGAGGATTTCCGGATTCTGTTGTTCTCTGCGAACCTCTGCGTCCTTTGCGACTCTGCGTTATAGTCTAAAAAGGGGAAACTGATACACTACCGTTGTTTCGCCTTTCTTGACTTTGCACACATTTTCGGATATATTGTTTTCAACCCGGAGAAATCTTCCGGGTTGTTTTGTCAACATACCATTCCGCGATAGCTCAATGGTAGAGCATGCGGCTGTGAGGGGGGTGTGTGAAAAAAGACACACGACGTTATGCTGACAGGCGCGAATATCTCATTGCCGCGGTTCAGAAGCGGCGAAAGACTCTGCGCCAGAAGGCAATTAGCTACAAAAGAGGGCGATGTGAACTTTGTGGCTATGACAAGTGTGGCGAGGCTCTCGAATTTCACCATAAGGATCCAACCGAAAAGGACTTTGGAATTTCCTCCAAAGGCTACACTCGAAGTTGGAACTCAGTGAAATTGGAGCTCGACAAGTGCATCTTGGTTTGTGCAAATTGTCATCGCGAACTTCATGCACCCATTGCAGCTTTCCCGAGTAATCGGGATTGAAAAACCGGGTGAATTCAGGGAAGCCTAACCCCTTCCGAGGGTACGGTAATCCTGAGCGAAGTCCCGCAAAGAGATTGTTTCACGTTGCGGGAAACGTGCAGAGACTAGAGGATGAGGAATCTCACCAATAAGCCTCAAAAGCGCCCGGCATCCTGAGAAAAGGATGAAGAGATAGTCCGGACTGCAGCGAAAGCTGGAGAGCAACCGTAACCGCAGGGTTGTAGGTTCGAGTCCTACTCGCGGAGCCCTACAAGAACCCGGGAGTGATCCCGGGTTTCTTTTTTCTTGAGGGTCTTCTTACCTTTCATCATGCGCCTCGTCTTCCTCCCATTTTTCCTTTTCATTTCCTCCACACTTTTCGGTCAAAGCTACTACAACTTCCGAGACGGGTTCCTCGACCGCAAGGGAAACGTGCAGTCTATGGACCTCGTCCTCAAAGCGGAATCTCCTCTTACTCAAACATTTGACTTTCTCCTTCGCTCGACAACCGACGATTCCCTGACCGGCCGAATGCGCATTCCTCGCGGCAAAGGCCCGTTCCCCGCGGCACTCCTCTGCGTGGGAATCGAAACCGGGAAAGAGGTGATCGAGATGATCGACGGCCAGGACAGCGTGCTGCTGATCGCTGCCGATTATCCGTTCGAGGGAGAATGGGACTTCAAAGGATGGAACGCGGTCGGCACAACGTTCGAACTTCGATCAACGGGATTCCGTACTGTCCCTCTTCTTCTGAATTGTCTCGACTGGATGTTCAATCAAACGAATGTCAAGAGACGTGATGTCACCATCGTTGCGGTCAGTTTTGGTGCATTTACGGGGATTCCGGCAGCGGTCATTGATGGACGCGTCAAACAACTCGTTGTCGTACAGGCGGGAGCAGACTTAAGCGGGGTGATTGCTCACAACTCCGAGAAATGGGGGGTCTCAGTGCCGGCTTGGCTGGCAGGTTGGCTCGGCGGGGGGATTCTGGCGGCATTTGAGCCGAACAAATACGTCCCTCACCTTTCACCTCGCCCGCTGCTGGTTGTCAGCGGCGAAGGAGATTCCTTCTTCCCCCCGTTCTCGATTGAATCGCTTCTCGATCACGCACGCGACCCCAAGGAGCACATCACTCACAGAAGCGGACACGTCGCGCCGGGCGAAAGGGAGCTGATCAGGGAGCTAACGAACATCGTCGTCCAAAGGATCTACGGCAAATAACCCTGCAATCATCCCTTGAAGACAAAAAAAAGGCCCCAGAGGGGCCTTTCTGTTT
>DATDRF010000002.1:0-26519 GCA_035291905.1 Bacteroidota bacterium
TCGATTTCAGCTTCGAGGAAGACGGTGTTCGGAATGAACCGCTTCACCGAGGCCTGAACCACGCCGTCCACCAGGATCTTCATCAGCCCGTTTGGAAGCTTCAGCATTTGGATGATCTTCGCCACGGTGCCGTGGTGGTAGACATCCTCGGAGGTGGGCTCATCGACTCCCGCGCTCTTCTGGGCAACCAGGAAGATATTCTTACCTCTCTCGAGGGCCTCGTTTGCCGCCTTCAGAGAGCTTTCACGGCCCACCAGGACGGGGAAAATCATGTAGGGATAGACGACGACATCCCGAAGCGGAAGCACGGGGAGGATCGCCGGGATATTGTCTATCGTTTCGATCGGGTGATTGCTAAGTTTTGGGGTCTTTTCAGTCATCTTCAGTCGTTTATCAAAACAAAAAAGGGAGGCTTCTCGTTCGAGTTGAGCCACCCAGTCCGTGCTTCAAATGTACCCACAAAAAGAGGGAGAATCAAGGAGTCCATGGCTCACCGCAACGACGGGGGGAGGGTGCTATTTCACGGCCTCGTTGAGAAAGCGCACGAGCGGGGCGGCTGTTTCGAATGCCCGGGCAACGTCGGCCGTGAAGCCCGCTTTGAAGCACTTTCCTTCAGGCCACGATGTACCGACAAAGAACTGTTTATACTTCAGCCATTCTCCCATGGGGTGATCCGGCGGGTATCCTTTGGGGATACGCTGAAGCCTCTCCCCCTCGAGGACTCCGAACACCCTTTTCATTTTGGGGTCTTTGACAATCGAGAGAAAGTCGGCCGATTGCTCTGCTATCTTTTTCCGAATCTTCTTCAACTGTTCGCCGTCAGGCATGTAGATCCCCCCTCCCACAAACACCTCTCCCGGCTCAATGTGAACATAGTAGCCTGATCCCTCGGTCCCCTTGGGTTTCCCCCTGAGGACGAAATGAGCAGCCACATGTGTCTTATAGGGCCTCTTGTCCTTGCTGAAGCGCACATCGCGATGGATCCGAAAGAGCGAGCGTTTGGGGTTGACCTCGAACTCGGGCGCGAACGATTGAAAGTGGGGCCGGAGGGCGGCAATCAGCGATTGCATCGGAAGCTTGACAAACGACTCATAATCGGGTTTGTTCTTCTCGAACCAGTCGCGCCGGTTGTTCTTCCTGAGCTGCTTGAGGAAGGCTATGCCTCTTCGGGGAAAGCCCTCAAATGGGGGATAGAAGTCAAGATCGATAACCTGGTGTGCCGACATGTTCAATTCTTCGATTTGTGAGTCCGGCCGGCGATAGCATCCCGAACAAAGCCTCCGGCCTTCCGCAGTCTTTGCTCCGCCTCTTCCCGATCAACATTGGACTTGATCATCACCAGGGCCGTTTTGACGTGCCCGCCTGCCTTCTCGAGAAACGCGGCCGCTTCGTCGTATCCAATCCCGGTAATCGTCATCACGACCTTCTTTGCCCTTTCCTTCAGCTTCAGGTTCGTCATCTGAAGGTCAATCATCATGTTTTCGTACACTTTCCCCATCTGGATCATTGCGGTCGTGGTCAGCATGTTGAGCACGAGCTTCTGGGCCGTTCCGGACTTCATCCTCGTCGAACCCATGATCACCTCGGGGCCAACCTCCGGACAGATCGCCACATCAATGACCTTCGATAGCGCGTTGAATTCTTGCGAATATAGCACCGTTCGGGGATTCGTGGTCACATAGAGTGTAGCGGCTCCCAACTCCTTCGCTCTCTTCACCGCTCCGATGACATAGGGGGTTCTGAGGCTTGCAGCAATTCCACAGACGACATCGTTCGGGCCGACCTTCTTCGCGTCGACATCATTCGCACCGTTCTCCTCCTTGTCTTCGGCCCCCTCCTGCGCTTTGAACATTGCCTTGTCGCCGCCGGCGATCATTCCCTGGATCATCTCGGGATCTGTTCCGTATGTCGGGGGGCATTCGACCGCGTCCAACACGCCCAGGCGTCCGCTTGTTCCCGCCCCCGCGTAGATGAGCCTCCCTCCCGCTTTGAGTGCATTCACCACAGCGTGCACTGCTTTAACAATGTATGGAAGCTCCTTTTCGATGGCAACGGCGACTCTTTGATCCTCCTTGTTGATTATCGAAAGGATCTCGGCGGTCGACCTCGCATCGATATCCATCGTTGCAGGATTCCGCATCTCGGTGGTAAGGTTCTTGAGTTGGTCAAAGAGCGATTTGGTGTTTGTCACATCGGGTCCTTTGTGAATTTCACAATAACGAGTTTTTTATCGGTCAGGCCGGTCTCGCTCGAACCGTCAAATGCGACTAAAAGCACTTCAACCGATTCCACTCCTTTTGAGCGCCGCGTTCGGTTGAGCTCCTCTTCGATCTCTCCGCCTTTGAACACAAGGAGCGACCGGGTTTCCGGTGCAGGTCTCTTGCCCGAAGTCGTCCCCATCTTTCGGTTCGCCAGAAACGGTTCCGCGATTCTCGCAAGCTCGTAAAGCGGGCCTACCGCCCGCGCGACGACATAATCGTATTTCCCACGGAACCGCTCCGACCTTCCCAGCTCTTCAGCCCTTCCCCACACCGCGTCCGCATGGGAAAGCCCAAGCTCGCCGATCATTGATTGAACCGCGTTAACCTTCTTCTGCGTAGCATCGATCATCGTGATGGAGATCGAGGGAAGCAGAATTCTCCACGGAATCCCCGGGAGCCCGCCCCCGGTGCCAAGATCGAGCACTGCCGCATCATCAGGAATATCGATCCTGAAGAGCGGCGAGATCGAATGAGCTATGTGGCTCTCCCAGATGTTCTCAACATCCCGCCTGGAGATGAGATTGATCTTGGAATTCCACTCCAGGAGTAGCGAGACATATTTTTCAAGCAGGGGGATCTGATCGTCCGTCAGCTCGCGGCCGTTCTTTTTGCAGACGGTTCTGATCCAAACAGACGGGTCAATCGTCAATCTCTTAACTCGTTTTCCGATAATACGTTATGCGTGTTCCACGTGAAACTACCCTTTGAGAAACACCATCAGCACGGAGATGTCTGACGGCGTCACCCCGCTGATCCGTGATGCCTGCCCGATTGAGACGGGCCTCACCTTTGCGAGCTTTTCTTTTCCTTCGCTTGAGAGAGACCGGATTTTCGAAAAGTCGAACCCCTGCGGAATTTCCTGCGTTTCATACGAATCCATTTTTTCCACCTGCTCGCGCTGGCGATCGATATACCCCTCGTATTTCAGTTCGATCTCCGCCTGTTCGACGATCTCTGACCTGAGCCTCTCGTCCGCCGTACCGTTCAAGAGCGACCTTAGTTCTCTCCCGATGGACGGAATATCGAAAAGCTCCGCCAGGTTCACCCGGGGACGTTTCAGGACTTTGGAAAGTTTCTCTTTCTCCCCAAGGGTCTCGCTTCCCTTCCTTTCCAAATAGGCATTGATCTCTTTCGGGTCCACAGAGAATCGGGAGGCAAACGAGATCAGATCTGACACGGCGCGTTCCTTTCGCTCCAGCCTGCTGCAGATCCCGTTCGGAATCAGGCCGAGCTGATGTCCCTTCTTCATCAGCCTCCGATCGGCGTTGTCCTGCCTCAGAAGAAGCCGGTGCTCGGCGCGGGAGGTAAACATCCTGTATGGCTCCTCGGTACTTTTGTTCACCAAATCGTCGACGAGGACGCCAATATACCCCTCGGACCTTTTGACCACAAAGGGATCCTTGCCCTGAACACACTGAGCCGCGTTGATTCCCGCAACAAGTCCCTGCCCTGCCGCCTCCTCGTATCCGGACGTGCCGTTTACCTGACCGGCAAAGAAGAGGCCATCGACCAATTTGGTCTCGAGCGTAAGTTTTACCTGGTGCGGGGGAAAGAAATCGTACTCGACAGCATACCCCGGCCGCAACAGTTGTACGTTCTCAAGGGCCGGGATTGTTCGAAGACCTTCCAACTGAATCTCTTCGGGCAGACTTGTCGAGAATCCGTTGACATATACCGTGGTGGTATCGTACCCTTCCGGCTCCAGAAAGACCTGGTGGCGCTCCTTCTCCGCAAACCTGTTGATTTTATCCTCAATGGAGGGACAGTAGCGGGGACCTACCGCCTTGATCCTGCCGGTAAACATCGGAGATCGATCGAACCCTTTCCGCAGCGCTGCGTGTGTGCGGGGATTTGTATAGGTCAGATACATCGGAATGAGCCGATTTGTGATTTTTTCGGTCTGGAACGAAAACGGATGGGGCGGTTGGTCGCTTCCCTGCTCTTCGGTCTTGGCAAGATCAATGGAGCCAAGGTCTATCCGGGGCGGCGTACCTGTCTTTAGCCGGCCACTGACAAAACCAAGCTTCTCGAGTTGTTCCGTGATTCCGTTTGACGCCGCTTCGCCAAACCGGCCCCCGGATGTATGCGTAAGGCCCGTGTGCATGATCGCGCGCATAAACGTTCCGGCACAGAGAACCAGGGCCTGACACCCGAGCCTGAGTCCCGAACCGGTCGTAATACCGACGATCCGTCTTTTTCCCCCATCCTTTTTCGAATCTGTATGAATGCGGGCAACGGTATTCTCAATCACGGTCAGACCCTCAAGCCCCAGGACTCTCGTTTGGGCCTCCCGGGAATACCACTCGCGGTCGTTTTGACATCTTGGCGACCAGACAGCCGGCCCCTTCGAGCGGTTCAGCATCCGAAACTGAATCCCCGTGGCATCCGCAATCTTCCCCATCTCACCGCCAAGCGCGTCGATCTCCCTGACAAGGTGCCCCTTGGCCGTTCCCCCAATGGCGGGGTTGCACGACATTCGGCCAATAGCCTCTTTCTTCATCGTCACCATCAGCACAGAACAGCCCATTCGTGCCGCAGCCATCGCGGCCTCGATGCCTGCGTGTCCGCCGCCGACTACAACCGCGTCATATGTGGGCCGAATTTGCGTCATGAACTCAAGTGTGTTTCACGTGAAACATTTCTATTTGCCGATGCAGAATTTGGCAAAGATCTCATTGAGAATATCGTCCGTTGTAACAGCTCCGGTAATCTCCCCCAAGCTATCCAAGGCTCCTCGCAGGTCGACGGCCAGAAACTCGCTGCTCTGACCCGCCTTTAAAGACTCCAGCGTGAGGCCGAGCCTTTCCTTTGCTCTTTGGAGAGAATCAAAATGCCGCGCGTTGGTAACCGTTACCGACGCCTCCCCGAGCCCGGCCCCGGAGCCAACGGTTGTATCGACAAGCATTCTTCGCAGTCCGTCCAAACCATCCCCGGTAAGGGCCGACACTTCAACGGCATGAGGCATTTCAAGCGCTTCGGCCAGCTTTCCGGACTTCCCGTTCTTCACAAGGTCAATCTTGTTCAAGACCAGGATGACGGGCGCTGATTTCTTCTTGAGGTCCTGAACAAGCCTCTTGGCAAGATCAAGCTCTTCCCGACGCGGTTCTTTGGAGGTATCCAGAACCAGGAGAAGAACGTCGCCCGATTTGACCTGATCGTGCGAACGCCGAACTCCCTCCGCTTCAACGCTGTCTATTGTTTCCCTCAATCCCGCCGTATCGACAATCCGGAACAGGACGCCGTCGATAACCAGGTTTTCTTCAATGGTGTCGCGCGTGGTTCCCGGGATCTCTGTTACGATAGCCCTGTTTTGTCTCAGGAGGGCATTCAGAAGACTTGATTTCCCCACGTTCGGCATCCCGGCCAGAACGATCTTAACTCCATCCCTGTAGACGCGCCCCCTTTGATATGAAGCCAGCAGCTCGCCGATGTGGGTAATCGCCCCTTCCAGCTGATTTTTCACCCGTTCCCTGTCGGCAAACTCGTAGCCGTCTTCGGCAAAGTCCAGCTCCAGTTCCAGCATGCCGCTTGTCTGTATCAGGTTCTGCCGCAGGTGCTCAATGCGCACCGAAAGACTTCCCGCCAGCTGTTGAAGTGAAGCCTCCCTGGAGCGCTCCGTGCGGGCATGAATCAGGTCGGCAACCGCTTCCGCCTGGCTTAGGTCCATTTTGCCGTTGAGAAAGGCCCGCTTCGTAAATTCGCCCGGCTCGGCATGCCGGCAACCATACTCGATGAGCGCTTCGACAATTCGCCGGGTGACATAGAGACCGCCGTGGCAGCTCACTTCGACCGTGTCTTCTCCCGTGTACGAGTTAGGCCCGCGGTAAACAACTGCTACCACATCGTCCAGGTGAGTGTTGTCGGGTGAAACGAATCTCCCAAAGTGTGCAGTGTGGGATTCCGCTTTACCCAGGTCGACCTTCCCCCTGAAACCTTTTGCCACAAGAGGACGGGCCTCGGGTCCGCTTACCCTGATGACGGAAATGCCCCCTTCGCCGATGGGTGTAGCGATTGCAGTAATTGTATCGGACGAATGGCCGGCCATCGCGGTGTGGCTTCCTCGGGTGTGGGGAGCAAATGTACAAAAACGCGGGGGGAGAAACAACGATGCCTCCGGCGGGGGGAACAAAAAACCCCGCCGTTGGGCGGGGTTATCGGTGCGTCGCTGTGTGCTGCTAGTTTTTCTTGTTCAGTCTCGGAATGTCGCCAAGTTTTCCAAAGAGGCCGCCGCGGTTCTTTCGCTTTGGGTCAATTTTGCGGATCGGCTCTTCGTCGTGTTGTTTGTTGATATACATCTGCTGCCCGATCGAGAGCAGGTTGAACATGAAGTAGTACAGATTCAAGCCCGATGGAAAGCTGTTGAACAGCAGTGTCATCATGAGCGGCATCATCCAGACCATTGCCTTCTGCCTTGGATCCTTCACCGACATCTTCTGCTGGATGAAGGTTGTAATACCCATGAGCACTGCCAGGCCGCTTACCTCCTGGATTCCAAACAACGGGATGGTGAAGGGGAGTGTTGTAATCACGTCGGGAATGGAAAGATCGTTGATCCACCAGAAGAAGTCGGCCTGACGAAGCTCGATGGCGGTCCGAAACACGTTATACAGGGCAATCAGAATCGGAAACTGGAGCACGAGGGGGAGGCATCCACCCGCGGGATTGACCCCATACTCCTTGTAGAGCCCCATGATCTGTGAATTCATCTTCTGTGGGTCGTCCTTGTATTTCTCCCTTATCTCGTTCATCATCGGCTGAAGCGCCTGCATTCGCTTCATCGACTTCATGCTGGTCTTGGTGAGGGGATGGAGGGCAACCTTGATAATAATCGCAAAAATTATTAGAACTATCCCCCAGTTCGGAATGAACATGTGGAGAAAGGTAAAAACGGGAAGCATGAGGTAGACCGATATCGGCCTTACAATCCACCCCCAACCGAGATAGATGACGTTCTCGAGTCCGATGTCGTACGAATCGAGAAGCCGATAGTCGGTGGGCCCCACAAAGACCTTGAACTGGTCACGCTCTTCGGACCCCCCTTTATACGGCACCTCGAGAGTGAGGGCGTATTGTTCCAGGACGCCGTTGTCGGGTGCGTGCTTTCGGTTCCCTTCCAGGTAAGCCGCCGAAACCTCAGTCTCTTGTGGAATCAGTGCGAGGAGGAAATACTTCGTGTTCGTCGCTACCCAATCAGCCTTCCCCTGGTGGCTAAGTCTTGCCGGCTCCTCGAAGCTCGAGGCGTCGAGCTTTGTATGCTCTCCGGCTGCAAAGACGTGCGCCTCGGCGAAGCTCGCCTCATCGACGCTGTTCCGCTCCGTGAATCTGAGCCCGCTCTCCCAGGAGAGCTCATACTTGTAGTTCGAAATGACATCCGACATGCGGCTGAATATCACCTCCATGTCGAAGTCGTACACGCCGTTCCTAAAACGAAAGACTTTCGTCACGGTACCGCCATTCGAGGCGGGAAGAACAAGGCGGACCTCTTGCTCTAGGTCGCCCGTAAGAACAACGTTCTGCGGTGTCATCGGTGCTTCGAAGTACAGATCGCGGGTCTCGATCAATCTTCCGTCCGAGGCCATGAAGCGCAGACCCAGGTCGCCGTGCGCCTCATAATCGATCAACTGCACGGGATGACCATCCCAGGTCAAATACTGCTTTGCCACCCATTCCTTGAGGAGTCCACCTTTCGTTGAAAGGGTAACGCGGTAGAGATCGGTCTCGACCGTAATCGTCTGATCTTTGCCGGCGACCCTTGCAGAAAAATACCGTCCGAATGAATCCCGGGTCCGGCTCTTTGTGGTATCCTGACGGACCTGCTGTTCCGATTTAGGCGCTTCGACTTTCGTGCTTTCCGGCGCAACGCTCTGGTCCGTCCTTGTTGCCTCCATCGGTTTCGGCTCCGGAGCATTAAGGTACATCCATACCATGAGAACCAAAAAAATCAGGATGAAGCCAATGAGTGACTGTCGATCCATTCGATCTTAGCCTTCCTGTCTGAGAGTGTCTGAATCCGGGACCGGATCATATCCGCCCTTTTTGTGGAACGGATGGCAACGCAGCAGCCGCTTTCCGCCCAGCCACAATCCCTTTCCCACACCGTGTTTCTGCACCGCCTCGATTGCATACTCCGAGCACGACGGGTAGAAACGGCAGTGGTTGAACGGAAGCAGGGGGGAGATGGCTGCTTGATATATCCGAATCAGTGAAACAGTCAGATATCGCATTTATTGTTCCTTCCGGGATATCCTGTCGAGGGCCGCCTGCACATCCCTTTGTATCTTCGTACAGTCGACCTCCGAAGATCTTCCGGGCGTCTTGCCTGCGTAAAGAAGAACCATTCTGCCGGATCGAAGATCGTGTCGGCTGAGGCGAAAGGCCTCTCTGAGACATCGTTTTACCCGGTTTCGCACTGCGGCGTTTCTGGCGCTCCGCGTAACGGTGAAACCTGTCCTTAGCGGGGATGGCGGGTCTGAGGGGGCAAAGAAGAGCTTCACGGATCCGGCGCTTACGGGGGTCCCGTTTGCCAAAACATCTGCAAATGCCCCCCGGCCTCTGAGAATTCGATCCTTGGGAAGCGTGGCCACCAAGGGATCTTTCCCTATCCGCTGACGGTTAAGCGTTTGCGACCCCGCGCGCGTCTTCGGCTCAGCACCTTTCGGCCGTTTTTCGTGGCCATTCTGGCTCGAAAGCCATGCGTGTTCTTTCGCTTTCTCTTGTGGGGCTGATACGTCCTTTTCATGCCACGCTCCGTTTTTCTGTTTTAGTCTGCCAATGTACGCAAACCGCCACCGAAATTCAAGCAAAAGCGGCACCCCACACCATCAACTTTGCTGATCCCTCGGCAGCATATTGCACAACATTAATTCGCGCGTTTTTTTGTTTTTCCTCTTGCGTTCAGCCCTCAGCCGTATTATAATAACTCCCCCACAAGAGACAACCGACGTCTGTTGACAAGGTGTGGATAATTTGCCCTGTCTTCGGCGTGTTCTTTTTGGGCTTGTTCTTTGGCGTCTTTTCGGGTGGTATTACTTGTTAATAAGTTGATTACTGCACTCGTTTCGTACAGCAATATCAACGTTTTTCCGTCTTCTTCTGATGTTGATTTTGTTTTTGTCGGACTCAAGTCTCGCTTTGTCGGTTTTCCACTCTGTTGACAGCTTTGTGGATATCCTGTTGCGTTCCCCTCATAAATCTTAACGAATTTTTTTCTCTGGATTCTCTCCACTTATGGACCTCCAAGATTCTTTAGTCTTCACGTCCGAATCAGATTCTCTTCAACGCGTCTGGGGCAGCTGTCTCTCCAGGATCCGCGGTGAGGTAACAAGCTTGAGTTTCAAAACATGGTTCCAGCCTATCGTCGCCGTTAAACTCGAAAGGGAAGAGCTCACCGTCAGGGTTCCCAGTCAGTTCTTCTACGACTGGCTCGAAGGCCACTACAGCCAGCTGATCCGTGAAACCGTTTCGGAGGTTCTCGGGGAGAGCGCGAAGCTGTTCTATTCGATTGCATCGGAAGATGTACGCGAGGCCCTTGTTGAGTCCGGATCCGCGGGGCAAACAGAGGCATCCGTGGCTCCGACGGCCCCCGAGCCGTTGTCTCTCAGGGTGAATGAGCGCGTGAGCCCGCTGCAGAACAATCTCAACCCTCGTTACACCTTTGATAACTTCATCAAGGGCGACAGTAACCAGCTGGCGCGGGCGGCAGCGCTGGCGGTCGCGAATAACCCCGGCGGCACATCGTTCAATCCCCTGGTTATCTACGGCGGAACCGGCCTCGGCAAGACCCACCTCATGCACGCCCTTGGCAACTCAGCCTTTACGGCCGGCAAAGCCCGCCGCGTTGTTTATCTGTCAAGCGAGAAATTCACTATAGACTTCATCGAGGCGGTGCAAGCAGACAGGGTCAATGAGTTCTCGGGTTTCTACCGATCCGTAGATCTTCTTATCGTCGACGACATTCAGTTCTTCTCCGGAAAAGAAAAGACGCAGGACAATTTCTTCCATACCTTTAACACCCTGTACCAACTCGGCAAACAAATTGTCCTCTCTTCGGACGTCCCGCCAAAAGAACTGAAGGGGCTCGATGAGCGCCTCATCTCACGGTTTCAGTGCGGGCTGACCGCCGACGTTCAGCCTCCCGACCTTGAGACACGCATCGCCATCCTGCAGACAAAGAGCCAGGAAAACGGCCTTGATCTTCCTCCAGACGTGATTGAATTCATTGCAGCAAACGTTACCAGCAACATTCGCGAGCTCGAGGGGTGCCTCATCAGTCTCTTTGCCCGCGCGTCTCTGGAGAACAGGGAAGTTAATGTTGACCTTGCCCGGGATGTTCTTCGCGTCGTCGTCCACGAACTCAAAAGCCCTATATCTATTGATCAAATCCAGCATACGGTCTCTGATTTCTTCAACCTGCCGGCAGATCTCTTAAGGGCAAAAACCCGAAAACAAGAGATCGTCATAGCCCGCCAGGTGGCCATGTACCTTGCAAAGGAGCTGACAAATTCCTCTTTGAAGACAATTGGCCTCCATTTTGGCGGACGGGACCATAGTACCGTAATTCACGCATATCAGTCGGTTGAAGACAGGATTAACACAGACACCGTCTTTCGGCAAAACATCGATCAGCTTCGGAGATTTTTGCAGCTCAACCGCGCCTCTTGATTACGGTTCCAAATTCCTGAAGAGCCCCGGAGAGCGGGGCTTTTCTTTTTTCAGTCAGTGTTGACAACATGACTCACAAATCGTGAATACCTGTTCATCCAGCGTTCACATCTTTCGTTTTTTTGCTCTTTGGTTTTTTTCGTCATGCTTTTGTGCACAAGCACGTGTATCATCAACAACCATTGAACAGAATTGTTGGCATCACATTCATCTATTCCCATTACGTTTTTATCCATTCTTCGATGTTTATTCACACAATTCACATCATTATGAATCATCATCTTTTAATCTTTGTACCTTATTATAAGTATATAGATTTCAAGCTATTAGGAAGATTTTATTGTCCGTCATTCCTTGTGTGTGGGCGTTTTTTTTGCTAAATTATTAGACCTTTCCAACCGATTCTTCCTACAAAGGAGCCCGTAATGAAATTCACGGTCGCCAGCAATGACCTGCAGAAGGTCCTTAGCCGAATCATCGGGGTTGTGCCATCGAAATCGACCCTTCCTATCCTTGAAAACATCCTCTTTGACCTGAAGAAGAACGCGTTACGCCTCTCAGCAACAGATCTAGAGGTCTCAATGTCAGCTCTCCTTGACGTTAAGGGGAACGAGGACGGCTCGATTACGGTCCCGGCGAAGAGGCTTATGGAAACGATTCGCGCATTGACGGATGTCAGTATTATTTTTTCGGCCGACCTCTCGTCGAACAAGATAAAATTGATTACTGAGACCGGTGAATATACGCTGATAGGAGAATCGAGCGAAGAATTTCCCGCCATTCCGCAGTTCAAAGGCGAGGATCAAATAGTCATTGATGGTAATCAGCTGCGAAAAATCATAGGGCGGACGAATTTCTCAGTCAGCACGGACGAATTAAGGCCGGCGATGACCGGTGTCTTGTTGCAGGTAAACCAGAAAGAACTAAGAGCCGTGGCCACCGACGGCCACAGGCTTGTTCGGTTTAATTACACGGGCGTAAAGCAGGCGAAACTGAAAAAGGACATCATTATCCCGGCGAAAGCTCTTAATCTTGTCGCCCGCACATCGGAAGAGGCCGAGAGCACGATCAGCGTCGACACATCACACGTCCAATTCACATTTGGATCTGTGGTTCTTACATCCCGCCTGATCGAAGAAAACTATCCAAACTACGAGTCTGTTATCCCCCTGGACCACGACAAAACACTCACCGTTAATCGTGAGCTGTTACTTGGATCGGTTCGCAGAGTTGCGCTCTACTCAAGCACCACAACACACCAGGTGAGATTTTCCGTAAAGAAGGGGGAGGTAAAGATCGCCGCCGAGGACATTGATTTTGGGGGAGAGGCACGCGAGAAAATCCACTGTCGTTTTGAAGGGGATGAAATTGAGATTGGATTTAACTCCAACTACGTCATAGATATTCTGTCCCACATAGATGCGGACGAAGTGACATTTAGAATGAGCACCTCGGTGCGCGCGGCGACGATTTCGCCAACGACCCAGAAGGAGAACGAAGACATCCTGATGCTTGTGATGCCGGTGCGCCTGAATGCGTAGGGAGGAAAACAGATCTGTGGATTTGCAATAGCCCCGGCTTGTCGGGGCTATTGTGTTGTATGGTTGGACGCGCGAATGAAACTTCAGAGGGCCGAAATACACGATTTTCGCAATCACATGGCATCCGTGCTCGATTTTACGGGCGGTATGAACGCGATTTTTGGAGACAACGGAGAGGGGAAAACAAATATTGTCGAAGCCATCTCGTATTTGTGTTTGACAAAAAGCTTCTACGCGAGCAACGACGCACACGTTGTCAGAATCGGAGGCGGGGGTTTTGATGTGAGGGGAACGTTTCAAGCCGACAACGGCACAGAGTGGCTTGTGGCCGCAGTGTATGATGTTCCGACCGCAAAAAAGACCGTTGCAGTCAACAAGACACCGGTCGAAACGCTCTCATCAATTGTCGGACAATTCCCGGCGGTCATCCTGTCGCCCGAGCAAAACGGAATAACATTCGGCGCGCCAACAGAACGGCGCAAGTTCCTTGACCTGGCAATCTCGCAGGCAAGCAAACTCTACCTCGAGGAACTGCTGGAGTATCGAAAGATCCTCCGGCACAGAAACAAGATTTTGCTTGACGCAAAACTGAGCAAGAGAGATTGTACGGATCTTCTGGAACCGTGGGATGAAAGTCTTGTCCGGACAGGAAGCAGTATCATGATGCGGCGCTTAAAGTTCGTGGAGGATTTTCGACCCCTCGTAGAGAAGCAGTTTTCATTTGTCGCCGGGGAGACAGAGCGGCCCGGCATTCGTTACGTCCCATCCTTTGAAACCGCGCCGCCGATGGAACGGGCTAAGGTTGAGCAGCAGTTTCAAGAGGCTCTCGCATCGCATCGGGACGAGGAAAGACGAACAGGAACGTCGGCCGTGGGACCGCATCGGGACGAGATTGATTTTAGCATTGACGATCTGAGCCTGCGGAAGTTCGCATCGCAGGGCCAACACAAGACATTTCTTGTTGCGCTGAAGCTTGCAGAATTCTTCTATCTCAAGGAACAACGCAACGAAACACCGCTCCTGATGCTGGACGATGTATTCAGCGAACTGGACGAGCACCGGTCCGGACGACTCCTGGACCTTACGGGAAACATGGGCCAGGTCTTTGTGACAGCCACAGACGATCGGGCCTTCGGGAGCGGGTTTCAATGGAACAGCAGCAACCGGCGGTTTCTGGTAACCCGGGGAACGGTAAAAGAGCATGGGAAGAGAGAAGTCTTCGTCAATTAAGACCCTTGGCGGGGCAATTCGGGACCTCATCGAGAACCTCGGAATCAGCCGCAAGATACGGGAGTATGACGCGGTCATTCAGTGGAACGAAGTGGTAGGAGAACAGATCGCCCGCGTGACAGAGGCAGTGAAGATTGAGAAAGGGGTGTTGGTCGTGAGGGTTCACAACGGACCGTGGCGGAACGAGCTGACGCTCATGAAAGACGATGTGATTGAAAAAATGAACGCCGCGCTGGGCGACAAGGTGGTAAAAGAAATAAGGTTTGTTTAGAAATCCAGGAAAAGGATCCTATGGGTCAAAAAGAGCCAAACAATAAGACGAAGAACAACAAGTTGCCGAAAGGGAGCGTTGCTCCGCCGAAGAAGAACGGAAACGGAGAATACACAGCCGACGACATCACAGTTCTTAAAGGTCTTGAAGCAGTACGGCGCCGGCCGGCGATGTACATCGGAGACGTGAGTGTTCGCGGTCTGCACCATCTTGTGTATGAGGTTGTCGACAATTCGATTGACGAAGCTCTTGCCGGTTACTGCAGAAACATTTCTGTAACGCTGAATGAGAACGGATCCGTCTCCGTTGAGGATGACGGGCGCGGGATTCCGACCGACATCCATGCCGAGGAAAAAAGGTCGGCCCTTGAAGTCGTGATGACCGTTCTTCACGCCGGAGGGAAATTCGACAAGAACACGTACAAAGTCTCCGGCGGTCTTCACGGGGTCGGTGTTTCCGTTGTCAACGCGCTCAGCGAATGGCTGGAGGCGGAGGTTCGCAGAGACGGGAAAATTTCCTATCAGAAATACAAACGCGGAGATCCTGTTGCACCGGTCAAAGTAACGGGAAAGGCTGAGAAGGGAAAATCGGGAACGCGCGTGACGTTTCTGCCCGACGGAACAATCTTCAAGAATCGCAGCTTCAAGTTCGAGACTATTGCCGAGAGGCTGCGCGAACTTGCGTTCTTGAACCCATCCGTCGTGCTTACCATCAGCGACGATCGAACGAAGGACGGAGAAGAAGAAAAGTTCCACTTCGAGGGCGGGCTGATGGAATTTGTAAAATACATCGACTCAACGCGCCCGGCAATCACGAAGAAAGTCTTCTATGCAAAAGGAGAGGACAAGGACGAGAACGGCCGCGCCGTCGAGGTTGAAATTGCGCTGCAGTATAACGACCAGTACAGCGAGAATATCTTCACCTATGTCAACAACATCAACACCCACGAGGGTGGAACACACCTCGTCGGTTTTCGGACCGCGCTCACAAGAACGCTGAACAATTTTGGATATAAAAACGGCCTCGTGAAAGAAGGCGGGATCCAGCTTGTGGGTGACGACTTTCGCGAAGGGCTGACCGCGGTTCTCAGCGTGAAGGTGCCGGAGCCGCAGTTTGAGGGTCAAACGAAGACGAAGCTCGGCAACAGCGAGGTCAAAAGTATTGTGGAATCGGTTGTGGGACCTCAGCTGGGTGATTGGCTGGAGCAGAACTCACCGGACGGCAAAAGGATCATAGAGAAGTGCCTGAAAGCCGCCGAAGCGCGGGAGGCCGCCAGGAAAGCCCGCGATCTTACCCGGCGAAAAAACGCCCTGGATTCAGGTGGACTTCCCGGGAAGTTGGCCGACTGTTCCATCGACGATCCCGAGCATTGCGAGCTTTACATCGTGGAGGGTGATTCTGCCGGGGGAAGCGCCAAACAGGGCCGTGACAGGCGTTTTCAGGCGATTCTGCCTATCAAGGGGAAGATCCTGAACGTGGAAAAGGCGCGAATGCACAAGATTCTGGAAAACGAAGAAATCAGGGCAATCTTCACGGCGATTGGAGCCGGCGTTGGAGAGGACTTTGATCCCGGGAAGATCCGGTACAGCAAGATCATCCTCATGTGCGACGCGGACGTGGACGGGTCCCACATCAGGACTCTTCTCCTGACGCTCTTCTTCCGGCACATGAAGCCGCTCATCGAGCTTGGCCATGTCTACATTGCACAACCACCGCTCTACAAAGTGAAAAAAGGAAAACAGGAACAATACGCGTACGACGAGGAAGAGCGGGACGAAATCATCAAGAGAATGAAAAGCGAGAAACGCGCGCCGAAGGAGCAGAAAGCAGCGCAAGAGGAAGAAGCCGCCGCGGTCACAGAAGAAGGCGCGGTCGTCAGCTCGGACGGCTTCGTCATTTCGCGATTCAAGGGGCTTGGAGAGATGAACCCCGACCAGTTGTGGGGAACAACCATGAACCCCGAGAGCCGCACGGTCCTTCAGGTTACCATTGATAATGCGGCCGATGCCGATCGGACATTTTCCATTCTCATGGGCGACGAAGTAGAACCTCGAAGGGAATTCATCGAGAAGAACGCAAAGTATGTAAGGAACCTCGACGTTTGACCAGTTCCCGCGTTCCCTGCTTTCGCGGGGATGAAGGGGAACGACAGATCAAAGGATTAGCAGGATTTGAGAATTGTAGGATTACCAGGAGTGATTGAGGAACCATGGCTCAGGTTAACGAGAAGATAGTACCGGTAGACATCGAAGATGAAATGAAAGGATCGTACATCGATTACTCGATGTCGGTCATTGTCGCGAGGGCGCTTCCCGATGTAAGAGACGGGCTCAAGCCGGTTCACCGGCGCGTTCTCTACGGCATGCAGGACCTGGGCCTCGCGCCGAACAGGCCATACAAGAAAAGCGCGCGCATCGTGGGAGAAGTGCTGGGTAAGTATCACCCCCACGGCGACACCGCAGTCTACGATACCATGGTCAGAATGGCGCAGGAATTCTCCCTGCGCTATCCCCTTGTCGACGGGCAGGGCAACTTTGGTTCGGTCGACGGAGATTCACCGGCAGCGATGCGATACACCGAGGCGCGGCTATCGCGCATTGCCGAAGAGATGTTGAAGGACCTGGAAAAGAACACCGTTAACTTTGCACCGAACTTCGACGACACGCTTCGCGAGCCGGTCGTCCTGCCCGCTCTCTTCCCCAACCTTCTCTGTAACGGTACCAGCGGCATTGCCGTCGGCATGGCGACCAACATCCCCCCGCACAACCTCAGCGAAGTAATCGATGGCTGCGCGGCTTATATCAAGGATCCAACCATCAGCAACGAAAAGCTGATGAAGCACATTCTTGCCCCCGATTTTCCGACAGCAGGCATCATTTACGGGTATGACGGCGTGAAAGAGGCATATACGACGGGCCGCGGGCGCCTGCTCGTACGCGCGAAGGCGAAGATTGAAACGGGCAAAGGGGACCGCCAGCGGATCGTTGTGACCGAACTTCCCTACATGGTGAACAAGGCCGGATTGATTGGGAAAATTGCCGATTTGGTCAACGAGAAAAAGCTGGAGGATATCTCCGACATAAGGGATGAATCCGACAGGGACGGCCTCAGGATGGTTGTTGAGTTGAAACGCGACGCCAACGCAGAGGTTGTTCTCAACAACCTGTTCAAACACACACAGATGCAAACGACCTTTGGCGTTAACATGCTTGCCCTGGTCGAGGGTCGTCCGCAAATCCTCACACTGCGGGAGATGATTCAGCGGTTCATTGAGCACCGCAATGAAGTTGTTGTCCGGCGATCGAAGTTTGAGCTCGACGAAGCAGAGAAGCGGGCGCACATTCTCGAGGGGTACATCATTGCGCTCGACAATATCGACGCGGTGATCAAGCTCATCAAGCAATCAAAGGATGTCGAGAGCGCGAAGCTCGGTCTGATGAAGAAGTTCAAGCTTTCCGAGATTCAGGCAAAAGCGATCCTGGACATGCGGCTTCAAAAGCTGACGGGCTTGGAGCGGCAGAAGGTTGAAGACGAATATCGTGAGACGATCAAGCTTATTGAAAAGCTGAAAACGATTTTGAAAAGCAAAGCCCTCCAGCTTAAGATCATCGAAGAAGAGCTGGCTGAGTTGAAGAAGAAATATGGAGACGCACGACGAACGGAGATTGTGTACAAGGCGGAAGAATTCAGCATCGAGGACATGATTGCCGAAGAAAACGTCGTTATTACCATCAGTCACCAGGGATATATCAAGCGGCTGCCCGTATCGGGATATCGACGTCAGGCGAGAGGAGGCAAGGGTGTCACCGGGGCCTCGACGCGGGAAGATGACTTCGTTGCGCATCTTTTTGTGGCAAGCACGCACGACTACATCCTCTTCTTCACCGACACCGGCAGATGTTATTGGCTCAAAGTGTTTGAGATCCCCGAGGGCGGAAGGACGGCAAAAGGAAAACCCATTGGCAGTCTGGTGTCGAAAGCCGCCGAGGAGGCAATAGCCGGGTTCATCAGCGTGAAGGAGTTTGACGAGAAACACTACATTCTGATGGTGACGGAACACGGTTTGGTGAAGAAAGTCATCTTGTCCGAATTCAGCAATCCCCGCAGGTCCGGTATTACGGCAATGGGATTGAAGAAGAACGACAAGCTGAAAGACGTCAAGCTGACAAACGGAAAGCAGGATATTATTATCGGGACAAGGGAAGGGATGGCCATTCGGTTCCACGAACAAGAGGCGCGCGCGATGGGGAGAACCGCTGCGGGTGTGCGCGGAATCCGGCTGGACAAGAAAGACAGAGTCGTCGGAGCGCTGACACTGCACCGCAACGATACGACGATACTCATCGCAACGGAGCGCGGATACGGTAAGCGCAGCGAAGCATCGGAGTACAGAGTAAGTCACAGAGGCGGCAAGGGGATCATCACGGTAAAAACATCCGACAAAACGGGAATGATGGTCGCGATCAAAGAGGTAACCGATACAGACGATGTTGTGGTAGTGACTTCAGGCGGAATGGTGATACGTCAGCATGCGACAGACATTCGGGTAGCAGGACGAAACACCCAGGGTGTGCGATTGATCCGCCTTGATGAAGGCGACACTGTGGCCGATGTCGCTGCTGTCGTTGCAGAAGAGGCTGAAGACGAGAGGCTGGAAGAAGCGGATAAGGCCAGCAACACAAAGGGGGACGGAATGAAGGACGGGAGGGAAAGTACGAAGGTCGAAGGTCGAAGCACGAAGGCTAAGGGTGGGAGCACCGGGAGCATGAAGGGCGAAAGGGGAAAGGAATCGGGGAAAGCCAGAGGTCAGAGATCAGAAATCAGAGGTCAGAAGCAAGAAGTTAAAGGGCAAAAATCAAAAGGCAAGAAGGGGCGGTAGGGCCCCGAAAAAGGTAAAAAGAACCGCACCGGCCATTACAAGACGAGATGGGTAAGTGCGGTTAAATCAACAGGTTAATTCTTCTTCTTTAGAATCCCCTTCAGGGCGTCTCCCGCCTTCTTTTTCAGGGCATCTTCCTGCTTCTTCTTCTCTGCATTCACCCTGTCTTCGAGCTCCTTCTTCTTGGCGTCAACAATGGCAAGCTTGTCGTTTACCATGTTCTCATATGACTTGATCCTGGCCGTTACCTCTTCCCTCTTTTGGCTAAACAACCGTTCCATCTCCTGCCGCTTCTCTGCGATCTTCCGTTCCAGCTTCTGACGAAGCTCATTCCTGAGGCGCGCTACCTCTTCACCGATAACCTTCTTTGTCCTGTCTGCGAGGAGATTGTCGAGGTCGGTCTCGAAGGCGACC
This sequence comes from Bacteroidota bacterium, assembly GCA_035291905.1. GTDB lineage: Bacteria > Bacteroidota > Ignavibacteria > UBA10030 > UBA10030 > JACPLA01. The sequence continues at coordinate 19,258 of DATDRF010000002.1, forward strand.
TTGAGGGCTCCCGTCTCCTTCCAAAAGCGCAACATGACATTAAGAGAATGGATCGATTCAAGGACACTCCGAACAAGTCGTTCGACCGTATTACCGGCGGCGCGATCGAATGAAATTGAAAGATTCGAAAGAGTAATCCTGGCATTTCCATCAAACTGATTTGCCGGCACCTTCACCTCAACGCCAAACCGTCCAACCGCGTTGGACATTTTCGCCGGCAGGAAATCAGAGCGCCCGAGCGACATTTCCCTTATCGGAACCCCGGAGAGCGACGCGAGATATGTGTCCAACGGAGCGTCTTTAGTCCGGTCGATAGTCGCTTTGACGGTTGCGTTTGTCCCTCTTCCCTGAGTCGCGGAAAGGTCAACCGTCAGGGGAAGTCCGGTGATCCGTTGATCTGAAGAGACATCCTTGATCTCCCCCGTCGCATAGAAATAGTTGGGGTCCTGCTCTCTGTCGGTTCCGCCGGAAACCAGGATCTTCTTGATCCAGAATTTTGGGTATGACTTTTCGGCGGGGAAATGAATCGTCTGCCCTCGCATGCGGGGAGGATGGGCATTCTCCGGCTTTGAGCTGGAGTTCCTGATATTGTCCCGGGCAAAGTCAATCCAGTAAAGATACTCGTTCGCCTCGGTGAGGATGTCTTTTCCCAGGAGCAACTCAGCGAGACCCTTCATACTCACGTCCGGAAGGCGCGCAAGCTCAAGGACGTTCTGAAAATCCTGTTTCACCAAATCATCAATAGCGCCCACCGAAGCCGACAGACGATTCACATCGCCGGTAAGCGACGATTTACGGCTGTTGAATGTCTGGCTTATCTCTTTGATTCCTCTTTGAGCGTCAGTCACATTATTGAGAGCCGTCGTGATGCTCTCCACAGACCTGAGCTCGTTGACATTGATCGCCTTGATCTTCGTCTCAATATCAGCCACGGTTGTCTTCGTCTTCTCTATGTCTGTCAGCGTTGCCTGCCACTGTTGCGAGGCCTGGGAGATCTGTGTCTTGAGAGAGTCGATATGACGGACGGACGCCAGGTTCTGAACGTTCAAAAGGCTATCGATATTAAGCTGTTTTCGAAGTTTGTCGAGGTCGAAGACAGGCGCATCATCCTTCTTCTCTTTTGCCATACTGTCTGCCTGCTGGCTTAACGAGGGCTCTCCCGCCGCGTGTTCGGATTCCGGCTCCGGTTCTTTCGGAATCGCTCCGTCCGTTGTCCTCATGGTTCCCAAAATCAGGTCGTTCACTTCCATCGTTTCGATGATATACTTCCCCCGCAGCAGCTGGCCGAAATTGAGGGCGAATTTCACGCGGGCCGTTTCGAAGGTATTCTTCCATGTATCGCGGGGATTGGCAACCTGGAGGCGGGCAAACTCGGCGCCGATCGGTGAAAGAGTCAGACTGAGATCGTCGATTTCAACCTTTGCTCCAACGATCGATTCACCGGCGTACTCCAGCCCGGCCTCTACCCAGGTATCGAGGAACAGGTATAAGACAGCCAGAAGGATGAAGACGGGCACTACGACGAAGTAGACAAATTTCGTTCTCATGTCACACCCCCAGGTCACGGATTCGTTGATACCAGACCACGAGGAAATTCTTGCTCAGGACCTGATAGATTTTCCACTTCTCAATTCGGGCGTAGATATGAGTCCGGTACGCGACGACAAAGCGCTTCATTCCAACGTAGACAAGCGGAAAGAGGACTAAAGCACCCACGAGGCTTCCGAGAACGAGCGTATTATTGAAGCGCGTGAGCGGTGCAAGCGGAGCATTGTAGAGGGTGGTCCACAAGTCATGGAGGCCATCGACCTGCACGAGGAGGAGGTACCCAAGCTCGTGGAACAACGGGTCGAGCAGGTAGGCGACAAGGGCGAACAGGGCGAACGAGAGAAATGCCGCTGAGAGATTGACATCGAGAACAAAGATGATCAACCAGATCAACAGACCCTGCAGAGTGAAGGATGGAGAAAGTCCCACAATGGATCCCAGGGCGAACCCACCAGCAACCTGCCGCGGTGTCTGTCCTGCACGAAGAATTTTGAAGAAGTTGGAAAGAAACTGTAGATAGAACATGGGAGGGGGGTTAGAAGTGAAAAGTCAAACGTCAAAAGTGAAAAGTCAAAAACGAGAAACCAGCCATCAGCGGTCAGCTTTCAGCGGTTGGAAAGGATCGCCTCATCCGCCCTCCTGATCAGAAGGGAACTGAAACGGGACCGCTACGGCAAGGTAAGGGTTGAGAGGGAGGGATTCAAGCCGGCGGAAAACGCAATGAGGGAATAGTGGAAGAATGAAAGAACGGAACGTGGCAAAAATGGCCCGGATTTGGCGTTCCGGGCCATAAGAGATATTCCTATGCAGAACGAAGAGCGTTGACGATGTTGAGCCTCGCCGCGCGGATCGACGGGAGGAATCCTCCCGCAAATCCCATAATCAGGGCGAAGATAATCGTGAAGAAGACCGTCGAACCGGTGAGCGCAAACGCAAACTCCAACTCAGAGAACGAAGCAAAATTCATTGTAGAAACCTGAACAAACTGAAGGAACGATGCCAAGAGCATGCCAACCAACGCCCCAACAAGAGAGAGAACAAACGATTCAACCAGAAATGCCGCCAGAACGCTTCTGCGTTTGAAGCCGAGGGCCCTGAGAGTCCCAATCTCAACGGTACGATTGGCAACCGCAGCGTACATCGTGATCATTGCACCGATGATCGCTCCAACGCTGAAGAACACGGTTATAAAAATGCCGAGAACGCTGATAAAGATGGACATGAACTCGGACTGTTCCTCAAAAAAGGTCCGCTCGGTCTTTGCCTCGAATTGCTGCAGCCGATTGTCATCTTCGAAACTCTTTTTTACTGCTTCGAGCTCATCGGGAGCGCCAAGACGGAAAGTCACGGTTGAATAGGAACCGCCGCGGCGAAAAGCGTCCTGAAGCTGGCTGACATCTCCCCACATCTCCGAGTTGAACCCGTCCCCGCCGGTATCGTATAATCCTACGATTGTCCAGTTGTCTCCGCCGAATTTGATCGTGCTTCCGACCTGGGCACCCTGGAAACGGCGCGCGATGGAAGATCCAACTATAACTTCGCGAGCGCCCCAGTTGAACATCCTTCCTTCTTTCACCTGGATCTGGGGCCGGAGGGTGAGAGCGGCGGGCGAAACGCCTCGAACGGTGACGTTGCTGATTCCCCCGTCGGTGCCGATCTTCTCAAGATTGATGACGACAACGACGTCTCCCGTAATCAGGGGTGTGCCATCCGCACCGCGGGCAATCTGGGGAAGAGAGGAGATCACGCCGTACGTATTGCTGGTAATGATGCTCGAGATCTCCCCGTTTGCGGCCTTCCTGGCGATAAGCACATTCTCGCTTGACCCCGTTCCCCGCAGGGTCTGTCGAATGCCGTCAGACATCATCAGGACGGCTGTGAAGACGAAGACAACGAGGGAAACGCCGAAGATTGTGATTGCGGTTGTGAGCCGTCTCGCAAAGAGGCTTCGGACGATGTATTTCATGGGAATCTTCATGGGATCCTCAAAAGTCAAAATTTAAAAGTCAAAGGTCAAAACTCAAGATTTCTCCTCAGCCGACGAAACGGAGTCCGTCGACAATTGACGTGCGAAGTGCCTTTTGTAACGGGAAGATCGATGCAAGAACTCCGACGGCGAGCGCCGAGATGGCTGCCAGGACGATCGTCAATGGTTCAACGTAAAAGATCGGGAACCATGATTTTGGAACCGCGAGTGAGAAAACACCGACGAGTGGATATGTCAGCAAAAGACCCAGGCCGCCGCCAAAGGCGGAAATGACGAGAGACTCACCGGCAATAAGCCCGAGAAGGTGTTTTCCGGAAAACCCGAGTGTTTTGAGGACGGCATATTCTTTTGTTCGCTCACGGGCAGACATGATCATGGTGTTTCCCAGAACGAGAAAGATGATGCCGATGATAACGAACGAGATGAAGTTCAGGAGCGTGATGATCAGACTTGTTCCCTGAATGAATCCCTCCTGGAATGCGCGTTCGGTTTCGGTCTTTGTCTCGGCGCGGGAGTTCTTGAAGAGGTTATCCACTTGTTCGGAAATCACCGCCGATTGATTCGGATCTTTTATCTTGATGAGGTACCACCCCACGTCACCCGCCCGACCGGGCATTTCTGCCTTCATTCGCTCATCCAGGTACTGCCAATGGAAGAAGAATTGTGTACCATCGACCGTCTTGTCTCTCGGCTGATAGATCGCACGAACAACGAATTCCCACTTTCCTGGATAGATGTCCCCCTCCATCGGGATAACGTCTCCAATCTTGAATCCATACTGTTTCGCAAGATCTGTACCCAGCGCGCATGAGTTGCGCTCCTTCTTGAATGTCTCGAGCTGATCGGGGGGCACGATGAATTCCGGATAGAGATCGAAAATTGTTTCGGGGTCGACGGCCATCCGGGCGAAAAACTGAGATTTGTCAATGTAGACGCCGCCAAACCAATTGGAATACGAGACGGTCTCGACGCCCGGAATCTGCGCGATACGATCGCGATAAGCATAGGGGATGGGGAAAATAAACGACACAGAATTGCGTGTGACCAGCCTGTTCGCTGCCGACATCTCAACGCCGGCATACCAGGCCGTCACGACAGTTCGGAGGAATCCAAAGGCCACGACGGCTATGGAAATTCCCACGATTGTGAGAAACGTGCGAAGCTTGTGGCGCAGGGCGTTCTTGAACATCAGTTTGAACACTTTCATCGGCAGGGCCTCCTTATTGTAATTCACCCTTGTCAAGATGGCGGGCTATGTGTGCCCGCTCGGCAGCGCGGGGATCGTGTGTGACCATGACGATGGTTTTCTTGAATTCTTTGTTCAGGCGGCCGAGAAGCGTGAGAATCTCATCCGCCGAATTCTTGTCGAGATCACCCGTCGGCTCATCGGCCACGAGAATCGTCGGATCTGTTGCGATTGCCCGCGCTATGGCGACCCTCTGCTCCTGTCCGCCGGAAAGCTGCTTGGGGTAATGATTCATGCGGTCGGCGAGACCCACGACGGACAGAGCCGTTTCCACGTGCTGCTTCCGTTCCTTCTTCGAAAGAGATGTGAGGAGAAGCGGGAGCTCGACATTTTCATACGCAGTCAGAACGGGGAGGAGATTGTAAAACTGAAAGATGAATCCGACATGCGTCGATCTCCACTTTGCCAACGCTGATTCATTCAGCGTCGCGATATCTATCCCCGAGATTGTAATAGAACCGGCATTGGGGCGATCGATCCCGGCGATGAGATTGAGCAGCGTGGTCTTGCCTGATCCCGACGGCCCCATGAGGGCCAGGAACTCGCCCTCCGGAACGCTCAATGTGATGTTTTTCAATACGGGAATTTCAAAGCTGTCCCGCCAGTAGGATTTTGACACAGTCTGGACTTCAATCATGGACCCCATACCTGCTCCTCTTGAATGAATTAGTACGGAAGGGAAAATCTATTTCACTTTGACGGTCACGCCGTCGTAAATCTCATCTGTCACCGTCGCGATGACTCTGTCACCCGCGCCGACGCCTGAAAGAATTTCGACAAGCGATCCGAGGGTGCGGCCCGTTTTCACAGGAATCTGCGAAGCCTTGTTATCCACAACAGCGAACACGAGAGACTCACCCCCTCTCGTGGCAACAGCTGCCGTCGGGAGGGTGAGAATCGGCTTTGCGGAGGTCTCGGTAACATTCGGGGCCTTCGTGAGAAACAGAGTCTTCGCGCTCATCTCCGGAAGGACTTTGCTGTCGTACGATCGAAAGGCCACCTTCACAAGGACCGTCGCCTTTGCCCTATCCGCCGTTGGAACAATCTTGGCCACATAACCCTGATATCGGATCTCCGGATACGCGTCCAGCGTAATCTCACACGATTGGTCAGGAACGATCCGCTCGATATTTGATTCGGAGACATCCGCTTCAACCTGGAGGGAAGACATGTCGGCGATGGTGACAACAGCCGAGCGTGAACTGACGCTGGCGGCCATCGGCGCGACCATTTCCCCTACATCGGCATTCTTCGCTAGTACTGTGCCGTCGAAGGGAGCCCGTATGAGCATATTCTCGAGTGCCACCTCCGCGCTTGTGACAAGAGCTTTTGCTACGTCGATCGAAGCAAGGACCCGTCCATAGCGGGCTTCAGCTGCGTCGTACTCTGACTGCGGAGCAAGTCCCTTCTCCAGGAGGTTCTTGTAACGGCTAAGGCTTTGCCGGGCATCGTGCAGCTCTGCCTCACTGAGCTTGAGATTCGCCCGAGCCTGATCGACCTGTGCCTGAATGTCGGAGTTTTCAATCCTGGCGATCACTTCTCCCTTTTTGACCCGGTCTCCTTCGACGACTCCAAGGTATTCGAGCCGACCCGTCCCCTTTGATGCGACGGCGGCTTTTCGCTGGGCGACGACGTATCCGCTTGCGGTCAGCACGGCATTCGCCTGTGAAGGGGAGGAATAACTTACCGATGTCAGTTTCACCTCAACGGCGGGTGCAACAGCATTCGCGATGAGGAGGTATCCCACAACGGCAATGGCAACAAGAAAGAGGGTCACACCGATGCGGAGGGGGAGTTTCGACTTTGGCGCCCCGGAAAATGAAGGATCAACGTTTCGTTGAATGCGCAGAGAGCTAAGGTCTGCGGTTTCGTTTTGAGTCATAAGACAATGAAAAAGTAAAAGTGAAAAAGTAAAAAAAGGCCGATTGAGGATTATCCCGGTTTGTTGGGCGTTTTAGGGAAAATGAAACGTACTAAAAAAACGCCACTTACGCGATTCTCAGTTCCTTTCACGGTGAAATTGGCGATAAGGTTGCGTGGATTCCGCTTATTTTCGACGAACAGGCCGTTTTTCTCGGTGAACAGCGAGAAAGTGGGTTGATCCGCGCACACAGCCACCTTCTAATAATAGTCGTCCACTGGGAGTGAAAATCGACAATTCAACTGAAAAGAGAAACTTATAGGGTGATTTTGCATCTTCCTTAAGAGAGAGCGATAGGGGGCAGGCCAGCTCATCAAGACCGAAGGAATGCGTTGCAGCCATCATTGGATGAACGGCTCGTGATCCGGCTGAAGGCCGGGGACGCAGAGGCATTCGGCGAACTGTACTTCCGGTACAGACCGCGTGTGTATCGGTTTGCACTCAAGCTCCTGCGGGATGCTGATCTGGCAGAGGACATTGTTCAAGAGACGTTTCTGAAGGCGCGGAACGCGATCAAGAACCTGAATCAAAGTTCGTCACTTCTCTCCTGGCTCCTGACG
>DATDRF010000003.1:0-9698 GCA_035291905.1 Bacteroidota bacterium
TAGGTCATTATAAGATCCAGGAGAAGCTCGGCGAAGTCCCAATTTGGCCTGCGAACCTTTCTCAGTGAGCAGATGCCGAATTGAGGATCCCGCCGAAGGCGGGAGCTGCCGTTTGAGGTGTCTATGATCGGCACAACAATCAGCCATTACAAAATCCTCGAGAAACTCGGAGAGGGCGGAATGGGCGTGGGTTACAAAGCCCAGGACACGAAGCTCGATCGTACCGTCGCGCTCAAGTTCCTTCCGGAACACGTGTCTGTCGGTTCGGCGGATCTGGAGCGCTTCACGCAGGAGGCCAAAGCAGCGGCAGGACTGAATCATCCCAATATTTGTACAATCTACGGGATAGAAGAGGCGGACAACAAGAACTTCATCGTCATGGAGTTTGTTGACGGCCAGATGCTTCAGGAGAAGAAGTCCTCCCTCTCGATGAAGCAGGCTCTCGATATCGGTATTCAGATCGCCGAAGGACTCGCCGCTGCACATGAGAAGGGCATCGTCCATAGAGACATCAAGCCTGAAAATATCATGATACGCAAAGATGGACGCGTGCAAATCATGGACTTCGGTTTGGCCAAGCTTCGGGGCGCGTCACGCTTGACAAAAGAGGGTTCAACGGTTGGTACTGCTGGCTACATGTCTCCTGAACAAGTACAAGGCCAGGAAACAGACCATCGGTCGGACGTCTTTTCTCTCGGCGTCTTGCTGTACGAGATGCTAACAGGCCAACCTCCATTCAAAGGCGTTCATGAAACAGCCATTACCTACGAGATCGTGAATGTCGATTCTCCCCCGATGTCGTCCATCAAGACAGACATTTCGCCGGAACTCGATGCTATCGTTTTGGAATGTCTGGAAAAAGATCCTGCGGAACGAACTCAGTCCGCAGGCCAGGTGGCGCTTGTTCTCAAACGTGCCAGACGCGAATCCAGCAAATCCCGCGTGAGTCGCATACGACCGGTCGAAGGAGCACTGCCGGGTGCATCACAAAGTGAACCGAAATGGAATGTCATCATTGGCGTGGCGGCCGCGGCCATTCTTTTCGGCATCGGAATGGGATGGTTGTTGTTCCGGGGTCCCGAACAATCCCATCCTCTTGTGATGCGGTTCTCGATCCCATATCAATCTCCAACATCGGGACTGGAAGATGGATTCGGAGGATTTTCCCTCTCTCCAGACGGATCACAACTCGTGTTTGGTTCGCAGCGTGACGGTAGACTTTTCATACGGGAAATGGGAGATACGGCGGCCAGGATCATCTCGGGAGTGGGCGATGCAGACTATAGCAGCCTCGCCTTCTCTCCCGACGGCCAATGGCTTCTGTTCGGGTCCCGGGGAAAACTGATGAAGCATTCTGTCAAGGGTGGCACTCCGGTGGAGATCTGTGACCTCAACAGAGGCTATATGGACGGAAGTTGGACTGAAAAGGGAGACATTCTTTTCACCCCGGAATGGGGAAGCAACATCATGGTCGTCTCGGCCGAAGGTGGCTCAATCCCCAGACAGCTGACAACGCTGCGGACGGATCAAGGCGAGCGGGCCCATCTCCTGCCTCGCCCGATTCCCGGGAGCAATGCAGCCTTTTTTACCATCTGGACCGGAGCATCATTCGAAGACGCCCTGATAGCGATCGTCGATCTTTCCACCGGAGATCATCATGTTCTCCTGAGGGGAGGATCGGATGCGCGGTATGTCTCATCCGGACACATTGTCTTTGTACGCGGGTCGACGCTTATGGCTGTACCTTTTGAGGTGAGCTCATTGCAGATTCGTGGCGACCCTGTCCCAGTGATGGATGGTGTTCTTGCCGATGGAACGGGCGGGCCGGCATCCATAAGCATTTCCAACAATGGCACGTTGGCTTACATCAGTGGCGAAATGGATTTTCTTCCTACTGACATTACCATCATCGGATTGGGTGACAAGAGGAAAAGGATCGTTTCGGCTGCGTCAAATCGGGGGGCGCCGCTGTTTTCCCCGGACGGGTCGAAGTTGTGCGTTGAGATCTACGGACCTGTGTTTCATATGGGTGTGCATGATCTTCGACAGAATATCCTTACTCAGCTTACCTTCAAGGCAGACAATTACCGGGCTGCGTGGCTGCGCGACGGTTCGCGTATTTCATTTTCTTCGAATGAGATTGGCCGGTATCAGATCAGCAGCGTGGCTGCGGACGGACGGGGAACAATCCAGACTCTCACCGATCAGCCCGGAAATCCTTATCCCTCCTCATGGTCTGCCGGTAATATCCTCGCGTATGGCATTACAAACAAGCAGACAGGCCAGGACATATGGCTGTATGATGCCAAGGCCGAAACGAAAACGAGGCCTTTTCTGCAAACGCCCGCAACGGAAACCGCTCCAAAGATATCTCCCGACGACCGATGGATTGCCTACACCTCTGAAGAAAGCGGCAAACCAGAGATCTACGTGCAGCCGTTTCCATCTGGAGAAGGAAAATGGAGATTGTCGAACGGGGGCGGACAAAATCCTTGCTGGGGCCCGGATGGGCGCCGGGTCTATTTTGAACGTGAGGACGAGATCTTTGTCGTACCGATACGAGTCGAGCAGGGGGAATCCCTCTCGCCTGGTCGCGAAGAACTTGTCTATACCGCACCTGGACTCAACCGCTTCGACGTCTCACCTGACGGACGGTCACTCGTCATCGATCAACGGATCATACGGCCGGGACAAAGAGAATTGAAGATTGTTCTTAACTGGTTTGAGGAGTTGAAGAAGAAAGTTCCGGTCGATTAGGGAACACGTTCCGCAACACATACAGGAAACGCATACGAAGGAGAAGAACACATTGCGGGCATCGCTCAGGGAGGGTGCGGTCATCGTCGCTTCCATCTTGCTCGCGTTCGCCATCGATGCGTGGTGGGACAGATACAAATCCGAAGCCCTTGAGCAGGATCTCCTCGTGAGTCTGGAACGTGGATTCGAGGAAAACATTCGGCTGGCGAAAGCTGTGGCACACGAAGCGCGACGGCAGCAGGTCATTGCAGGTAGGGTCATCGCGATGTCTCCGGAAGAAGCAGCGCATGTCTCTCCAGACTCGACATATATGCTGCTACGTGCACTCTGGCGTCCGAACTACGTTACGATCGATGATTCACACGTGTATGGACCTGACCTGAACAATGCCGCGCTGGTTTCCACTCTCCAGGCCGGGCAACTGTCGCTCCTCACCGATCGCAGGCTTCTCACTGCCCTTGCTGTGTGGCAAGGGGTGACCCAGGAGCTTTCCGAACGGAGCAGGGTGATGATCGAAATCGAACAGCAGGTTCTGAGGTCGCTGGCGCAATACCCCGAGATGCAGGCCGCTCTTGCCGGACTGACCGCCGACGGGGAATTGCGATCGTTCGCCGCAACGCCTCCGCGGGTGACCGGTTCGGTTCTGCGGTTTGTCCGTGCGAACAATGAACTGATGGCTCAGGTGGCACAGAAAAGCTTTGTGAGCAGGGCACAACAGGATTTCCTGGAGAATATCGAGAATCGGGCGGAAGCGGTGCTCGGGCTCGTGCGGGAGAATCTGAACAGGTAGTCCAATCAGTCAGTAGACAGTGGGCAGTCGACGGACGACTGTGCGCAGTACTGAGTGCGGGGGACGCAGAAGAAATTGTGAATCAGCGACGTTGAGATCGTGACGGCGTTGCGAGAACGAATTGCGAACAGGTAACACATGATCGGTACAACCATAGGTCATTATAAGATCCAGGAGAAGCTCGGCGAAGTCCCAATTTGGCCTGCGAACGCTTTCTCAGTGAGCAGATGCCGAATTGAGGATCCCGCCGAAGGCGGGAGCTGCCGTTTGAGGTTCCAATGATTGGGTCAACAATCAGCCATTACAAGATCCTGGAGAAACTCGGGGAGGGCGGGATGGGCGTCGTCTTTAAAGCCCGGGACACGAAGCTCAATCGTACTGTCGCCCTGAAGTTCCTCCCCTCTCACGTCTCGGAGGCGGAGAAGGACAAGGAGCGCTTTCTCCAGGAAGCCCAGGCAGCAGCGTCGCTGAGCCATGCCAACATCTGCACGATCTTCGGGATCGACGAGCACGACGGGAAACAGTTCATCGTCATGGAGTATGTTGACGGGCAGACCCTCCACGAGAAAAAACAGAATCTTTCGCTCAAGCAGGCCCTCGAGATCGGTATTCAGGTATCAGACGGCCTGGCGGCTGCACACGACAAAGGTATTGTGCACCGGGATATCAAGCCCGAGAATATCATGATCAAGAAGGACGGAACCGTCCAAATCATGGATTTCGGGCTGGCGAAGCTGCGTGGTGCAACACGGCTGACGAAAGAAGGGTCAACCGTTGGAACCGTTGGGTACATGTCACCGGAACAAGTGCAAGGAATGGATGTCGATCACAGGACCGATATTTTCTCTCTCGGCGTTCTCTTATATGAGATGTTCACGGGCCAGTCCCCCTTCAAAGGGGTCCATGAGACCGCGATCATCTACGAAATCGTAAACGTCGATCCTTCGCCGATGGGAACTGTCAAATCAGATATCGATACTGATCTCGACGCGATTGTCCTCGATTGTCTCGCAAAGGATCCTGCCGACCGGTATCAGTCTGCCGCGGAACTCTCACGGAATCTCAAACGGTTCAAACGGGAATCGAGCCGGTCGCGGGTCATCCGTATGACGAATGCAAGGCCAATCTACAAGGAGTCAGGAACCGTCGAACAACCTCCAAAACGCAGACCCGCGCTACGGGAGCTCGCCGCATGGACTCTCTCCGGAGTGCTCCTTGTTGCGGTATCCCTGTTTGCCTTCTTCTCGCAGCGAGGAACCGACTCCCGGGTGGTGCGCTCGTCGCTCCTGCCGCCTGACAACTTTGAATTCGATTCCCGGGTCGGCGGGCACATCGCCATTTCTCCGAACGGAAAGCTCATGGCATTTGTGGCCACAGATTCCGTTATGCAAAAGATCCTCTGGGTTCGTCCCCTGAACGCACTTTCGGGCCAGCAGCTTAACGGCACTGAAGGTGCTTCCTATCCATTCTGGTCGCCGGACAGTCGGTTCATCGGTTTCTTTGTCGGAGGCAAGCTTATGAAGATCGAAGCCTCCGGCGGACCTCCTCTGACTATCTGTGATGTTGGTAATAATGCGCGCGGCGGAGCATGGAACGCTGACGGCGTGATTCTCTTCGCTTCGACGGGTACCGGACCGTTATCGCGAGTATCGGCGGCGGGTGGTTCACCGGGCGTCGCCACAGTGCTCGACACGGCAGGTGGACACATCAGCCACCGATGGCCGTTCTTTCTTCCGGATGGAAATCACTTCTTGTACAGTGCCCAAACGACCATAACAGGAAATGCCGAAAAAGATGCGATCTGCCTTGGGTCGCTTGACAGCCCCGATGCGAGGGTACTTTTCCATGCGAGCTCGAACAGCGCCTATGCATCGGGTCACATCCTGTTTTTGCGTGAACGAACGCTCATGGCACAGCCGTTCGACCCGGGAAGTTATTCCCTGAACGGCGACGCATTCCCGGTCGCCGAGCAGGTCTCCTATTGGGCAGACAGGAACAAAGCGATCTTTACAGTTTCGGACAACGGAGTTCTTGCGTATCAATCGGGGGCCGCTGGAACCTCGCAGCTCATTTGGTTCGACCGGAACGGCAAGCAATTGGACGCGATAGGCAAACCGGGAACCTACGGCCATTTCAGGATCTCACCGGACGAAAGAAGCGTCGCTATCGAAATGGTCGACCAAAGGTCCCGGAACAGCGATATCTGGATCTATGATTTCACGAGAAAGAATCAAACTCGCTTCACATTCGATCCCGGTCCCGATATGTCTCCGGTCTGGTCACCTGATGGCGGCCGCATTGTCTTTGGCTCATCCCGTCGTAGAGGCACCGGAACCGATCTCTACCAACGCGCGTCAAGCGGCATCGGGAACGAAGAGATGCTCACCGATACACTCGTCGACAAGTTCCCGAGCGACTGGTCTCCGGATGGTCAATTCATTGTCTTCACAGCCCTCAACCGATCACACATGCAAGCGGATCTGTGGCTGATGCCGATGACGGGGGTTCCCACACCTGTACCGTTTCTTCAAACGGACTTCGGCGAGATCAATGCGTCGTTCTCTCCTGATGGAAAGTGGATTGCCTACCAATCGAATGAATCAGGCGCCACGCAGGTCTACGTCCGCCCCTTTCCCGGGCCGGGTGGCAAGTATCAGGTTTCGACATCACCCGGAACATCTCCTCGATGGAGAGGAGACGGGAAGGAAGTGTACTTTTTGGGGGACGACAAGACGCTGAGGGTTGTCGAAGTAGATTCGAAAGGTCGAACATTCATCGTCGGGAGGGAACGGGTCCTGTTTCAGACCAATCCGATGATTTCGGGATTGGCGATTCCCTATGATGTCACCGGAGACGGGAAGCGCTTCCTCGTCTGCACCGTCAAAGGAGAAACCTCGTCAACGTCCGTCACGCTTGTGGTCAATTGGGATGCAGAGTTGAAGGAACAATGATCTGAGGCAGTCGGGATCTATATAGAACGAGTGTCGTGTATGCGGTTGATAGTCGTCAGATTGAAAAAGAAGGATCAAGAGATACCATGATCGGCACAACAATCAGCCATTACAAAATCCTCGAGAAACTCGGAGAGGGCGGAATGGGCATCGTTTACAAAGCCCAGGATACAAAGCTCGACCGCTTCGTTGCCCTCAAGTTTCTCCCTGAGCACATTTCGGCCAGTTCGGGTGAGCTCGAACGTTTCGTCCAGGAGGCCAAAGCTGCGGCTGCTTTGAATCATCCGAATATCTGTACTGTTTACGGTATTGAAGAGGTGGATAAGAAGCACTTCATCGACATGGAATTCGTCGACGGAATGACCCTTCGCGAGAAGATGTCCGGCGGAGCCTTGAAGCAAAGCGAGGCCGTTGCCTATGCCGTCCAAATCGCCGAAGCGCTTCACGAAGCCCACAGTCAGAGTATTGTTCACCGTGATGTGAAGGCAGAAAACATCATGGTGAATTCCCGAAACCAGATCAAAGTCATGGACTTTGGGCTGGCAAAGCTCAAGGGATCGCTGAAACTGACAAAAACCTCGAGCACCGTCGGTACGCTTGCCTATATGGCCCCTGAGCAGATCCAGGGCGGAGAGGTTGATGCCCGATCGGATCTCTTTTCCTTTGGGGTCGTTCTCTATGAAATGCTCACAGGCCAGTTCCCTTTCCGCGGAGAACACGAAGCGGCGATGATGTACTCCATTCTCAACGAAGATCCCTCACCCCTGCCGTCGTCTCTCACCGATGGCACTCCCGAGCTGGCACATATTCTGGCCAAAGCCCTCGACAAAGATCCCGAAGATCGTTACCAATCTGCAAAAGAAATCGCCGTCGACCTCAGGCGGTTGAAGAAGGATACTTCACGTGTCGTCCGAAGGACCGAGGCCATCCCTCGCACCGAGCAGAATGAAGAGAGAAAGCCTCCTCCTTCATCTTTTCTGAAGCCCCGAACTCGCCTTTATGCCCTGGTGGGCGCCGTAGTCCTGATCGCCGCCGTCATCATCGCTTTCCTGAATCCCTTTTCTTCAACCGGGTCGGGTTCATCGGAGAAACGGATGCTGGTAGTCCTCCCGTTTCAGAATCAGGGCTCTTCCGAGAAAGACTATTTCGTCGACGGGATCACGGAGGAAATCACGAGCCGACTATCCGGGCTCTCTGGGCTGGGGGTGATTGCCCGCTCAAGCGCTATCCAGTACAAGGGAACAAACAAGACGCTGAAGGAGATTGCAGAAGAGCTTGGTGTAAGTTATGCACTCATGGGAACGGTCCGATGGGAAAAAGTTGCGGGATCGGAAGATCGGATTCGGGTCAATCCTGAGCTTATCAAGATCGCCGATGCCACGCAGGTGTGGTCCGAACCCTTCGAGGCGGCCTATTCCGGGAGTTTCAAGCTCCAGGCCCAGATCGCTTCTCAGGTCGCTACCGAGCTGGGTATTTCGCTGCTCACCCCTGAACGCCAGAGCCTCGAGGCCGCCCTCACCCAGAATTCGGAAGCATACGATCTTTATCTCAAAGGAATTGATTATGTCGAAAGGGGCGCAGAAGACAAGGTCTCGCTCTCGTTTGCCGAACAGATGTTTAACCGTGCCCTGGAACTCGATCCAAAATTCGCGGCGGCTTATGCGATGCTGTCTCAGGTTCATTCCGATTCCTACTGGTTCCAATTTGACCGGTCGGAGAGACGTGTTACCGAGGCAAAGCGGGCTGCGGAAACGGCTTTGCGTCTTGATCCGAACCTCGCTCTTGCGCACACGGCCATGGCGTGGTACCACTACCACGGAAAACTCGACTATGATCCCGCACTTGAGAGTTTTCGAAAGGCCATCGCACTTCAGCCAAACAATGCCGATGCAATGGTTGGAATCGGGGCCGTGCTTCGCCGTAAGGGTAAGATGGAGGAATCACTGCCATACTTTGAGAAAGCCGTTGATATTGATCCCCGCTCATCGCGGAACATCCGCGAGTTGGCATATACACTGAACTTCCTTCGGAAGTACGAAGAGGCATCTCTGACATACGACCGTGCTATCGCGGTTTCACCCGATGAACTTGCAAACTATCTCTTCAATGCATTCACCTTGATCGAATGGAAGGCCGATCTCGATGGTGCCCGGGCGGTTCTCGCCACCGCTGTTCAGAAGAAGGTTCCCGATCAGGAAAATGTGATTCAGAGCGCCAGAGCTCAGATTGAGTACTTGAGTCGGAACTTTCAAAAAGCCGACGAAATCCTGCGGTCGCTTGGCCCGATTGCGGTTGACGACCAGTACTACTTTGCTCCGACGTCGCTTTTCAGAGGCAACGTGGCTCTGCTGACCGGAAACACGAAGCTCGCCCCGGCGTACTTTGACTCCGCGCGTGTCTTTCTTGAGAAGAGAATCCGGCAGGATCCGAACGACTCACGGCTCCACAGTTCCCTGGCAGTTGCTCTGGCAGGCCTGGGGCGCAAGGAAGATGCCATCAAAAAGGGCAAGGAGGCAGTTGAGATTATGCCCGTTTCAAAGGAAGCGCTGCGCGGGGCTGCACGGGTGTATGACCTCGCGTCAGTCTACGCTCTGGTTGGGGAAAGGGATCTCGCGCTTGATTACCTGGAGCAGATTGCGCCATTTTCGGGGAGTCTTTCCTATGGGGGGCTTAAGCTCAATCCCGAGTGGGATTCGCTCAGGGATCATCCCCGCTTCAAAAAATTGATTGCTTCATTGGAACCAGAACGATGATGCTAGTTACCTCATTGTAACAATTGGGTCGTCCACTTATCTACCCATTGTCTCATTTGCAGATCTGGAATTAACATTATCCCGGTCGGCGAATGAATCAATCATGTGATGAAAAAATGAGACAACCTCTATGATCAACTCGACAATCTCTCATTATAAGATCCTCGAAAAGCTCGGAGAGGGCGGCATGTCCCAAAATGGCCTGCGAGCGTTTTTTCAGCGAGCGGTCGCCATTTTGAGGACCCCGGTGTTTTCTGCCGGGGGCTGGAAGGCGAGGGCCCTATGATGGCCAGACTATCTCTCATCATAAAATTCTCGACAAGCTGGGGGAGGGTGGAATGTCCCAAAATTCCCTGCGAGCCTGCCTGCCGGACAGGCAGGCGTATTCTGCGAGCAGACGGAATTTTGAGGATCCGCCATCTTTATGGCGGAGGCGTATCCTATGAT
>DATDRF010000004.1:0-10048 GCA_035291905.1 Bacteroidota bacterium
ACTAAAACGAGCGTGATGAAGGAAAGGAAGCGTTTCATGAAGATCTCCGTTGAAATTCGTGGCTAATTGACAACCGGAAGCTTCAGATACGACGAATGAGGCCCCGATCGGTATACCCGCTGGACGGTTTTCTGGTAATCCGAGTCCTTGGCTCTGTAGATATCCAGGAACTTTCCGGGATTCCTGTCGACGAGAGGAAACCTCGTACTCTGAATTTGCACCATGATCCTGTGACCTTTTTTGAATCTATGGTGTTTGTCGGGAATGGTGAATTCGATTTCCGTAATCTCTCCCGGCTTCATCGGCTCGGGATTTTCCAGACTCTTGCGAAACTTGCTCCTCATGACCTCGCTTCCAACGAGCATCTGGAAATGCCCCATCCGAACTCTGCGGGGATTCGGGATCGGATTGGGCGCATCGGGTGGAAAGACATCAATGACTTTCACGATCCAGTCGCAATCGGTGCCCGAAGTCGAGGCGAAGAAGTGGGGAGTGATTTGGCCTGCAATGGTCACATCCTCGGCGAGGGTGTCGGATTCATAGACAAGCACATCCGGCCGGGTCGAGGCGAATCGTTGGTCTTCGACCATGAAGATATGGCCCATCGAGGTCGTAATCTCCTCGGTGAAGGGAACCGGCTTCATCGGATCGCTTGTGTATTCGTCATACCCGCTTCCGGCAGTGCTTGAGGGCCGTTCAAATGACAAATGACCGTTGGGATGAAGATAGAGGTTCTTTGTCGCGGCCTCGGGCGGCGGCCATGAGGAATAAGGCTGCCATTCGTTTTGGCCGGTCATGAACGCCCAGACATTGGGGAGGTTCATTTCGCCCGTGTTCTTGAGGTGGTAGTTGAAAAAAGGAAGTTCCACATTCTCGCGGTACCAAAGGCTCGTCTTACTGCCGAAGCGGATTTCGCCAAGCGTATCGCCGTCCACCCGCGCCCAGCCCCCGTGATGCCACGGTCCCCAGACGATTCGATTACTGGCCCCGGGACTCTTCTTTTCGATAGCATTGTGAATGTTGATTGCACCCCACGGATCCTCGGAATCGAACCAGCCGGCGACGATCATCATGGCGGGCCGAATGTTCTTCATGTGCTGCGGAACATTCTGTGCCTTCCAATACTCGTCATAGGTTCCATGCTGCATGAACGAGTTCCAGTCGGGAACCTCCCCCTTGAAATACCGGGCATCCGCGTTCGGCAGAGCGCCAAGCTCGAGGAAGAATCGGTATCCGTCCGGTGTGCCATAGTCGAATCTTCTCCGCCCGCGTCCGGTTGCCGCGTCACGATTCGATTGTCCAGGAGCGGTTCCTGCGAGCCAGGAGAATGCATGAGCCAGGAAGAACGCCCCGTTGTGGTGAAAATCATCACCGATAAACGTGTCGCCCATGGGTGCCTGGGGTGAGACAGCTTTTACGGCAGGATGCGCATCCACGGCTCCCAGTGCGGCGAGGTAACCTGGATACGAAATTCCCCAGATCCCGACCCGGCCGTTGTGGTGGCGAAGGTTCTTGATGAGCCATTCCACCGTGTCGTACGTGTCGCTGCTGTGGTCGACGTCCTTGTTGCTCTTCTTCACCGGGACATTGGGGCGCATGTAGAGGTATTCCCCTTCCGACATGAACTTTCCGCGGATATCCTGATGGACGAAGATGAATCCCTCCTTGTCAAAAAGGATTGAAGGTCCCAGCAGGGTGGGGTATCGATCCGCCCCATAAGGGCCCACACTGTAAGGAGTGCGCCGGAACATGATAGGATAGTCGCGCAGTGTATCCTTTGGCACATACACCGCAGTGTACAGCTTGACCCCGTCGCGCATCGGAATCATGTACTCATACTTGGTGTAATGTTCCTTGACGTCGAACGTCGCCTGGGAAAACGAAACCCACGAGACAAGTACAGTTACTAGAAACACGGGAAGGATGCGTCTTCTCACTTATCTCCTCCTTTTAGGTTATTGCCGAACTCATCCCTCTTCTCTTCAAAGAGAAGGGGGAGATCCGAACGGGGATGAGTTGGAACTACTTCAGCATCTGTTCACGCTTCGCCTTGAACTCGGTTCCTTCTTTCCACGTCGGCCAGTTTGTTCCTTCTGTAATGTTGTACCCGAGCTTCAACAAGAGCTTTGCATCTTCAACCGCGCCTGAAAGATCCCAATCCGCTTTTATCTCGTCGGATGGTTTATGATAGTCATTGTTCGTGTATTCATCCCGCTTCTGCTTGCTGTACCCCGCGGGTTTGTCGATATAATCATCCCCCGCGTCGCTGTGAAGAGCGGGAACTCCCACTTTTGCAAATTCAAAGTGATCCGAACGGTAGTAGAATCCCTTTTCCGGCTCGGCATCCGGCTTGAGCGTACGCCCCTGCGTACGTGCCTCTTCTGCGAGAAGATCGTCGATCGTTGAATTGCCGAGACCGATGACCGTGTAATCCCTTGTCTGACCCCATTGATTGACTCCGTCGATATTGATGGCCGTGAGGGTTTTGGCGAGAGGATAGAGCGGGTTGGTTGCGTAGTATTTCGCGCCAAGCAATCCTTTTTCCTCCGCTGTCACGGAGAGAAAGAGGACTGATCGCTTCGGCTTCGTTGGAAGCTTCGTGAATGCTTTGGCGATTTCGAGGAGGGCGGAGGTGCCGGAGGCATTGTCAAGGGCGCCGTTGTAGATCCCGTCATCCTTTGCTTTCTCGTCTTTTCCAAGATGGTCCCAATGGGCCATATAGATAAGGTACTCGTCCTTGAGATTCGGATCCGAACCTTCGAGTTTCGCGACCACATTCTTCGACTGAACCTCTCGCAGAGTGTTCTTGATGTGGAAAGATGCCTTTGCTCCCAGAGATACGGGCCTGAAGTCCTTTCTCACCGCTGCTTTCTTCAGCTCATCAAAGTCTTTTCCGCTGCCGGAGAAGAGTTGCTTTGCCACACCGAGTGTGATCCACGATTCCACGGCGACTCGCCGCATGTTCTTGTCGGAAGTCTGAATGTCAAAGTTCTCGCGTCCCCAGCTTCCCGACACGACTTCGAAGGGATATCCGGCCGGGCCCGTTTCGTGTACAATGATCGCTGCCGCCGCTCCTTTTTCTGAGGCGATCTCATACTTGTACGTCCATCGACCGTAGTATGTCATGGCCCTTCCCTTGAAAAGGGATTCGTCAAGCTTCGTCGGATCGTTCGGGTCGGGAACTGCAGGATCGTTGATCAACATGACGATCGTCTTCCCGCGAACGTCGACATCTTTGTAGTCATCCCACCCGTATTCGGGCGCTACAACGCCATAGCCGACAAAGACGATCTCCGAATTATCCACGATGACCTGGGGGACAAAGCGGCGCGAGACAGCGACGTAGTCTTTCAGGTTCTCCAGGCTCATCCGTTTTCCGCCGGCAGTAATCGAAGCGGTAGCCTGGGCGGTGAAACCGGCAAGCGGGACGTTTTGGACAAAGGAGCCGTCAGGGTTTCCGGGTTGGAGGCCGAGTTGTTTGAACTGGCCGATCAGATAGTCCGCAGTCAATTCCTCTCCCTTGCTGCCCGGGGCTCTTCCCTCGAATTCATCCGAGGCGAGGACTTTAATATGTGTCATGAGACCGTCTGCTGTAATGCTCTCCAATGCAGGTGCGAGCACGCTGTCACGGTTTGTCGAGCATGAACCAGCGAACAAGAGAAGTAGAAGTATGATTGTGCCAGAGAGAAAGGAACGCATATATCCTCCTGATGATGCCGAATGAAAAACTGAATCTGCCTAAGAAATTCGTTCAACTATTGTGGCGATGCCTTGACCGACTCCGATACACATCGTCGCAAGGCCGTATCGAATCTTTTTCCTTTTCATTTCATGCAGGAGCGTCGTCATGATGCGGGCACCGCTGCAGCCGAGCGGATGGCCGAGGGCGATCGCCCCGCCGTTGATGTTCACCACGTCGGGATTGAGCCCAAGATCCCGGATGACCGCAAGCGACTGTGCGGCAAATGCTTCGTTCAACTCCACCAATCCGATTTCACTGAGCTTCAGTCCGGATTTCTTTAATGCAATGTTTGTCGCCGGAACAGGCCCTATCCCCATAATGCGCGGATCGACTCCCGCGACTCCGGTGGAAACGATTCGGGCGAGGGGCTTGAGGCCAAGTTCTTTTGACTTTCTTTCACTTGCGATAAGCACGGCGGCCGCGCCGTCGTTAAGCGACGAGGAATTCCCTGCCGTTACGGTCCCGCCTTTGCGAAACACCGGCTGAAGCTGTGAAAGCTTCTCGAGTGAAGTATCACGCCGCGGTCCATCATCATCCTGGATGACAACGGGCGATCCTTTTTTCTGTGGTATTTCCACTGGGATGATCTCGTCATGAAAAATACCGTTTTCCTGGGCCTTTACAGCCAGCATGTGACTGCGGAGAGCGAACGCATCCTGATCGGACCGGGTGATCTTCCACCGTTCCGCAATATTCTCGGCTGTCTCACCCATCGATTCGAGCGGGATGAGCTTTTCCATTTTGGGATTTGGAAACCGCCAGCCAAGAGCAGTGTCGAAGGCGGTAAGATTTCCGTAGAGAGGCTGTCCGCTGACGTTTTTTGCCGTCACGAAGGGGGCGCGTGTCATGCTTTCTGCCCCGCCTGCGATAATCAGGTCGCTGTCGCCGCTCCAGATTCCGCGCGCAGCCATGTTGATGGCGTCGAGGCTTGATCCGCAAAGTCTGTTGATCGTGGTGGCGGGAACCGTTTGGGGAAAACCTGCAAGCAACACGGCCATGCGTCCGAGATTTCGGTTGTCTTCTCCGGCCTGATTGGCACATCCCCAGAGAACGTCTTCAACATGCGCAGGGTCCACTCCGGTTCTCTGCGTAATTTCCTGAAGGACGTAAGCGCTGAGGTCGTCCACCCGGACGTCTTTGAGAACGCCGCCGTATTTTCCCACGGGTGTTCGAAGAGCGTCAATGATAAAGGCTTCGTTGCTCGATCGTTGCATGATTCCTGGCGAGAAGGTGACGGCAGAACCGCTAGGGATTCTTCTCACGATTCGTGAGATAGTGTTCCAGCGAGAAGCGTATGCCTGGGGAAAAATAAAGATACGCGCTGACGGCCGTGAGGATGACATTTTCTCCCGCCTTCGCCCAGCCGATCCGGGCCGCAGCCGGATCCTGCGAAAAGCATCCGCATGAGATGTCGAGGCCCCTGAAGAGGGCGGAGAGAACGGCGAGAGTGAAAACGAAGAGGAGTGCCCCAGAAAGGAGCGCAGCTCCCGGAATGAGCAGCCCAAAAACCATGGCCATACCGCATATCAGTTCAATCCACGGCAACACCGTTGCAATAACCATGACCACCGGACCGGAGAGGATCTGGTAGTCTTCGATTGACCGGGCAAATGCGAGAGGGTCGGCAATCTTGTCGATGCTGGCGATCAGAAGGAGCGACCCTAGGAAAACGCGGGCTGTGAGGATATTGAATTCGTTCGCGAGGAATCGTTTCAGCATTATTCTTTCACCGCCGTGGGGAGCCCTTGATTCCGCCATTCGTTCCATCCCGCAAAAAAGACCTTCACCGAAGTGAATCCGGATTCCATCAGCAGAGTGGCGAGCTCAACACTTGAACTGCATTCAGCTCCGTCGCAATATGTGACAATGGGCCTGTTCCGCGGAAGGGACGAAACAATCTCCGATTTTGCGGCGAACTCGGCAAGCGGCAGGCTGACGGCACCCTTGATGTGGCCGAGCTTGTAGTCAAATTCATGTCGTGCATCGACGAACACTGCGTTACCCGACTGATACAGATTCAGCGCCTCCTGGATTTCAATAATTTGGGGTGCCGCTGAAACTTGTCCTGACGCTGTGCGTGCTGATGCGGGTCCTGCAAACAGCCCCTTCTCCTGAACAAAGGTGTAGGAAAATCCGAGAATCACGGCGCACACCGTGATTGCAAGACTCTCCCGCCACGACGTTTGAAAGCGCGTCACCGGTTCACTCCAACAAGGCTGAGAAGGATAGGCACTTTTGGCTGTTTCTTGCTGTCCGTATTCAGCGTGAATGTTTCGCTGAAGTATCCGACACGATTCGGAACAACGGACACCCTCACGACGACGGTATCTCCCGGAGCAACGGTGGCTTTGTCATATTCCACCGTCAGTTTTTCGTAAACCTTGCTGACGCCCTTGATTGAGATCTTCGATTCCCCGGCGTTTTTCAGCGTGTAGGTGAGCGTTGCCGACTTGCCGATTGATACATCGCCAAACCATATGAACTTGACAGAATTGACGGGTTCCAGTTCCTCTTTTATCGAAATTGTGAGCGTCACCGTGGCATACCGATTGGTCGGGTCGTTGGTCTCAATGTAGATGTATTTCTTGACGGTTCCCCGAATATTGGCAGAGTTGAATTCCACTTCGACCATGTCGGCCTCGTCCGGCTTCAGCTCCTCTTTCGGTTGTTTCACCGTGGTGCACCCGCATGAGGTTCTTATGCTCTCAATGGTCAGTGTGCTCGTTCCTCCGTTTGTAAGCTTCACCCGTGCTTTGACAATCGTCCCGTTATAGACGCTCCCAAGGTGGATTTCCTGCTTCTCGAGGACGAGTTTTGGTTGTGCGGCAGATAGCCCAAAAAGGAAAACAATACACCCCAAAAGAATCCACAATTGACGGACTGACATGATCTTCTCCTTTGTTTCCTACGGCGTTACCTTCTCAAGCTTTGCGAAATCGACGGTTTCCACAAGTTTCACAAGAATCTGAGTGTCTGAAAAACCGTCTCCCCCCAGCTTGAACATGAATCGGTTGCCGACCATGAATTCAAGTTCACAGCTCTTGTAGTCGCCTGTGCGGGCTGATTCCTTTCCTTTGTACGCACTCTTTACCGTCACGGATTTCTCATACCCGTCTTCGGTCTCGTTCTCAAAATCCTGCTGGTATTGCATCATCGCCATTGCGGCATAAGGAATTCCCGACATATCTGAGAGGGTGATTTCGATCGACTGCTCTACGTATCCTGTGTCGTTCTCCGATGCCGGTTTTGTGACATAACGGACCTTTGCCTCGGACGTTGTCATCCCCATTGCGGACTGTGTCTGTCCGGTCGGCTTCTTTCTCTCGAATCCCTTCACATCTGCCGACGGGAGGAACTCCTGAAGTTTCTTGAAATGGACTGCTTTGGTCTGGCTGAGAGAGGATGGTGTCAGCACCAGACATGCGACAAAAAGCGAGACGATCGTTTTCATAGTTGCTCCTTTTCCTGGGTACTATTGTTTGGGCGGTTGAGGCATCTGCATTTTCTGATACCCCGCCGGGACAGTAAACATCTTATCGTCCAGTTGCTTCTTTTCAATCTTCACAACCTCCATCACGGTTTTTCCTTCTGAACCGGTAGACAGCAACCGCAGCGGAAAGTACCCCTCGTTGAGCAGTTCTTCCTCGAGCTTTTTCAACATCGGGGATTGCGCGCGCGGGTTCATGTTGACTTGAACAAACCTGCCAAGTCCCCTGGTGACCCACAATTCCGCATTCCGGTCCTCTTGTTTGATCATCATCTGTTCACACTCATAACCCAGAATCGTCTCCTTCTTGCCAGTCTTTGTAACGGTTACCTCTGTTTCCTTCACGGAAGGGGGAGGCGACATTTGATCGAGATTCATCTCGAAGTACATCTTTGCCTCGTCGCGTATCATGGTCACCGATCGCGCGCGGGTGTCGACAATTATGGCCATTGTCATTCCGGGAGAGGGCTCCACCTCCATGCGGATCCTCTCGCCCTTTGTGGCATAGGTGAATTGCTGGAGAGTTTTCCCTGACACACGGAAGGTCATGACTCCCTCGAATGTCTGGCTCAGCGCAAGGGAGCAGAGGAGAAGGGAGCAAGGGAGAAGTGTGAGTGTCCTTTTCATGAAGTAGTCCCTGATTGTTTCCACCAATCACCGCCTTCGGCCATCTGCTTCAGCAGGGGTGCGACACGATAGCGATCTTCGCGCAGATCGTCCTCGAGTGCGGAGAGGACAGCATAGACGTTCTTGAATCCGATCCTGTCGGCCCATTCAATGGGCCCCAGCGGGTAGTTGACACCCATTTTCATCGCAGTATCGATGTCGGCGGGCGATGCGACATCATCCTGCAAAGCGAAAATCGATTCGTTGATGATCTGACAGAGAATTCTCGGCAAAACCATGCCAACCCTGTCCTGAACGATCTCGATTTCTTTTCCCAGAGAATGAAAGAAAGTTCTTACAACCTCAATCGTCTCGGGAGGCGAAAAGACTGTTGGGGCTACTTCGACAAGCGCACGGTCAAGAAATCCGGGAAGCGCTCCAAATCCGACGAGACGATGTTTCTTGTCCATCCAGCTTGATTGCCGGGTGGCCGTCACTGTGATTGAGCTGCTCAAAATGGCGGTTGCAGGGGATAGTGCTTTGCTGAGTTGCTCAATGTTCTTTCGCTTGGCAGGAAGATCGGTATTGGTGAGCTCTAATGCGAGTGACGTTTCCGGGGGGATGGCACCGGTCTCACGAAAGGCTTTTGACTTTTGACCTTTCCCTTTTGAATCGCGTACTACAACGACATCATACCCCTTTGAGCCGCAAAGCTCTGCATACTCCTCGACCAGGGGAGAGTCTCCTATAATAGAGAGGACCGCCCTCCCCCCCGACGTTTGACCGCTAACCGCTGACCGCTGATCGCTTTTTCTCTTCGCCTTACCCATTACCCGGCCTTCTCATCGGAGTATTCATAAAAACCCCTCCCCGTCTTCCGGCCAAGCAGATTGGAATCGACCATCTGTTTCTGAATGGGGTGGGGTCGATACCTCGGCTCACCGAAATACTGGTCGAACATCGACTGTGTAACCGAAAAATTGATGTCAATGCCGATCAGATCCATTAGTTCAAACGGTCCCATGGGGAATCCGCCGATGCTTTTCACAATACGGTCGATCTGCTCATGGGTCGCCACATTCTCGCCCAGCAGGCGAAGCGCCTCTCCGTAGAAGGGCCGCGCGACACGGTTCACGATGAACCCGGGGGTATCCTTTGCCACAACAGGCACTTTCCCAAGGAATTTCGAGAGGTCGAACGCTTTTTGGACAGTCTCCCGCGACGTATTTCTTCCTGCAATGATCTCCACCAGCTTCATGATATGAGCGGGATTGAAGAAATGCATCCCCACCACGCGCTCCGGCCTGTGGAGCACCGATGCAATCGCCGTTATGGAAAGGGAAGAGGTGTTCGTTGCCAGAATCGTCGATGTTTTGACGCTTGTTTCCAGGTGCTTGAAGAGATCCTTTTTGACTCTCAGATCCTCGATGGCGGCTTCGACCACGAAATCGCAGGAATGAAGATCGGAAAGACTGGTTCGGGGATGGATGTGGGTGACCGCCTCGGTCATCTGCTCTTGCGTGATTTTCCCTTTTTTCACGCCTGTCCTGAGGTCGGTTTTGATGCGTTCGAGAGCCCGGCGAAGAATGGTATCGTTGATGTCATACAGCATGACATCGGTATTGGTGAGGGCAGCGGCATGCGTTATGCCGGCTCCCATCGTACCCGCGCCCACAACTCCAAGGTGTTTGAACATAGAATAGGGAAGACTTAAAACGACGTGTCAGGCCCTTTTATGGAGTTTTCGGGATGAAAAACCAGAGGCGTGACACATGCTGAACGTACTCAAAGAGGGGCGAAAAAACAAGAATGAAGAGGAAAAGTATTGCGTGAAATGATGATGCTAATCAGGGAATAGGAGGTTTTTGTCCCCCAGCCGAAGTATTATCACCGACCGCGGAACTGCGCAGGTCTCTTTTCGAGAAAAGCCTTGACTCCCTCCTGATGGTCTTCCGTCTGAGAGGCAACCTCCTGAATCACTGCCTCGTAATCCAGAATCGTGTCGAGGTCCGAATGCAGTGCTTTGTTGAGCGTGCGCTTGATCAGTCCGATTGCCTTCGTAGGGGCTTTTGCAAATTTTTGCGCCAGCTCGAGCGTCTTTGCCTCCAGCTCGGCAGCGGGAACGACCCGGTTGACTAATCCGACCCGTTCCGCCTCTTCTGCGGAGACATCCTGCCCGAGGGCCGAATACTCAAACGCCCTTGCCAACCCGA
>DATDRF010000005.1:0-6200 GCA_035291905.1 Bacteroidota bacterium
CATTTGTCTACTGAGACAACAAGAAGAAAGCATAACACGGAGAACACAAAGGAGGCACAGAGAACACGGAGAGCTTTACCTCTGTGATCTCTGTGTCTCTCGGTGCTCTCTGTGTAATATTTTTGATTTTACTTCACGCGAATCTCCATCACTCTTCGCACAAACTCTCCCGGGGGACCGCTCTGCATTTTGAAATTTACCGCGCTCCCACTCACGCTTCCCCCCCTTACTTCTGCAATAGTCTGCGGGTTGATGAGCTTCAGGTCATAGGTCTCGCCGGCTAATCCATCGACCGTTACCGTCAACTGCTTTCCTTTCCATTCCGTCGAAACGATCTTCAGTCCTTTGTTAGCATCACCTGTGCGAGTTGTGATTTCGGGCGGGAGAAGCTCAAGTCCGCCTTCGTACTGAATTTGCAGCATTTTCTCACCAAGGATTTGAGTCTCAATCCTCACCTGGGAATCCCGGAATGATCCTTTTGTATCTGTTGACGGTCCGGTCGCTCCTTGAGCGATCACTCTTGTCGATGGCGATATGCGTTGACGGAACATGAGGTTGTATGGCATTTTGCTCTGCGTTGTCAGCTTCCATGTTTTCATTTTTCCGTCATCGCTGAACTCGAACGAAAAATAATCGTTCCCAACCCGGTACCGATCGATTTTCAGAGTTTTCCAATCGGCAGGCAGCTGCGGCGAAAACCAGATCGTGCGTGATGCGGCATCTGCCTCCAATCCGAGAAGCCCGCGGACAAACGGCATTACCACACCGGCGGTACAGAATCCCTGGTGGGCCACCGCCTCCTGCGGCCAAATATTGTGTGTCCCTGAAAAGACTTCCGTAACGAACCCAAGAGCATTGTCGAACGTATGACGCACAGATGCCATGAGGGAATTGTACCCCTGCAGTGAGTATCCATGCTTGTATTGCGCCGTCGCAACCCAGCTCGTCAGGAACGGCCACACGGCGCCGTAATTGTAGTTTAGCGCCTCATAGTACGAGCTCTTGTTCGAAATACTTCGGATTCCCCAGTCGGTTGTGAGTTCGGCCGAGTTTAGTTTCATCAGTGATTGTTTGCTGCGTTCGGGGTCGGCCAGTTCCCATTGCAGTCCAACCGAACTCCACGGCGAGACGATCTCGACATGCTCCCCTTTCGCAGTGATTGCGTAGGCGTATTGTTTGTTCTTTTCATCCCAGAACTTGTCGTTGAAGCTCTTTGAGGATTTCGCGGCGTAGACGGACGCTTTCTTTTCGTACTCGGCGTCTCCGACAGCCTTTGCCAGAACCTGCATCGCGTTCGAAGCGCGGACCCAGACCGCGGCAGTGTAGACATCCGATTGAATGTCGACAAGGGGTCCATATTCGCTCGCTCCCAGGCCTGCTTTCTTGTTGTCCATCAGCCCATCCCCATTCTCATCCGTTGAAATGGACCATTCGTACGCCCTCTTGATCGATGTCCAGCTTTTCTTCACGAACTCCTGATCGCCCGACATCCTGTAGTAATCATACATTGAACAGATGTAGAACGGGCTCGTGTCTCCGTGAATGTAGGCATAGGGGTAATCCTTGAACCAGTTGATATATCCCGCCCCCTGGGAGAGCTCATGCGGCATTTTCCCGTCGTCCCGCTGCCATTTTTGTGTGAAGGCAAGCGCGTCGCGAACGGCTTCAAACGCCCCGTAGCTGTTCATGCTGAAGGAATTAATGTACGCGTCGCCGCCGAAAAACCATCCGAATCCCGGTCTTCCGCCCGTCCCCGAGGCACCAAGCCCGGCTACCATGCCGTAACCGAGATCGGGATTATCGACCATGAGATTGTCATAGGCGACCTTGGCCCACTCGAGGGCCAGATTGATCTCCCTGACCGGCGTCTCAACCTGCATGGTGCTTGTGCGAAGCTTGCGATAATGTTCGACATTTTGCCGATACATCGCTTCGGGGTTCTGCACCAACCGTGTATAGATGGCCTTGATGCTGTCGCGGTCTCCTTTGCCTCCGGCAAGAATGATCGGAACGTATTTTCCCCGAACGGCTCCCGGATCCTTGATCTCGATCTTGAACTGATTCGGAACATCCGACAGCATGTGAGCCGGAGTGTAAGAGATCCCCGAAGCCGCCGGTGACCCGATATACGCGGTATTCTTCCGCGTCGGCTCAGAAACCTGATATGCCTTGATGTCATCGAGCCAGCGTGCAGACTGCCCGCCTAGCCCTGCAGGCCACATCGGCTGAAGAATGGGCAAGAAACTGCACACGATCGTCAGCGGTTCTGTGGTGTTCACATCGAGAAGAACGTAAGCCCCCGGTTCATTGACCGGCGTAATGAAGATCGATCTCACCGTAAACGACTGATAGGTGTAAGTGAGGATCGTTGCCTCGGGTGTTGCATCGATCGTGCGAACAACATCGCGTGCCCGGATCGCCTCCGTCGAACTGCCGATGAAGAACGAGAGCTCGCAGTTACGCACCAGCTTGAGCGGGTATGCCCACGCCTCGAACGATCCGCTTTCAAAGCCAAGGACTGCGAACTTCCGGCCTACCTTGTCAAAATAGGTCCCCGGCTGTGCCAGGCGCGAGAGTTTGATGTCATTCGGTTCAATCTTGAACGCGGGGATCAATCCGGCCTGTGCATGCAACATAGCCGGAATGAGGAATACAGCCAGAGCGATTTTTCTCATGAATCTTCTCTCTTAGATTCTAAGTATTCAAACCTCTAAGTTCTTATTCAAGACCTTCGGGGCTAGTCGGAATAGCATTCCGACCTACAAGGCCCTCTCCTTCTGACCTCCGACTTCTGATCTCTGACCTCTGTCACCGTTTCAGTCCCGTCAACGTAATCCCTCTCACAAAGTACTTCTGTGCGACGAGAAATACGATAATGATCGGAACCATGACAACCACCGCGGCGGCCATTTGATGAGGCCAGTCCGTGGTATAGAGGGTCGTGAAATTTGCAATGCCGACCTCCACCGTGCGCATATCGAGCCTATTTGTAACAAGGAGGGGCCAGAGAAAATCCTTCCAACTTCCCATAAACGCGAAGATTGCCAATGTGGCCAGCGCGGGCTTGGAGAGCGGCAGAATCACGCGCCAGAAGATGGAGAATTCCGACGCGCCGTCAATGCGCGCCGCATCCTCCAGGTCCCGGGGAATGGTCATGAAGAACTGACGAAGCAGAAATATTCCCCACACGCTTGAGATCGTCGGGGTGAAGAGCGCCCAGTAGGTGTTGATCCATCCGAATGTGCTGACAAGGAGAAACGACGGAATGATCGTGACGATGGCAGGGATCATCATCGTGCCGAGATACAGAGCGAAGAGCCGATCACGCCAGACAAACCGCAGCCGCGCAAAGGCATATGCGGCCATGGAACAGAAGAGCAATTGGCCCAGAACTGAGGCACCGGCAACAATCGCCGTATTGAGGAAGAACCTCCCGAAGGGCTGAAGGTCCATCGCCTCGGCGAAGTTCGACCATTGAAACTCCGACGGGACGAATTTCGGGGGGTACTGATAGACTTCCAGGTCTGTCATGAGCGATGTGCCGAGCATCCAGAGGAACGGGAGCAACATCGACAGGGCCAGAAGCAGAAGCGCTCCGTAAAGGCCTATGTTCCCAAGCGATTTCAGCATCAGAACTCAATCTTCAGTGTCGTGACGCCGCTTTTCTTCGTTATGATCCTTAGGGTGTTCCTTTCGGGTTTCAGGGAATACCCGTCCTCTTCCAGTGCATTTGTTGTGACTGCCCTCTTCACCGGACGGGGCAACGTAAGAAGTGCCTCCGTTTCCACACCTACGGCATCGTACCACTGCACCACCCACGCGTTTGAATCCTCCGCCTTTTTCAGGGTCGTAAGAACCAGATTCGATGGTTCGAGTTTGACAAATGACTGAGATGCCGGAAGCGATCCGCGATGAACGCCTGCCGCCACGACGATCATTGGATTGTTGAATTCATATCCGCGCTGGACCGTCTTCGCAAGCTTCCACTGACCCGCATGCGGATAGAGAGAGTACTCGATCGAGTGTTTACCGCGGTCTGCGGTCGGATCGGGCCACTTGGGAGAGCGAAGAAGCGACAACCTCATGGTTGAGCCCTTGATATCGTATCCGTATTTGGCCCGGTTCAGCAGACTGACCCCATAGTCCTTTTGCGACAGATCGGCCCAGCGAATGCCGGCGACCTCCCATTTGGCGCTGTCGACACTGTTCTTGCTTTCGGCAGGTCGCTGGATGCTTCCATAGGGGATCTCGTAACTTGCCGTCGCCGCACTTACGGAAACGGGGAAGGCAACCTTCAGCATCGTCTTCTCTTCCCACCAGTCCACATCAGTTTTGAAGTCGATGCGATCCGAGCCGGAGATCAGAATAATATCCTGCGTAAAGAAGCTGGTGGGATAATTCTCCGTCGGAAACCCGGCGGAGGTGCCGGGCTTGCGGTATTCGCGCTTGAGTCTGAGAATCGTTCTCACGGGCCCATTCTCAACCACTTTGACGCCGACCAATCGGGACGGAAATTCCACACCGGTGAGTCCGATGTTCCAGGCATCCCAGGCGGAGGGTTTGTCCTCCAATAACTGCAGACGATTGGCCGGACCGCTCAGGAGCTCTCTTGAAGATCTCTTATCGATGATCGATGTGATCCACCCCGAAGCCGTGTCGATGACAACCTTGAAGTTCTCATTCTCCACCACTCCGATGCTCCACTTCAAAACAGACGGCGTTGGTTTTGGTTTCTGGGCTCTCAGGACATACGTTTTGTATCCCATCGATGGCACATTGGATGCCGGAAACAGGATTTCCCTCGTAAACCGATCGATCCGTACGATCTGCGATGTGATTTCCTTCCCTCCCTGTTCAAACACGGCATATTCCTTCTCGTCGCCTGTCGGAAGCGTGTAATGAACGACCTCTGTCCGGGCCCATGACAATGGGTTGAAGACAACAAGCGGAGTCCCGTTCTTCACGGACGACGTATTCACCGATTTGGCGATCTGATCGAGCGATTTGTCCAATTCCATCCCGGCGATCTTCTGCGCTTCTGTGTGTGTTTCGGTGGCGTCGATGTACACCTCACGTATGCTCGAGCCGGGAAGAATATCATGAAATTGATTGAAGAGCGTCAGCCGCCAGGCATCTTCTATTGCAGGTTGATTGTACATACCTCCCGCGAGTGTGGAGAGGGCCGAGAATTTTTCCGTGTTCGTCAGAAGAACTTCGCTTGTCCGATTGAACTTCTTCATCTTCGCCTGAGTGGTATACGTTCCCCTGTGGTACTCGAGATAAAGCTCGTCATTCCAGACCGGAAGCGTCGAAAGATCCTGCTTCTTGAGCCAGTTAAGATACGAGGTTGTCGTCCCGTACTGAACGGTCGGATAAATCGTCGCCTGCTTCAGGCGGTCGATCCGATCGAGCATCTCGTTGCTCGGTCCGCCTCCATGGTCTCCCACGCCGAAGAGCATGAGCATGTTTCTGTATCCCGTATTCGCCTCGAATTGTCTCAGCCAGTCGACGAGCGTGTAGGGATTGCTGATCTCGTTCACATAGTCAAAGGGGAAATAGCTCAGAATGCGCGAGCCGTCGGGAGAGTTCCACCAGAACACCCGATGAGGAAAGACATTGGTGTCGTTCCAGCCGATCTTCTGCGTAATGAACGCATCGATGCCGGCCATTTGATAGAAAAGCGGCATGTTCCAGTTGTAACCGAATGAATCGGGATTCCAGCCGATCTTGACGTCAACACCCAGCTCTTTCCTGAAGTATCGCTTTGCGTACAACAGATGCCGCATCCACGATTCACCGCCGGGAAGATTGCAGTCGGGTTCCACCCACATTCCGCCGATCACTTCCCATCGTCCGTCCTTTACCCTCTGCTGAATCCGTTTGTAGATATCGGGATACATTGTCTGCATCCAATAGTAGTAAGCCGCCGCGCTCTGGGTGTAGGTGAAATCGGGACGGGAGTCCATCATGTTCAACACGGACGTAAACGTATTTTTTGCCACTTCGACCGTCTCCCCTTCCCTCCAGAGCCACGCCGCGTCAATGTGAGCATTGGAGTCGAAGAAGAGAGTGAATCGTTTCGCGAATTCCGAAACAGACTTCAGCTCACTCTTCACCTTGTCGATCGACGCGATAAACCGGACCATATCACCGGACTCCAGCGCCTGAAGATCGACCTTTGTGGCGGCCTCCTGAAGGAG
>DATDRF010000006.1:0-5315 GCA_035291905.1 Bacteroidota bacterium
AAGCAGCGCCAGCAGATGCGGCGGGGACCAAGAAACTAATCTCAGTCAGAAATCACGTGACAAGGAGAGGCACTTGACGGTGCCTCTTTTTTTCAGTCGATCATCCCTGCGCCTTCTCAATAGCTTCCTTCAGAATGACAAGAAGCTGCTCCTTTTCGAAGCCCCCCTTTACAAGATATGCCGCTGCGCCGAATTTCATAGCCTTGGACCTCGCCTCATCGGTTGCATGTCCCGACATAAAGATAAAGGGGACATGATAGAGGCGCTCGTCATTCTTTGCAGCACGAAGGAATTCACTCCCGTCCATCGCCGGCATCTGATCGTCGGTAATCACCGCGTCAAATGACGATGAGCGAAGCATCTGCAGCGCTTCTGCTCCGTCTTTCGCCAGCTCAACCTGGTATCCGTTGCGCTGCAGGAGAATCCTGTACAGGTCCCGTGTAATCTGCGAGTCATCGGCCAAAAGGACCCTGAATTTCCCCTCTTGTTTTGTTGATACCGGCGGTGGTGCGGGCCTCGTTGTTTCGGTGACAGGAAGCTCCGCGATCTTTTCATGCGAAAGAAGCTCCGTCAGGATTGCTTGAAATCCTTCAAGCTTCGTTCGAATCGTCTGAGTCTCGCTGGACGAACTGAGAAGAATATGAATGGAACCCTCTTCCCGTCCTGCAACACTCAGGATTGAGCCGCAATCCTTCATGGCCTCCCGGATCCGCGGCAGTTCATCCTGCATCCGGTCGTGAGGCGGCACATGGAGGATATAAAGCCGCTTCCCTTCTTCAAGTTCTTTTCCGAGGATTGATTGCATTGTCTCACCCAGCGAATTCCTCAGTTCCCGCGACATAAGCTCCACGTTTTGCAGAAGCTCCTCAACACTCCGGGTTGTCGGCAGATGCGAGCGGATTGTGCGGATAACGGTCTCGCCGTCGCGAATCGGCTGCCCTGTCACGAAATCGTCGATTTGTCGCTGCATCATCGTGAGAGCGAAGCGAAGGGTGCTGTGCAGGACCGGCGTAAAAAGACCCGGCTCGGAGATGATGCGTTTAAGACATGCCTCCACCGTCCTGGCAACTTCAGAAACGGGCCGTGCCCCGACGAGGGGTGAGGATCCTTTCAAAGTATGAAAATGGCGGTTGGCCTGCGTGAGGTGATCCGTCGCTGAAGGATCCGAAGCGTATGATTGAATCAACTCTTCTGCTTTTTGAAGATGCGTCAGGGCCTCAGAGCGAAATTGTTTTCTGATGTCGTCCATGCGAATGGTTACCGGCTTCCCGGGGAGTTCGGATGAAGATAGTTCTGATAAAGTTGAAGGTACGAAGTCAACGATGCGAAAGAAGCCGGGTTACTGCAGGATTGGGAAGAAAGAAGAAAGAGCGCCGTGGCAAGTGATTTCACAAGCTCTTTCGGTGCGGGTTCCGTTTGAAAAGGCTCACGCGTTCGACTCATCGGATGTCGATACGAAGACCCTCTTTGGCGCCAAAGCATTTCGTTTTCCCCCCGAAGTGACGCACCAATTTGCGGGCATGGACGACCATCCTGTCAATGAACGAATCTGAATGCTGCGGATCGTGGTGGAACATTGCGAGTCGCTTGACATTCGCCTCCACTGCAAAACGCACGGTGGTCTCCACGGACGAGTGGCCCCATCCTTTCTTTTCTTCGTACTCTTCGTTGGTATACTGAGCTTCGCCAATAAACAGATCCGTGCCTCTGATGAAATCGACAAAGCGTTCGTCGAGGAGCGTTGGGAGATCCGCATCGCCCAATTTCTGATGGCCGGAAGCATGGATGGATCCAAGGTATGGCTCGTTGTCCGTTGCATATACGACGCTCTTCTTCCCTTCGGTGATGCGATAGGCCAGAGTAAGAGCAGGATGATTCAGGTAGAAATGGTCAATTTTGAGATCACCAAGGACGATCGGTTCGCGCACCTCATGGACCTCGATGTTGGGGCTCATATCCCCGAGGTCCACGGGAAAATAGTCGGAATCCATTTGAGCACGGAAGATCTTGTCGAACGATTTGTCCCGGCCCGGAGGTCCATAGACATGAACCCTGTTGTCTTCGCTGTACGCCGGACGGAAGAAGGGGAATCCCTGGATATGGTCCCAATGGGTGTGGCTGATGAAGAGATGCAGTGTAAGCGGTTTGGTATCAAATTCCTTGAGTATCTTCAATCCCAATTCACGAATTCCGGTCCCCGCGTCGAAAATCAGGATGTGGTCCTTCGACCGAATCTCTACGCACGAGGTATTCCCGCCGTATTTGGTTGTCGCTTTGCCCGGTGTTGCCACCGAACCGCGGGTTCCCCAGAAGGTTACACGCATCATTGAGATATTCCGGATCTCTGCTGCAGGTGATGGCGAACGATGTCAAGGAGCTCGTCAAAATCCGTCGGTTTGATGCAGTAGTCGTCGGCTCCCAGTTTCTTCGCGGCATCGATATCGGGTTTGTATGATTTTGCCGAGGTCATGACCACGACGGTCTTGTCAAGCGCGTGATTCTCCCGAATTTTTTGAATCACTTCAAACCCATGCATGGCAGGCATGATGATGTCGAGGATGATGACATGCGGTTTCTCCTCTTCGGCCAGCCTGAGCCCGTCCTTTCCGTTGTCGGCAGATAAGACATTGAAGCCCTCTTGCTGGAAACGAAGAACCATCAGTTTCCGCAATGAATCTTCGTCATCAACAATCAATGCCTTGAGGGGATTTTGCATGTTTTTTTTGTCTGAAGATTGTTTCGCTCCAGCACAGAGCCATCCCGCAAAATGTGATGCAACTTATAAAGAACTTTACCGAAAGGCAACCACACGAGTCACGAAGGTTATTTGCACGATTTTCACTCGGGAAAAGGAATCCTTGCGATGAAACTCCGTACGAAGGGGGGCTGATGAGCGGCGAGGCTCGAGAAGAAATCTCAAGCGTCGAAACGCAGAAACAAAAAAAGCTGACTTCATCGGTCAGCTTCTCAATCTACAATCTGCAATCTCTCAATCTGCAATCTCTCAATCTAAGATGTTAAGTCGGGGTCAGCTTTTGAATCTCCCAATCTCCAATGCAATCTCAAATCCACAACCCGAAGGCTGGCTTTTTCAATCTCCAATCTGCAATCCCAAATCCACAACCCGAAGCCTGTCTCTTTCAATTTACAATCTGCAATTTACAATCTACAATGTTTCGTCGGGGTGACCCGCCACAAAACTCGGCGGGCAGGCTGGATTCGAACCAGCGACTTCTTGTCCCAATTCCACTGAACTTAGCAGGCCGATATATTTGAGACTAAGTTCACGTGGAATTGAGGATCCCGTCGCTTCTTGACGGGACTCCCTCATCGGATCGTCGGGGTGACTGGATTCGAACCAGCGACTTCTTGCTCCCAAAGCAAGCGCTCTAGCCAGGCTGAGCTACACCCCGTTCATAATTCGATTGTTTTCGCAGATTATTGTCTGCTCAAATCCTTCGATTGCTAACCATTGGTTAGCAGTTTGGTTAGCAATTCTCCATCTGCAACGACGTGGAGTGAATGGATGTGACAAGGTAAGAAAGAAGGGTTTGAAAAACAAGGGAGGCTACTTCACCAATCCTTTCGGCGTGAACTCGTCCAGCTGAATCTTATCGGTGGCGTTCCTCAGGTTGTCGTCGTTGAGCACAGCATAACTTTGCTGTGTCGTGACCACGGAACTATGCCCAAGCAAACGCTGAACCTCTGCGAGTGGTGTCGATGATTGAACCAGATATGATGCGAACGTTGAACGCAGATGATGCCAGTGAAATTGTTCGGACAATCCCGCCGAGCGGATATACTGCTTGAATTTCTTCGTGACATATCCACCCTTTAGCGGCATTCCCTTCCGGTCCACGAACACATGATCGGATCTCCTCGGCAATCCCTCAATCAAGCGGAACAAGTCTTTGTTTATCGGGATCG
Source organism: Bacteroidota bacterium (assembly GCA_035291905.1). Classification (GTDB taxonomy): domain Bacteria; phylum Bacteroidota; class Ignavibacteria; order UBA10030; family UBA10030; genus JACPLA01. Next base: position 3,928 of record DATDRF010000006.1, read on the forward strand.
TCCGGGGTCTCATCGTTTTGACAGTAAAATCCTCCTTATTCCGAATTCGAATCAGGCGGTTTGGTAGGTCAATGTCGGACCACAGGAGGTTTATCAGTTCGCCCCTGCGCATGCCCGTGAGCACGGAAAAGAGAACGAGGGAACGAAAGCGCTCGTCGCCGATTGTCTGCAACAGCTTCGCAAAATCTGCCTTCGGAATATACACGGGGTCCTTCGCTGGGATTCTGAGTGATCTGCAGTTTTTGAACGGATTTTCCTTCATGAGGTCCAACCGCACGGCGGTGTTGAACATGCTCTTGATTGTTCTGAGGTACACGTTTGCAGAAACATTCGTTACTGTCTTCAACAGGTGCTCTTTGAATCTCTCGCCATCCATCGGTCCAATCAAGCGCAGCGGCGCGTTTCCCAACAATACTACCAGGTGCTGCATGGAAACACGGTAGAGATCGACTGTTCCTTTCCCATTATTCAACTCGACATACTTCAAGATCGCATCTGCCAAATCCTTGAGCATGGTAGGCCGCCGCCGATCCAGCGTCGGTTTTATGGCTTGAAATCCAGCTTCGGCTTCCGCTTTGTCTCTCGTTCTGAGAGAGTGCCAAACCACTCGACTGCCATCACGATAGACGGCGTAGTAGAATCCATTATTTCTCTGAAATAGAAACGCCATGACCTTTACCGTATCAGCACTATCTTCTCCTGAAAAAGAGATGGGGCGGCGTTGAGGTATCCGCCCCCTCATCCTCGGACGAAGAAATCTTCCAAAACTTCATCCGGTACGATGTCAAAACCCTTGCAAGCCATAGAGACATCACTACGAGTGCTCTTCCACAAACTCTTCAAATGCCTCTTCACCCGTTTCCCCGGCGTTGATGATAGAATCAAGTGGCCCCATCAACTTTTCAAACGATTCCATTGCATGAGTCAGCCACAGCTCAATATCATCATGGACAAGCTTTTCGTCGTCAGGAATACTGACGCGAAATGATGCAAGAGAATCCTTACTAAGAAATACCGCCCCTATATCGATGACAGTATTGACTCTATTGAAATATCGCAAGACCTCCAGCTGACACTCAGGCTTTACTGGAACCCTGCCAAGAACCAAGATGCTGTGAAGACCCCGGGGAAAGTCCTCGAGAACACAGATATCCATTATCTGTGTGCCAGAGAGTTTACACTCAAAAAAGAGGTTGTGCTGATCATGCCGCACGTAGGGAGCGTTTGCAGTTTTCAAGTAGGACTCGAAATCATCTAATACTGAAGGTGAAAAAAGATTGGTCATATTTTCCTTTACATTAGCTGTGACGCTGATTCTGTTTTCCTTTGGGCCTATGTTTTGAACGCCTTAAAAGAGAAGGGACGGGTATGTTAGCCGCCCCCCCCCC
>DATDRF010000007.1:0-5740 GCA_035291905.1 Bacteroidota bacterium
CTATTACTACTGGATCGGTTGCGTCTCGGGAACCTGCCCCATTACCAGCAACCCCTGGGCGAGCACTGGATACGGCATGATGCTGGGACTCTTGTTGACCCCGAGTTTGTCGGAATTGCTGCAAAAGAAGAAAGAAAAGGAATAAACCAATGGGATATGGATTCTCCAGGACCGTGAACCTCTCGTACGATCAGGCTGTTGAGAAGGTAACGGAAGAGCTGAAGAAAGAGGGATTCGGGGTCCTGACGACGATAGACGTCAAGGAGACCTTGAAGAAGAAACTGAATGTCGATTTCAGGCGTTACATCATTCTGGGCGCGTGCAATCCGCCTTTTGCTTACAAATCACTTCAGGCGGAGGAAGAAATCGGGCTGCTTCTCCCGTGCAACGTCGTGGTCTACGAAAAAGGTGACAAGACCGTTGTCTCCGCATTCGACCCGATGGTGATGATGAAGATTGTCGACAACCCCGCCGTCAAAACGGTTGCCGAGGAAGTACAATCGGGATTGAAGCGAGTCATAGCGAGTCTATAAAACAAACCAATCACGCAGAGAACAAGGAACAACAATGGCAGAGAATCTTACAAAGGACACCTTTCTTCAGAAAGTGTTCAACTACGAGCAGAACAAAGAATGGAAATTCGAGGGAGAACTCCCGTGCGTCATCGATTTCTGGGCTCCCTGGTGCGGACCGTGCCGGGCAGTGGCACCCGTGATCGAAGAGCTTTCGAAAGAGTATGCCGGTAAAGTGAATTTCTATAAGATCAACACGGATGAAGAACAGGAGTTGGCCGGTGCATTCGGAATCCGCAGCATTCCTTCACTGCTGTTTGTCCCAAAGAACGGTGATCCGAAAATGGCAATCGGAGCCCTTCCGAAGGAATCGCTCAAGCAGGCGGTCGAAACCGAGCTGCTCGGCGTCGCGGTGAATTCGTAAACGCATCCCCGGTATTCGTAAACGCCCCGGCCTCGTTGAGGTACCGGGGCGTTCTCTTTTTGTTGAAGTTTTGAACGGTTTCCTCGTTGAATCACGCAACATCATTACTTCTTTTGAGAACCTGCGACCAGAATTGCGAAAAAGAACCGCCGGCCCGTCGTCGTTCTTCCTGTTCTGCCCGTTTTATCCACCAAAGGAGATGGCACGCGCTTTGCAAAATAATCAGGTGAGGAGGCCCGAGCAACCGGTTCGCCAAAGGAGGACCTCACCATGAAAGGCCAGGAAAAAGAGCGATGCCTTCATCTGATGATCGACATACTGAAGATTCTCAAGTCGACCACCCAGCATGAAGAGGTTTTCTACCGCACGATCGACCTCATCACCCGCGTACTTCCCTGTCAATCGGTCGCCGTTGTCCTTATCGACCCCGTAAGCGAATACCTGAAGATCGATTGCACCTACGGGATTTCACACACCTTCCAGAAACATTTCGAGCGGAAGATTTCGACGGGAGCCGTCGGCGAGCTCATTTGGAATAACAAACCCATTGTCATTCGTGACTCCCAAACCGACCCGGTGCTTGCCCAGGAGGTCCAGTTGGAGCAGCCGTTCGGTTCGTGCGTGTGTGTGCCCGTCGGGGCAGATCATCGCTCGCTGGGATACCTCTTTGTCGCAAGTGACCTGACCCATGCGTTTGATGTCGACGATGAGGCGTTTCTCCAGGCATGCGCAGATGTGATGGGAGTAGCCTATCAGAAATGCTGGCTTGCGGAGGAGAACTTGCGGATCGATCGGATCGACCATGAAACGGGGCTCGAGAAATACCAGGCATTTCAGGAACGCCTCCGGGCGGCCCTTGACCGCGGGGTGCAATTCAAGGAATCGTTTGCCGTGGTCTTGTGTGACGTCGACAACTTCAAACATATCAGCCTGACGTACGGCTACAATACCTCGAGAGAGCTCCTGATGGGCCTGGGAAATCTCTTGAAGCAAAACATCCGGAGTGTGGATGCCACCGGCCGGTTCGGCTTTGATGAGTTTGCCGTCCTGCGCGAGAACACCGATTCTGAAGCCGCTATGCAATTTGCCGAAAACATTCGGAAGGCGGTCGAGATAACTCCCTTCACTTCTCACGGAATCCAATCCACAATCAGCGTCGGACTTGCGGTGTTTCCGCAAAACGGCGCATCGATGGACGATCTGATGGTTACCGCAAAGAAGGCACTGTTTGAAGCTCAGAAATCAGGCCGCAACAAAGTTGTCGTGCTCCCCGGCGTTTGGTACCAGCGGCAGGACCCTGTCGTTTCCGAGGGCCGGTGAAATACCGGAGCCCCTCCGGCCGGGCAGATGTTGATCCGCCGAGTGTTGGCAGGCACATCCTCGTCGTCCCTCCCGTTTGTGACGAGGTGAGTTGAACCTCTCGAGCCCTTCTCGTATCTTTTCCGCGCATGCGATTGTTCCGATTGATAACGTGCTGTACCCTTACCCTCGTCCTCTCTCAATGGGCGTTTTCCCAATATCATGAGGAGCCCGATGAGCTGAAGCAGCGCCGGTCGGAACTCAGCCGTTATCAGAAACTCCAAAAACTCTCGGGTGCCGCAAGCGCGTCGGGTCAGAACATCGACGTCAAGTACTATGAGCTGAAGATCCGGATTGTCCCCCCCAACACTGTGGCCGGCTCGGTGCGGATTCAGGCAGTGACGGCCGCTATGGGTGATTCGAATGTCACCTTTGACCTCTGGGCACCCCTCGTGATTGATTCTGCCTTTGTTGATGGCCAGGCCGCCACGGCTCTGCAGGACAGCGCAACATTCAGTCTTCCTGTCTCATCGAGTCTGCCGATAGGTACCCCGCTCACCTTCGACATTTACTATCACGGTCAGCCGAGGTTTGTCGGATTTGGCAGCTTCGCTTCCTCCGTGCAGCCGGGCACGGGCATTCCCTGGATCTGGTCGCTCAGCGAGCCCTATGGAGCACCGACGTGGTGGCCCTGCAAAGACAATCCGGCGGACAAAGCGGATTCCCTCGATGTGTGGGTTACATGCAATGAGTCCTTCAAGGCCGGTTCTCAGGGGAAACTCGTTTCCACGACGTCGGACGGATTGGGGAACAAAACCTACCATTGGAAGCACCACTACGCGATATCGACATATCTGGTTTCAGTTGCTTTGACCAACTACGCCGAATTCTCAGACTGGTTCAAGTACTCTCCGTCCGACTCGATGGAGATTCTCAATTATGTTCTTCCGGCGGACCTGGCACTCGCAGACAGTCAGCTTGCGAAGACCGTCCCGATGCTGGGGATTTTCTCCGGTTTGTTCGGCCTTTACCCCTTTGTGGACGAAAAATATGGGCACTCACAGTTTGAGTGGGGAGGGGGAATGGAACATCAAACAATGACCTCCCTCGGTAAGATCGGGTCATTAGGTTTTACCGAAGACCTTGTGGCGCACGAGCTGGCGCACCAGTGGTTTGGAGATATGATTACGATGAGGACGTGGCCCGATATCTGGCTGAATGAAGGTTTTGCGACGTATTCTGTAGCCCTGTACCGTGAGCAACAGTACGGCACCGCGTCGTATCGGAGCTATATGGACCAACAGATCTCGCGCGCCAAAAATGCCGACGGATCGATCTATGTCCTCGATACAGCCTATGTCGGGAATCTCTTCGACGGCAACCTCGTGTACGCAAAAGGTGCGACAGTCTTACATATGCTGCGCTATGTCGTTGGCGATTCGGCGTTCTTTCGCGCGCTCAAAGGATATGCGACGAACCCTCAGCATATGTACAGCAATGCCTCGACGGGGGATCTGCAGAAGGTTTTTGAAGATTCATCAGGGCTCGACCTCGATTATTTCTTTCAGGAATGGATTTACGGTGAGGGATTTCCTCAGTATCAATTTGAATGGGGATGGGTTTCTGATACGGCGGGGTCCAAAATCAGGTTTTCACTTTCTCAGACGGCAGGTGTGAATCCTTCGTTCTTCAAGATGCCGCTTGACATTCGGGTGTACGGTGAGGGAACGTCAGTGACCTTTAAGGTCTTCAACGATTCTCTGAGCCAAACATGGGTATGGACTGTTCCGTTCATACCGGATTCGGTTTCGATCGATCCGGAGAATTGGATCTTGAAGGCTGTCCAGGGATCTCTTGTGGGGATTGATGAGGTTGGGGGCGGGATTCGCTCATTCGTGCTGCATCAAAATTATCCCAATCCGTTCAATCCTTCTACGCTGATTCGCTACACGGTTCCGGAACGCAGTCGGGTGACGATCGAGGTCTTCGACCTTCTCGGGCGGGTTGCGGCGGTTCTGAGTGATCGTGAAATGGCAGCGGGCCGATATGAAGTGCCATGGAAACCGGCAGGTGCCTCGGGCGTGTATCTTTGCCGGATGACGGCGATCCCTCTTGCCGCGACTTTGAATCCGTTTGTGTCGGTACGAAAAATGGTCTACGTGAAGTGATTTACCGCGGGGGAGGAGCGAGAAGGCGCTCAAGCTGTCTCGAGGCACGTTCCTGTTCATCTTTTTCGCGGGCGCTCTGGGGAGTGAGTACGAGTATCTTTTCGAGACATTCCTTCCGCTTTTCCATATTTTCCATCTGACCGTACGTCCTCGAGAGCTCGTAGTGTGCAAAGATGTTCTGGGGATCGAGCTCGATCGACTTGAGAAGCATGTTCTCCGATTCCTCTAGTGTGCCGGGCAACGATCCTCCAAAGACAACGTTGGCGATCACCCGTTCGTACCATTTGAGCCGTGCCCCCTCCCGGTAGATGATGCCTAACACCATGTACGGAGGTCCGTAGCTCGGATCCAGTTCGATGGCTTTGCGTGCATCCCGCGTGACAGCCTTTCCGATGTCGAGCTTCTCCCTCACTCCTTTGAACGGCACGAGGCTCCCGCGGGCCACTGCCAGCCAGAAATGGGATTTGCCGCTGTCGGGATAGAGATCCACGAGCTGTTGTGCGTATTGCACTCCCTTTTCATACCATACTTTCGCGCTGTCGTTCCGGCGCAGCATTGACCTGCCGATGTCATTGTGGATCCTGGTCATCCGAATAAGCGTCTCGTAGTCTTTTGGGGCAAGCTTGAATGCCTCCTGATACTGGGCAAGGGCTCCCTCATTGTCGAAACTTCTGTAAAGCGTGTCCCCCCGGGCATGATACGTTGACACATTGTCGGGCGTACCAATGAGAAACACGGGAAATATGGCAACGAGAGATATGAGGGAGAGAAGAAGAGACACTATTTTTTCGGCTCAGCGAACAAAATATCGATTCCTGCAGAGCGACGCAAGCGGTTCAACAATGAATTCTCTGGGATCCCCCCAGGGAGTCTCAGTTTTTGCTTGTTTTCAAATGCGAAATCATGCTTATTGAGGATACGCCAAGCCTTCCGCAGCTCTTTCATGAATCTCACAATTCCCTGCTTTCGGGATGGAGCAGAGCCGCGAGGCGATCAGGATTTTCCCGGTAATCATACGCAAAGGAGCACGATGGAGATCCACACGCCGGTTGAACGCACTGCTGAGTACGATGCTCGCAGCAAAGCAGAGGTCCTGGGCAGTCTTGCCTCTGTCGCTGAGGAACTGATGAAAGACCATTTGGAGAAGAGGAAGCTCTGGTTCCCGAGTGATTTCCTGCCTGCAGACGAACAGATGAGCGATGATCAGGAGGCAAAAGCCAGATCGCTGCGCGAGAGAGCAAAAGGAATTCCCGATGCGGTGAGGGTTTCACTGACTCTTAATCTGCTGACGGAGGAGGGCTTGCCGCACTTTCATCGTCTTTTGGCGACTCACCTTG
>DATDRF010000008.1:0-5925 GCA_035291905.1 Bacteroidota bacterium
CACCGAAGAAATTGACTCTGTCGGACGCCTATCCCAATCCCTTTAACCCGTCAACAATCATCGAGTTCACGGTTCCCGAGGATGGGAAGGCGGCCCTTCGCATTTACAACGTCGTAGGGCAGCTGGTCATAACGCTGTACGACGGGGAGGTTGCTGCAGGAAGGATTTATGAGGCAAGTTTTGACGCATCAAGATTGGCGACGGGGATCTACCTTACGAGGCTCGAATATGGAGGGAAACAGATTACAAAGAAGATTTCTTTGGTTAAGTAGAATGATATTTCCATCCCGGTGAGGAATTCTGGGTCTTATCTTTTCATTTTCGAAAGGAGCCCTATGCTGCTTTACTCGTTCCGGCCCTTAGGGCTGACAGTTCTTGTTGCCGGTACATGCCTGGCGGCCGCAACGGTTTTCGCCGATTCCCCAGGGTCGTCGGATGACAAGCAGAACACCCGTGAACTTGGCAAGGCGATCTACAACGCCAAATGCGCCCAATGCCACGGCGAAAATGGGAAAGGCGACGGTCCCGCTTCATCCGTCCTTTATCCGCGCCCCCGCGATTTCACCGCCGGCAAATTCAAGATTCGATCGACGGAATCAGGCAGTATTCCCTCAGATGACGACCTCCTTTCCGCAATTCGCAACGGCCTCCCGGGAAGCTCGATGCCCGATTGGAAGCCGCTGCTTCGCGGCGACTCGTTGACCGCAGTCCTCGCTCACGTGAAATCATTTTCAAGCCGCTTTGAGAACGAGCGGCCCGGGGCCGTGCGTTCTGTCTCCCCCGTGGCGGTCTCTCTGTCAAATATTGCGGCAGGAAAGAGGGTCTATGCAAAGCTCGAATGCGCCTCTTGTCACGGAACCGACGGAGCGGGGACCGGAGCCATCGCGACGGATCTCGTTGATGATTCCGGAAATGAGACGATTGCGACAAACCTGACAGAGCCCTGGACATTTCGCGGAGGATCGACGGCAAGAGATGTCTACCTCCGTCTTCGCACGGGGCTGGATGGAACTCCGATGCCCTCCTTCAGATCGGCGGCGAGTGATGAAGAACTTAAGAATCTTGCGGCGTACGTGATATCGCTCGGAAGAAAGCCCGTGTGGTCAATGTATGCCGAAGAGCTCAAAGCGTTCTATGGCAGTCAGGCGGAGCAGGCAAGGCAAAATCCGGTTGCCCGCGGCAAATACCTTGTGAGGGTCCTCGCGTGCGTCTTCTGCCACTCGCCGCTGAAGGAAGACGGGAGCATGATGGAGGAGTTCATGTATGCAGGGGGACAAAAGGTCAATCTCTATCCGTTTGGGACATTTGTGTCGTACAACCTTACGTCTGACAAAGAGACAGGGCTGGGAGACTGGACCGACGAACAAATCAAGACCTTCCTCACTTCGGGCGTGCGGAGAGACGGGAGCCGCATGCTGCCGTTTCCGATGCCATGGGTGGCTTATGCAGGATTAAAGGAGGAAGACCAGAACGCCGTCGTTGCGTATCTGCGAACGATCCCGCCGGTCTACAACAAGATTCCCCCTCCTCAAAGTGAAGGATTCTTCTCATACCTCTGGGGAAAATTCAAGCTCCTGATCCTCAAACAGGACATTCCGGGCCTGACCTACCCCGGAAATGCAGGGATTCCAAAGGACCAATCAATGTCGGGTAACATCGCCGGGAAAGGAGTGCAGCCATGACAATGACCCGGGTAGCCAAACGGATTGCGATCGGGATCGTTCTTGGTGTGGTTCTCGGTTTCTTTCTTTTCCTCTATTTTATTCCTCCCTTCACCCTCATCTCAAAGGAAGAATTCATCAATCCCTATCGGGCAGCGGGTCCATCGCTTGAACATATCTCGGACCCAGCGGAACGGCAGATCGCGGAGCATGGGAAATATCTCGTCCAGTCGTTCGACTGCAGCGGCTGCCACACGCCGGCGGGCGATGAGGGTCCGAATTGGGACGAATATCTCGCGGGCGGGAATCGGATGTTGTACAAAGGTGTGGGGGCCATGGTTTCGAGAAACCTGACTCCGGACAAAGAAACAGGGCTTGGGAGGCGAAGCTATGGAGAGGTTATTCGAATCCTGCGAAGCGGGGTCCTGGCCGATGGAAGGCAGATCTTCCACCGTGACATGCCGTGGGGAGCTGTCTCAAACATGACCGACGAAGACAAATACGCTGTGGTCGTCTATCTGAGACACCTGAAACCCGTGTACCATCTCATTCCAGAGCCGGACGCATCGTCGATCATTTCAGACCAGGCAGCAGTGGAGGCATTCTACAATAAGGATCGGGGAGGCCACAGTACGAAATAACGGCAGGTCGCTGGTCACTGTTCGCAGCCCCTCGGTTCATTTGAGGGGGCTGTTCTTTGTTTACGCTCAATTGAAGACAAGTCTGAAATTTCGTACACTCTTCCAGGCCAAACTCATTCCCCCGTTGTCCCACATTGCATTTCGCATGAAAGACAGATTCTCGGCACTTTCCGATCTCTATTCCCGCTTTCGGCCAACCTATCCGAAGGAACTCTATGACCATCTCCTTACTCTGATTCCCGGACGCTCCGCTGTTTGGGATTGCGGTACGGGAAACGGCCAGGCGGCCGTTGCACTGTCGGCGCATTTCGAGAGGGTTTATGCGACCGATATGAGCAGGGAACAGATTCGAAATGCCATAGAACGAAAGAACATCACGTATCGGGTTGAGAGGGCTGAACATACCTCTTTTCGTGACGGCGAATTTGACCTTGTAACGGTTGCGCAGGCCGCGCACTGGTTTGATTTGGCCTCTTTCTACAGGGAGGCGGAGAGAGTATTGAAACCTTCGGGGGTCATTGCGCTTTTTGGTTACTCGCTGTGCAGAGTCAATGCGGGCATCGACGCGGTTATTGACCACTTTCATCGCAATGTTGTCGGTCCGTACTGGGATAAAGAACGGGAGCACGTTGATGAAGAGTATCGGACACTGCCGTTTCCCTTCACCGAGCTCCAGGCGCCGAAGTTTTCTGCACGATATGAATGGGAAGTAGAGTGGATGTTGGGATTTTTGGGGACCTGGTCGGCCTCACAACGCTTCAGGGAACAGACGGGAAATGATCCCCTGCAGTCTATTGAGGCTGACCTGCGGAAGGAGTGGGGTAACTCAACAAAGTCAGTGCTGTTTCCCGTCTTTGCGCGGATAGGCATCAAGGATGGGAAGTTCAATCGCCCTGTAACAACGCCCCGGATACGATCGAGAAAGAATTCGCCGTGAAGGTATTATTCATCGGAGGAACGGGAAACATCAGTACTGCCGTGAGCAGGCTGTGCGTCCAACGAGGAATCGAGCTCCATCTTCTGAATCGGGGAAAGAGGTCGCCCGCTCTGTCCGGTACGCGCGCAATCGTCAGCGACATCACGAATGCCGCCGAACTCTCTTCCGCTCTCAAAGGGCACGAATGGGACGCCGTCGTCGATTGGATCGCGTTTCGTGAAGAGGATATTCAGAGAGACTACGAGCTTTTTCGGGGCAAAACGAAGCAATACATCTTCATCAGCTCCGCCTCGGCGTATGAGCGGCCGGCGCAACATCCTGTTGTCACCGAAACGACTCCATTGTCGAACCCGTTCTGGCAGTACTCGCGCGACAAGATCGCATGTGAAATGAAACTGAGAAATCTTCACCAGAAGGAAGGCTTTCCGGCCACGATCATCAGGCCGTCTCATACCTATGATACGGTCATTCCTGTCCCCATCGGCGGATGGACCGAATACACAACCGTCGACCGTATCAAGCGGGGAAAGAAGATCATCGTTCACGGTGACGGATCGTCCCTCTGGGTCATGACACATGCAGATGACTTTGCGAAGGGGTTTTTCGGCCTCATCGGCAACCAAAAGGCCGTCGGGGAGGCGTTTCACATCACTTCGGACGAAGTCCTCACCTGGGACCAGATTCATGAGGCCGTTGGCGAGGCCGTTGGACGCACTCCCAATATTGTCCATATCTCCTCCGAAACGCTTGCGATGTTCGATGAGGAGTTACGTGGCAGTCTGATCGGGGACAAGGGAACGAGCGTTATATTCGACAACTCGAAGATCAAGCGCTTCGTCCCGGATTTTGCGGCAACAATCCCTTTCAGAGAAGGAATCAAAAGAACGATCGCTTGGTTCGAAGCGGACCCCTCAAGGCAGATCATCCGAAAAGAGACGAATGACTGGATCGACGGAATGGTCGATCGCTGCGAAAAAACATTTCGGAAATAGAGCGGCGGTTCGTGATATCATCATATCTGGTGAGGGTTCGTGCCTCAGTTCACATGAGGCGGGTGTCCGAAGTCACATCGTCTCCCAGTTAAGAAATTTTAACTTGCGCTGGACTATCGATGGGACTACATTGCGCACAAGAAATGTTGAGAAGTAGTTCCTGGTCTTTACAACGAACCGTTCGGGCTGAGGAGATATATGGAGCGGAGGAGCGAGGTGACCGTTGGCGCAGTTCAGCAGCAATTGGCCGGATTGCGTGACCGATCTTCGGATGTTCGAAGTCCTTCCTGTTTATCCCATTCCCCATTCTGCGGTTTGATCGGTAGTTCCCGTCCATCACAATTACTGGGACGGGCAACGTCCGGACCGGCAAGGCGGCAATCGCCGCGCTCGGTCCGGAATCATGAGTTCATAATCACATAAAAGGAGGCACAATATGCGTTCACTTCAAATTCTTCTGCTTGCAGGCGTCATCGTTCTTGCGGGCTGCGGAAAAAAAGACGACGAAATGGAAAAGCGGAACCTGGAGCTTCAGGCGGAACTGGCGGCGCGTGACCAATTCGTCGAAGAGGTGACCGGATCGATCCACGAGATTCACGACAGGCTGGAGACGGTGTGGGCGACCGAGAAGAACATCATGAGGAAGTCGGAGGCCGTCGAAGGCGGAAGGGGATTGACACCCGTCGAAGTGAAGGAAAAAGCGCTCGACCGAATTGCCAAGATCAATGATATCCTTAAGGCAAACCGCAAGAAGGTAAAAGACCTCCAGGAAAGATTGAGCAATTCGAGGCTGCAATACACGGGCCTTGAGAAGATGGTCGATGACCTGCAGACGCGCCTGGAAGAGCGCGAGCAGTCCGTGGCCGCTCTGCAGACCCGCGTCATGAACCTTGAAGGAGAGGTTTCGGAAAAGGTGAAGATCATTTCTGCCCGCGATGTCACGATTGAAAATCAGGCAAGAGAGATGAGCAGCGTATTCTACGTCGTCGGCACTGAAGACGAACTGGAGCAGAGGGGCATCATTACCGAGGAAGGCGGATTTCTGTGGGGGCTCCTGGGTTCTACGACCGTTCTTGCTCCCGGGTTCTCACTGGTGGACTTTTATCCGATAGACAGAGTGGAAGACGTGAACATCGATGTCGAAGGAACGATCGACGAAATTGTGCCAAAACGCGACCCGACTTCTTATGAGTTGAAGGCGAGTGAAGGTCACACCGCCCTGAAGATTGTAAAGCCGGAAGAGTTTTGGAAGCAAAGACATCTTGTGATCGTTTCCTATCCTCAATAAGTTGTCTTATCGCCTGCGAGAGATTCCCGGAATCAAAAAACTCCCTTAGATTCCGGGAATCTGTCAAGGGACCCATCGAATCTCAAGTCTGCATCCTGCACCAGGAGCCTCGCCTCTGCCCCGATTGTCCGTTCCACAAAACCGTTGATAATCGGGACAATCTCAAACATATTGGGCTTTACCACGACAGACGGTTAACGTTCTATGGCCCGATATTGCAGATATCTTCCATTTCTCTTCTTTCTCTCTCTTGGGTTCGGACAGGAATCCCGCCCCTTCCCCTCCCCCGACCGCTTCCTCGAGGGCTATTCTGAAGAAGTTTCCGGCGCGACGCTCTCTTACTGGAATTTTCACACGTTCGCCAAAAAGTCCCTCCTTACGCGGTGCACGACGGGAGACATGGCGA
>DATDRF010000009.1:0-18820 GCA_035291905.1 Bacteroidota bacterium
CCAGCAGTGCGAAAAGATCCATAAGGAACTCAATGACGTCGCCACGGGCTCGATCGGTATTGAGCGTCTTCTCGAGCGGCACCGGATGAAATGGCGGCGCCTTTCCCGCTCCCAAAGCTCAAGCCTGCATACAGCCGTGGAGTTCGAGGACCACCCGCGTTTTACGATTATCGATGTCTTCGCCCCCGACAGGCTCGGGTTCCTCTACAAGATCACCGATGCTCTCTCGGGGCTGGGGTTGAACATCTCCTTTGCGAAGATCGCCACCCGCGCCGACGGAATCGTCGATTCATTCTACGTCCTGGACAGCAGGGGCGGCACAATAGAATCCGCGGACCGGAAAGATTCGGTTCGCTCCTCTCTCCTCGACACAATTCGATCCGTCATCGACTCAGAACTGGTCCAAAACCAATGAACCCATCGCAGCCCATCGGCGTCTTTGACTCCGGCATCGGCGGATTGACCGTTGTTCATGCGCTCATGCACCATTTGCCGCACGAGAACATCGTCTATTTTGGCGACACTGCCCGGGTTCCCTACGGGCCGAAATCGGCACAGGTGGTCCGTGAATACGCGGCCCAGGATACCGATGTCCTCCTCGAGCACGAAGTGAAAATGATCGTCGTAGCCTGCAATACTGTTTCCGCCGTCGCACTCGACGTCGTTCAAAAACGTTCCAAGATTCCAGTTGTAGGCGTGATTCTCCCCGGCGCCGAAGCGGCGGCAGCGGCAAGCAAGAGAAAACGCATCGGTGTGATCGGAACGGTGGGCACGATCTCGAGCCGCGCGTATGAGCACGCGATTCGTCAGATCGACCCGTCAGTCCACGTTGTCGGGCGGGCGTGTCCTCTTTTTGTGCCTCTGGCCGAAGAGGGCTGGACGGAACACAAAGCCACCGAACTTATTGCCAAAGAATATCTCTTTCCTCTTACGCTGGAAAAGATCGATACACTCGTGCTGGGCTGCACGCACTATCCCCTGTTGAAAGGCCTGATTGATCGGATTCTGCACAAGGATGTCGCCCTGATCGATTCCGGCGAAGCGACTGCCGCCGTTGTCATGCGGATGTTGGGAGAACAAAAGCTCCTCAATCCCAGCACAATGAAGCCGAACCTGAAATTCAACGTTAGCGATATTCCTCAGAAATTCAGTGAAGTGGGGGAACGATTCCTGGGCCAGAAACTCGGCCGCGTGCACCGAATCGCGGGCTTTTCCGCCTGACTGCCTCTCCTCCGCTCTCTTGCACCTCTCCTCTGCAGCCGCTTTTCCTCCATTTACCTTCATATCACAGTTTTCTATATTAGTGCTGTTCACAACACCCTTACGACAATGGCAACAAGAGAAATCATACTCCTCGGCAACCCCATTCTTCGGGAACAATGCTCCAAGGTGAAAGACGTTCGGTCGGATGAGATTCAGGCAACGATTGCGGATTTACGCGATACGCTTCACGACTTCCGTCTCAGAAAAGGATTTGGCCGCGGCATTGCAGCACCACAGATCGGCACGACCAGGCAGATCATCTACCTCGACTTTGAGATCCAAGGGCCGGTTGTCAATCCCGTCATTACCGGACGAAGCCGGAAGAAATTCCGGCTCTGGGACGATTGTTTTTCCTTCCCGGATATCCTTGTGGAGGTCGAACGCAACTATTCGATCGTCGTTTCCTATCAGGATGAGAACGGAAAGCGAAAGAAGGTAGAGGCGGAAGGAGCCCTCTCGGAACTGCTCCAGCACGAGATCGACCACCTGAACGGAATTCTGGCGATTGACCGCGCAATCGACTCGCGGCACATCGTTCTCAGAAGCGAATATGACAAGCTTGTTCGGAACGAACCGCGAAGATTATGAGAGGATAGCCTTATGAAACCGACACTTCTCGACGAAGGAGAGCTGAAGAAGCATCTTTCCTCCCTGAGCGGGTGGACCCGCGAGGGAAACTCCATCATGAAGACGGTCAAGCTGAAGGATTTTGTGCATGCGATGGGGTTCGTTAGTTCCGTGGCTTTGCTCGCTGAAAAACTGAACCATCATCCCGACATCGATATTCGGTGGAACACCGTTACACTCGTTCTTTCGACTCACAGCGCCGGCGGACTGACGGAATTCGACGTGAAACTTGCGGCCATGATTGACGCATTATGAACGAACGCGTGACAAAACTCAAAGCTTTCCTGGAGAAGGATCCTTCCGATTCCTTCACCCGATACGCACTCGCTCTCGAGTATGCCAGCCATGGCGAACACCGGTTCGCTCTTGCATACCTTCGCGAGCTTCTCGAACGCGATCCAAAGTACGTGGCCGCATATCAGCAGCTGGGAATCATCCTTGCCGGTCTCGGACACCGCGAGGAGGCGACGGAAGTTCTCCGCAAAGGGATTTCCGTCGCGAAAGAGCAGGGGGATCTCCACGCCCGAAGTGAAATGCAGCAATCCCTCGACGAACTGAGCTAATCCCGCGCGGATTACGCTGATTGACGCGGATTACGCGGATTCTGATCGTGGAGTGATGGGGAACTAATCACCATTCACCGTTCGAGTTGACGTGACGATTTCGATTACCCGGTCAGAAATCCGGATCTTTTCCGTCGAAGAGTAGCACTAATAAGGTATTAAAGCATGATGATGATTAACTCCATCACTATCAGGCTCGAATCCGCGTAATCTGTCTTCAATCCGCGAAATCTGCGTTTTTTGAAGTCGCCGCAGTTTTTGCTATCTTGGCTTTCCACAATAACCTGACGGATTGATATGCCCTCAAAACTCCCTCATGAGGAAATTCTCGGCATCTTCAGGGAAACAAAAGCTTTGCTGGAAGGTCATTTTCAGTTGACCTCCGGCCTCCACAGTCCCCACTATTTCCAGTGTGCCCGCGTGCTCCAGTATCCGAAGTATCTGCAGCTTTTCGCAGGAGAAATTGCAAGACATTTCGAACACGATGAAATCCAGGTTGTCATTTCTCCGGCAATCGGCGGCATTGTTGTCGGAACGGAAGTCGGAAGAACGCTGGGTGTTCGTACGATTTTCGCCGAACGAAAAGACGGCTCGATGCAGATCAGACGGGGGCTGGAGGTGCTTCCCAATGAAAGAGTCCTTGTCGTTGAGGATGTGGTAACCACCGGTGGTTCGGTCCAGGAGGTCATTGCCCTCGCAAACAAAGCCGGGGCACAACTCACCGGTGTCGGATATGTCGTCGACAGAAGCAACGGCAAGATCAGCTTTGCTCCGAAACACTTTTCCGTTCTCCAGATGGACGTCACCGCTTACAAACCTGAAGACTGCCCCCTTTGCCGCAAGAATATCCCCATCACAAAGCCGGGCAGCAGGGGGAACTTCTAATGGGACCGCTCCGCGAACTTCTCGGCACCGGGCCGCTGTATCAGATCAGCCTGGCACTGGGCCAACTCTTGAGCGCCATCCTTGTCGGCTGGATCATTCAGTTTCTGCTGAAGACCATCGGACGAAAGATCACGGCAAGAACTTCGAACGATCTCGATGACAAGATCCTGGCAATCATCGTCGACAGGATCATCTGGCTGGCAACCGTCTTCGGGGCATATCTTGCAAGCCAGCAGGCTGCAAATGCCGTCAACCCAATGAACAAGATCGCGCTCCAGTTCCTCGAGTATTCCGAAGGGATTATCTTCGTTTTCTTCATTCTCGTCTTCACCCTTATCCTTGTTCGAATCACCGACACATCCATCAAACATGCGATTGACATGCATGTGGCCCGAACATCCACACGGTTCAACGAGGCCCTGCTCCCGCTTATCAACCGCATCGTCAACATTATCATCAGCCTCATTGCCATCATCGTCATTCTCGATCACTTCGGCCAAAACGTCAGCAGCCTCGTGGTTTCATTGGGCGTCGGCTCTCTGGCTATCGCGCTGGCGGCACAGGAGACGATCGCAAATATGATTGGGGGTTTCGTCATCATGCTTGACCGCCCTTTCCGCGTTGGCGACCGGATCCAGCTGCCGTCGGGCGAAATCGGTGATGTGTATGAGATCGGGATCAGAAGCACAAAAATCCTTGATTTTGACAACAACCTTGTCATCAGTCCAAACTCGGACCTTATCAAGAGCAAAATCATCAACTATTCTTATCCCGCGGAGGTTGTGCGGTTGACGGTCGACGTCGGTGTGGCGTACGGGACCGATATTGAACGGGCCCGCGCGATCATGGTCGGATTGGCACGGAGTCATCCCAACGTCCTGAAGATCCCTCCCCCGGAGGTGTTTCTCATCGATTTTGCCGACTCGTCGGTCAATCTCAAGCTCGTCGCCCGTACGAACGATTTTCGCAATAGGTTTGGCGTCGAGACAACAATCCGCGAACAGATCTATGTTGCCTTCAATCGGGAAGGAATAGAAATCCCATTCCCTCAGCGCGTTCTTCATCAGCCTTCAGCCCATGTCAAACGTCAAGACAATTCGAAGCGAAAAAAAACACGTCGGTAAGGTTTTCAATCTTGTTGTAGACGAGATTGAATATTCCTCCGGACGAAGGGGGGTTCGGGAGGTTGCCGAACACCCCGGGGGATCCGTTGTTGTACCGATGCTTGACGACAAAACCGTACTGCTTATTCGGCAGTTTCGTTACCCCATCAAAGAGTTCATTTATGAACTGCCTGCAGGCAAACTCGATGCCGGCGAAGATCCCGCCACCTGTGCCGCCCGGGAGCTGCAGGAAGAAACGGGATACAAGGCTGAACATCTCACAAAACTCACGGCTATTTACACAACGCCCGGATTCTGCACGGAGAAGCTCCACATCTACCTTGCGACCGGGCTTCAGCAATTACCTTCCGGCCAACAACTTGAAGAGGGGGAGAATCTGACTCTCGAGACCTGCTCACTCAAGGATGCCGTTTCAATGATCGAACAGGGGAAGATCATAGACGGAAAGTCGATTTGCGGCCTCTTGCTTGCAGAGAGAAGGTTGAACCGGAGCATCTGATGAACGAGGACCAACTTGACGGATATCCCCGCGAACGGATCTACCGGCTCGACTTGAAGCGATGTCTTGTCCAATCCTGCGGCGGAGAGCTCGCTGAACTCAGTTACTACGAGCGGAACAACTGGGTCACAGTGGAACTGAAGTGCAACAAGTGCGGACGGGAATTCACGGTCAAGGTGGAAATCTAGCATCGGGTTACGAGTTTCGGGTTCCGGGTTACGAGTTGTTGTTTCGGGTTTCAGGTCCCGCCTAACAGCGGCGGGATCCTCAATTTGGCATCTGCTCACTAAAATCGTTCGCAGGCCAAATTGGGATTTCAGGTTTTAGGTTTCAAGTGTCAGGCTTCGTCTGACTTCTGATCTCTGACCTCTGATCTCTGATATTGGTATTCATGATTCTAAAATCTAACATCTCGATCCTAACTCCTTTCCCCCACTTTCTCCTCTGAATCCCGTCGAACTCATATCGAAAAAACGCGATGGCGGCGCTCTGACCCGTGACGAGCTTCGCTTTCTGGTTGAAGGGTTTGTAAAAGGAGAAATCCCCGACTATCAACTTTCGGCCTTTCTCATGGCGTGTTATTTCCGCGGAATGTCGAATGACGAAACAATTTCATTCACGGAAACCATGCTTCATTCGGGAAGAGTCATCGACCTGGCCGAAATACCGGGGATCAAAGTCGACAAGCACTCGACGGGCGGAGTAGGCGACAAGACCTCGCTTATCCTGGCGCCAATCGTTGCCGCTTGCGGCGTTCCCGTCCCCATGATCTCGGGCCGCAGTCTGGGCCACACAGGCGGCACCCTCGACAAACTTGAGTCAATTCCCGGATTCCGCACCAACCTTTCGCTCGCCGAATACAAGGACGTAATCGCCCGAACGGGCCTTGTCATGATCGGGCAAACAAAGGAGATTGCTCCCGCCGACAAGAAGCTCTATGCCCTCAGGGACGTGACAGCGACAGTCGAATGCATTCCTCTCATTGCGGCAAGCATCATGAGCAAGAAGCTTGCAGAAGGAATAGACGGACTCGTTCTCGATGTAAAAACGGGACGTGGAGCGTTTATGAAGAATTACGAGGACGCGAGCAGACTCGCCTCGATTCTGGTCGACATCGGGAACCAGTTCGGAAAAGAGACGATCGGTTTCATCACGGATATGAGTCAGCCCCTCGGCGTAGCGGTCGGCAATTGGACTGAGGTGGTCGAAAGCGTGGAATGCCTTCGCGGGACGCGCGGGGTCAATGACTCGTCATCGGACCTGATGGAAGTAACTCATATTCTGGCGGGGGCGATGCTGATGGTGGGAAAGAAGGTTGCCTCGATTGAGGAAGGAGTGGAACGTTCGAAGAACAGCATCACAGACGGAAGCGCTTACAGAAAATTCCTGGATCTTGTGGCGGTTCAGGGCGGAAAAGTCGGGGCAATCGAGAATCTCGAGCTATACCCTCTCTCCAGGCATTCCATCGAAGTCAAGGCGACGCAGAGCGGATTTGTCGCCGAAATCGATCCCCTGGAGGTGGGACTCACTGCCATTGCTCTGGGAGCGGGACGAACAAGAGTCGACGAGTCGATCGACACCAAGTCAGGCATTATACTAAGGAAAAAAGTCGGCGACTCTGTCGAAATCGGAGAGCCCCTCGCCCAGCTCCTCACAGACCGTGACGATGCGGTCTCCTCTTCACGCACACGCCTTTCCGCAGCATTTCATATCACCTCTCAAACGCCGCAGAAGAAAAAGCTCATCATTGCGAGAGTGACTGCCGGGGAAGTGAAATCCCTCTAGGCGCCTCCCCTGTCGTGATCTCATCAAGAATCACGGAAATTATCGAAGAAATGCGGGATTGCACCACGGAAGTCAGATTCATGCTCCATCGATCAATCAGTTTTGGCACAATCCCGTATATAACGATCTCAGGTCGGGGGATGAGGTTCCCGCAACAGTAAAGGAGTTCTCCCACTCCGGTCCCGTGCACCGACATCGAACGGGAAATGTCAGGCTTCAGCTCGCCAAAGGGTACGCGCAGCACTGAACCGGGCGCAGCATCAGTCCGCATTGCGTCGACAAGAAAGACCTTTTTTCGCCCCTGAATAGCACCGATAAGTTCCGCCCCTAAGGTCCCCCCATCTACAACGTCCACTGTCTCGGGAAGCCGCTTCTGCGATAGCTCTCTGACAACATGGATTCCCACTCCTTCGTCAGATCGAAGAAGATTTCCCAGGCCCAGGACAAGAATCGGCTTTGTGCTCATACGATTCTGAATTGCCTGACCGGTTTCCCTGGTTCAATGAGATGAATAGCGCAGGCAATGCAGGGATCGAAGGAGCGCACGATGCGTGCGAGTGCAAACGGATTTTGGGAATCTTCAATTTCGGTCCCAATAAGTGCCTGTTCGATCGGGCCGGGTTGATTGCGGTCATCCTTAGGGGAGGCATTCCATGTCGTCGGGACAACGGCCTGGTAGCGTGCGATCTTTCCGTTTCGGATGCTGATCCAATGCCCAAGAGCCCCTCTCGCCGCGCACCAGAGGCCCATTCCTTCGGCAGATTCCGGAATCTTGTGATCCGCGCAAACCGGTTCATCGAGTTTCACCTGCATGATCATCGACTCTATCTCATCAGCCACAAGTTTGCATTCGATTGCCCGCGCAATGTGTCGTCCCATGACCGATTGCAGGGCGTCCGGTTCGAGCTGCAGACGGTTGAGAGCATCGTCAAGAAGGCCAACCGCCTTGGAATTTGACTTCGAGGCGTGAATCATGGCCATTCTGGCAAGGGGGCCTAC
The DNA here is from genome assembly GCA_035291905.1 of Bacteroidota bacterium. Classification (GTDB taxonomy): domain Bacteria; phylum Bacteroidota; class Ignavibacteria; order UBA10030; family UBA10030; genus JACPLA01. Next base: position 7,746 of record DATDRF010000009.1, read on the forward strand.
TTCATACGCTTTGCTCGCGTACCGCGGAGATTTCAGCCAGCTGTACCCTCCCGATTTCGACGGGTTTGGTTTTGTTTCACCGTTCCCTGGATGAAGATGACTTTTCGACTCGTACCAGGAGTATTTGACGTCTTCCGTGAGGTTTTTGGGATCAACCGTCTCCAACTTTCCATCAGTCATTCTTGCCATGGAAATGTACCGTTTCCGCTTCGTAACATCGGGCTCCGCATCGAGATCGAACAGCCCGTAAGCCAGGAAATTTCCGCATCCTCTCCCGATGCTGAAGTAGTCGCGATACACCTCTGCAATTGTCATAACGTCGGGGATGTAGACACTATCGATGAAATCCCTGAGTTCTTTCAATCTCCACAACGACGTCGTAATGTTGTCGATTCTGGGTATGATGGTTACACCCCCGGGCACAATGGAGGCCGCATGCGGCATTTTTCCCGACCAGATCGCGCAGAGTTCGTGTGCTTTCAGTCGAATCTGGTATGCCTGAATGTAGTGCTGGAGGAGTTCATCATGCACCGACTTCGGCATCCGGTAGTCCGCCTCATACCTGGGATAGAACGGCGGAACATCGGGACCGCGGTAGTAATCGAGCGAAGCAAGATGGTAAAAATGCAGGATGTGGGACTGAATGTAGTTTGCCCCCTGCATGATATTTCGGATGACCCTTCCGTTGTTCGGAGGCATTATCCCAAAAGCATTCTCCAACGCCTGCGCGGACGCAATGGCATGAGGAATCGGACACACGCCGCAGAACCGCTGAGTGATCTGGACCGCGTCAAGCGGGTTTCTCCCAATCAGGATTTGCTCGAATCCCCTGTAGAGAGTACCGCCACACCGCGCATCGACGACCTTCTTGTTGTCGAGAGTCGCTTCAATCTTCAGATGGCCTTCAATCCTGGTCATCGGATCAATAATTACCGTCGTTTTGAGAGTTTCCATAGCGGTCACCTCCGCTGGTAGATTGGTGAATGTGCATCCGGAAACCCTTTTTCCGTACACCCGATACAGGGCGCTCCGGCATTGAGGCACGAGCTGACGCTCCCGTTCCAGAGACGAATCGGACAGTCGGCATTCGTGAATGGACCCTTACAGCCAAGTTCCAGCAGACATCCTTCTTCACCGAATTTCGATGCAAAGATACCCTCATCCAGATAGTCGCGATTTACACAACGATTGTGAACGGATCGGCCAAAAAACAACTTGAGCCGTCCAAACTCGTCGAGCTCTTTCGGCTGAGGCATCCCATAGAGGAGAATCTTTGCTACCGTTCCGATGAACCAGTCGGGATGGCAGGGACAGCCCGGAATGTTAATCACCGGAGTCGTGATCCCCAGAGTTGTGTACGCGTCAGACACTCCAACACAACCGGTGGGATTCGGTTCGGCCGCTGGCAACCCACCATAGGCCGCGCATGTTCCGACTGTCAGTGTAGCCATGGCGGTGCGCCCCAGAAGGTCAATCCACGAGAGCATCGTCATCGGTTTTCCGTTTTCCTCTCCAATCGAACCGTACACCCCGTTCGCTTTCGTCGGAATGGCTCCTTCAACCACGAGCACATATTTCCCTGCGTGCTTTTTCGCCGCCTCCTTCGCCGCGTCAACGGAGAGCGATCCCGTCGCAGCCATGAGTGTCCCATGGTACGCCAGGATCAACTGATGACCGGGTAAGACCTGTTCTAAAATCACGTTTTTGATGCTTGGATGAATCGTGTTGATTACAGAAACCGAGCACCCGCTGCATGTGGATGTCTGAAGCCAGATGATCGGGTATTCCTTCACAGCCTCCCGTAACGCTTCAGCGAGTTTCGGCAAAAACTCGTCCGAAAATTCAAGGGCGACGGGCGCTGCAACGGCCCAACGAATGAAGTCGCGACGTGAAACGGCAAGATGGGCTGACATTGAGTCCTCCAGGCTTCGGAAACAGTGTTGAAGAGGTCAACTGCATGTTGAAGTTTTCAACGGGCGTGGCACACTACACCCCTCCTTCCGCTTGGAAACATCGGCGAGAATCACTCGAAAGGGATCAGATGATGTCTGTTGAGGAGAGTGAAGATCACATCCTGTGCCAAAGACGGCCAGGGTGACCAGGAAAAACAGAAACGCGACCCTCTCGAGTCGCGTTTTGTGCGCAAAACCTTCAGCCGAAAGCGTGAATCTCAATACAGGAACATCGGCTTTCCGAGCAGATGAGATACTTTGGGCCTGTACTGTTCCTTATCGTACAGGGCATCCACGTCCACCCGTTTGACTCCCTGCGTAAGTGTATCGATTGGAACTGTTGTGTATTTTCCCTCCCGCAGCGCCACCATTTTCCCGAACTCCTTCTTCAGCACCAGATCCGTCGCAAGGCTCGCGTAACTGAACGCGACCATCCGATCAAGCGCATCGGGCTCGCCGCTCCGCATAAGATACGCAACCTGCTGGTACACCGTATGAGTGTGCAGTTTCTTCTTTATATACTCTTCCGTGAGAATTCCGACCCCGCCCAGCTTACGATGGCCATACGCGTCTTCCGGCCCGGTCTCGACAATGCTACCGCCAACCATTGTAGCGCCCTCAGAAATGGTCATGAGCGCATAATTGCTGGGATTGTGTTTTCTGTCTTCATCAAGAAGTTCGGCAAGTCTGTCCGGATTGAACGGTACTTCGGAGATGATGGCCCGGTCGACGCCGGCAAGATATGCCGAGATCAGTGACGTTTCTCCCGAGTTGCGGCCGAACAACTCGACGATTGCAATGCGCTCATGGGATCCGGCTACCGTTCGCAGAGCCGTGATGAAATCGACGCTCCTCGTAACGGCAGTGGAAAACCCGATACAGTAGTCCGTCCCAAACACATCGTTGTCCATCGTCTTGGGAATCGCAATGACGGGGAATCCCGTCTTGTGCAGTTTGACCGAATAACTCTGGGTATCGTCTCCACCGATCGTGATGAGGACATCGATCTTCAGATGTTCCAGCACTTTGAGGATATGCGGAGTGCAATCAACCCTTCCGTCGACGACCTTTGAGGCAAAGCTTGCCGATTTGAGGAACTGCGGGATTTCCGCGGCTTTCACCTTGCCGGGATTCGTGCGTGACGTGTGGAGAAATGTTCCGCCGGTCCTGTCGATTGTCCGTGTGTTCATCTTGTCGAGCCGAAGGACATTGTGTCCGTCTTCCTCGGGCTTTGAAAGATCATACTCCAGCAACCCACCCCATCCGCGCCGGATTCCGATGACCTCGGCCCCGTTGTCGACAGCGCGATAGACGACACCCTTGATGCAGGGGTTCAAACCGGGTACATCTCCCCCTCCTGTCAAAATTCCAATTCTCATATCAGTATAGTTCCTTCGTGTTCATTTGTTCGGAAATGCCCCCAACTCCTGCCAACTGCGCATTGATCAATGTATTGACAATCTCAACACTATTCAAGCGATGGAAGCCATCGGTAGTGTCTCAATTTGGATGTAGTTCTTAACGCAGAGACCTGCCTGCGTGCCGACCATTCCACTATATTGAAATGGTGAATGAATCACTTCGGTCTACGACTCTATCGAGTCGTAAGACTCGTAGGGCAGGCAGGTCTGCGCCCTTCCCGCCCGAACGACCGTTGCGAAGTCGGTTCGTGTTCGGTCGGGCGGGTGCGACTCTGCGTTGTAGTCTATAATCGAAATTGAGACACTACCAAGCCCTCAAACCAATCTCCGCCTGCCGACAAGCAATGTCCGATTGAGGATTGTTGCCAATCAGCCTCATTCCTTGCCTCAAACAGGAAAAGTTCTTACTTTGCCAGCACGTGCAGAAAACACGAGGCAGAGTCCGACCACGCATGATTATGGAGGGAGGATTTATGAAAGCGATAAGCGAGATTGTAGGAGAGCGTCCACTCTTTTCGGTGGATCGGAGCCAATCGGTGGCGGACACAGTTCGTTATATGGCGGAAAAGAACATCGGTGCGGTCCCGGTCATGAACAACAAACGGCTGGTGGGGATCTTTTCGGAACGCGATGTTGTCAAAAGAGTGGTGGCGCGGGGACTCGATCCCAAGTCATTGGTCGTCGGAGACGTCATGACCACCAAGCTTGTTGTAGCCGAGGCCGACGAGGGGTATGAATCGTGTCTCAAGAAAATGCAGAAGGCTCATTGCCGGCATCTTCCCGTCGTCAAAGGGGACCACTTGCTCGGCGTTGTCTCCCTTCGAGACCTCCTCATGGTCGACCTCGATGAGAAAGAACGAAACCTGGAGTATCTGCAGAGTTATATCTATACGGTTCCGCCGGGAACAATGAAAAAATACGAAAACGACTAATTACGAAAGGAGCTTTCACCGGAGATGCCCGCAATACACTTCCTCACAGATCGCAAGTCCATCGATGTCCTTCCAGGGACAAACCTTCGAAAAGCCGCCCTCAGAGGCGGCGTTCAGCTCTACAACCCGCTCCATCGCCTGCTGCATTTCAACCTCGCGTTGGGTCCGGTCTCCCTTCCCTGTTCATCCGATGTGGTGGAAATCGTCGACGGAAAAGGGGTTAATCCGAGGACTCCCGAAGAGGAGACATTGATTGCCGGCCGACTGATCAAGCGGAAGGTCACTCCGACGATGCGGCTTGCCTGCCAGGTGCAGGTCAACGGGGATATCTCGGTGCGAACGCTTCTGACCAGGGAAATCGATAAGGATGCGACGAAAGGCTCAGTGGGCTACCTGGCCGTCCTTGGGGCGTTTCTTCTTTTGATGCTGGGGATTTTCGGAATGATGGCGTTGGATCTGGTGAACGTGTTATAGCGATCAGCGGTCGGCTGACTGCTGTCAGCAGTAAGTGCAGAATAAGTTATCAGTTTTCAGTCATCAGTTAACAGTGGAACTTCTTGCCTCTTACTTCTTACGTTTTACGTCGCTCCTTTTTTCCTTTTTCATTTTTACTTCTTCACTGATTGTCCTCTCCTGAGCACTTCCATCATCTGTTCATGTATCAAACCGTTTGAAGTCAGAATCGCTTTCTTGTACACCGTCGACGGGTTCCCTTCAAAATCAGTGAACTTCCCACCCGCCTCCTGAACCATCAGCACCCCAGCCGCCATGTCCCAGGGATTCAGGTTTGACTCCCAGAAGCCGTCGAATCTGCCTGCAGCAACATAGGCCAGATCCAATGCAGCCGACCCCAGTCGCCTGAGGGCCTGGGATTCGAGCAGGAAGTTGTTGAAATGCCGGATGATCTCGTCGGGTTCCTCTCTGAGCGAATACGGAAATCCCGTGACAAGAAGGCTGTTTATCAGCCGGTCTGCCGTTGATACCCGGATCCGTTTTCGGTTGAGCGAAGCCCCCTTCCCTTTCTCTGCAGTGAACAGCTCGTCATGATTCGGGTCGAACACGACGCCTGCGACAATCTCGCCATTGTGCTCCAGTCCGATCGAAACGCAAAAAATCGGAAGCCCGTGCGTGAAGTTGGTGGTACCGTCAAGCGGATCGATGATCCAGCAATAGTCGGAATGTCTCTCCTTCCCGCCCGATTCTTCCGCAAGAACATCGTGATGGGGATACTTCCTTCGGATTCGGTCGATAATGATTTCCTCTGAGCGCCTGTCGATCTCGGTGACAAGATTCGTCTCCTGTCCTCCCTTGCGCTCAATGGATCGGGCTTTTCCGGAGTGAAGCTTCAGCAGCGCCCCTGCTTCGCGCGCGGCTTCAATGGCAGTTTCGAGCATGGAAATTCCTTTCAGTACTCAAAGATACGATAAAATGATCTCTCCTGAAAGAAAATGGAATTTCGTTCTTTGCGTCCTCTGCGCCTTCTTAGCGGCCTCTGCGGTTGGAATCTAACCGCAAAGAGCGCAAAGGAGGCGCAAAGAGCGCAGAGAAAAACTAAACGAGAATGACCCGGTTCTCGTTGCGGCTCGCGTCAAAAATCTGTAAGTTGAAAAAACTCCGAAACCTTCGATATGACACGATTCCTTCTCCTCTTGCTTCCTCTCGTTCTCCTCTCCGCTTGCGGCAGGGAGCCTGCCGGCACCGATCCCGTGACGCTCGACGAATTGACGATCGAAGTTTACGATTCGTCGCGTGAAATAGGCTACACGAACAAGGAGGCCGGATTCTATTATACGGAATCAAGCAATGAACAGAGCTCGGGCTGGCAGGGCTGGCATGTCATGTCGAAAAAGGTACTTGACGACTATGCAATCTTGGTCGACGGAAAAGATCTCGTGCGAACCGATGTGCATCTGGCCCGCGTTTCCCCGCACCAGTTCACGCGATCATACAAGGTCGGCGTTCAGGAGACCGTTACGTTCCTCGATTCGGTCAACGCACTCGTGGTTGAGCTGGCCAATGTGAAGGGAACCGAACTGGCAATTCAACCGGTCTTCGGTATTTCGCAGGACGGGAACGACTACATTGTCAATATTGCCGGGTCATCGGCTTATGTGGCCGCAAAGAGCCATCCGCGCCGTACGCCCCGGGACAATGAGCCCGCATGGATCGGCATTTCAATCCTCGGAAACTCCAATGCGGCTCCGGGATCATTTCCCCGCGGACATCGCTTCGCTCCCGCATCTGTCCGGGCAACTGTCACGGACGGCCGTGCGGTCGCCGTTCTGGTGGCAGGAGATACCATGGACGAAACGGTACTTCTCCTCGACCGTGTGGAACGGAATTATGAGTCGATGATTCAGTCCCGCCGGACCCGGATGGAGCGTATCCTGCAAAGGGCTTTTGTTCGCACGGATAACGAACGGTTCGATAAAGCCCTCCATTGGGCGATTCTCTCAGCCGATGCGCTTGTCATGAACCAGGGCAAAAAAGGGATCTTTGCCGGACTCCCGTGGTTCAGCAACTATTGGGGGCGTGATTCTTTCATCTCACTTCCCGGCATTGCCCTTGCCACAGGTAATTTCCGCGACGCCAAAGCGATTCTCCGATCGTTTGCCGAGTGGCAGGAAAAAGATTACTCAAGCATGATGGAGGGAAGGATACCGAACCTCGTGACGACAACTTCCATGAGCTACAATACGACCGATGGGACTCCGTGGTTTGTTCTCGCTCTCGGCGATTACGCAACGTCGTCGGGCGATACGGCATTTGTGAGGGAGATGTATCCCGTTGTGAAACGAACCGTGGAAGGCTCGCTCAGGCACCGCGTCGACAAAGACCTCCTTCTTGTGCATGAAGATGCCGAAACCTGGATGGACGCCGTCGGCCCGGGCGGTCCGTGGAGCCCGCGAGGCAACAGGGCCAACGATATCCAGGCGCTCTGGTACAAACAACTCCTTGTTGCAGCGTGGATGGCCCAAACGGTCGGAGACCCGCGCAGCTTCCAAAACTGGTTCTCTGCGGCGGAGAATGTTCGATCTTCCTTCAACCGGCTCTTCATTGATCCATCGACGCGGGAGATCTATGACCATCTAAGGAAAGACGGTACTGGAGACCGATCGCTGCGGCCCAACCAGCTCTTCACCCTTGACCTTATCGGCGACGCGGAGATCCAGTTTAATGCCTTCAAGCGTGTCACCGAGAGACTGGTGTATCAGCACGGGGTCGCATCTCTTTCCCAGGATGATCCCCGCTTCCACCCCTATCATCATTATGAGCCCTACTATGTGCAGGATGCGGCCTATCACAATGGCATCGTTTGGACATGGCTCGCAGGACCCTGGATCAGCGCCGCAACAAGGTTTGGGTATTCCGACCTTGCCTATCAGGTGACCGATAACATGGTCCGCCAAATCCTCGATCGCGGGGCCGTCGGAACGATGTCGGAGCTCCTCGATGCAGCTCCACGAGCCCGAGAGGGAGAGCCTCGCCTCTCGGGAACATTTTCACAGGCGTGGAGCCTGGCCGAGTTTATTCGGGTGGCCTATCAGGATTATCTCGGCATCTCGGCCGACGCCGTGGAAAACAGAATTGAACTCCATCCCCGTTTTCCTTCTTCAATTCGCAGCGCCGCCGTGAACATCCCGTTTGGATCCACCGCGATCAGCGCACATTTCCAGTCTGCACCTTCCGAGGGAGTCATCACATTGGCTTCGCCCGCCGGCGCGCCCACAGTCGATGTTGTGGTGACGTGGCAACTCGAAAACGTTGAGCAGAATTTCGCCTACATGCTGGCGCCCGGCTCAACTGCGACGCTGACCGTAAGCGGCGGAGATGTCTCCATCGAGGACGCCGGGGGAGAGAGGATTTCTCAAATGAATGTGCAGCGTCTGGTGGAAGACGAGGCCCAAAAACGCCCCCTGACCCTGGCAAGCCCTGTTATCCGCCCGGGCCTTGCTTCAATGAAGGGGCCGTCGCACCGGCTGCTCACCCTCAGCGAGATAAAGGGGTCAACGACAAACGCCCGGCGCAACTACGACGTGTCCGATCCGGAAAATGACGACGTAGGGACGGGTTCCTATCGCTACGCTTCAACGCCGAATCTTCAAGACGGAAGCCTTGACGTAAAACGCTTTTCGGTTTCTGAATCTGAAGGAAATGTGCACTTCCTGCTCGAGTTCCGAAATCTTTCCAATCCCGGCTGGCATCCCGAGTACGGATTTCAACTCACGTTCTCGGCCATTGCGATCGATAAGGACGGTGTGACCGGATCGGGACAAACGGCAATTGGACGGAATTCCGGCTTCACCCTCCCGAAAAATTCCGCATTCGAATCGATCATCTTTGTGGGTGGAGGGATTCTCGTACAGGATGCCCAAGGGACTACTCTCGCAGAGTATCGGCCCGTTGAAGGGGATGAAAAGAACCCGCTGGGAAATGCGGCAAGCAGGTCGATCTCCTTTTCTCTTCCGACAGAGCTTATCGGCCGGCCACAATCGTCGTGGAGGTACACAGTGCTTGTGGGGGCGCAGGACGATCACGGCGGGGCAGGAATCGGAGACTTCCGTTCGGTGCAGCGTGAGGCGGGAGAATGGACAGGCGGGGGGAAGACTCGTTCTTCAGATCCAAACGTGTATGATGTGATTCAACCCCAACAATGAGTATTACTACTATCACCAGGAGGTCACCATGTTCTTCATCTTAAGTCTTATCATTGTTATTGTTGCCTTCTTTGTCTGGCAAAACGCCCGGAAGAGGGTATCGTTCAACGCAATGTATCAGAAGACGGCAAACGCTGCTCTTGCGGTCATTGGCGGTTTTTCACTCGTTGCGATCAGTCAATGTTTCACTGTCATACCGGCAGGACATGTCGGAGTCGTTGATTTCTTCGGAGTTGTGTCTGAAGAACCGCTCTTTGCCGGGATCAATCCTGTCAACCCGCTCGCTCGTGTGCACAAATACTCGGTGCAAACGAAGGAGCACAAGGAGGCCATGAGGGTCCTCTCGCGCGAGGGTCTTACCATTGAGCTGGAGATCAGCGCTCTCTATCGCCTCAATCCGGATTCCGCTGCGCGCGTCTACAAAACCATCAGTGGCGGAGACTACGAGGGCGTCATTCTCGTACCGCAATTCCGTTCGATCAGCAGGGCGGTCACAGCGAGCTTTCAAGCCAGCGCGCTGTATTCCACTGAACGTGAAGCACTCGCCGTTTCCATTCAGGAAGAACTGGCGAAGGCCGTTGCACCGAGGGGAGTCATCGTGGAGACGACACCACTGCGGAATGTCGGGCTGCCCGTTCAGCTAACGGAAGCGATTGAGCAGAAACAGAGGGCAGACCAGGAAAGTCAGCGCATGGAGTTCATTCTGACAAAAGAACGCCAGGAAGCAGATCGGAAACGCATTGAGGCACAGGGCATCGCGGACTTTCAGCACATCGTTGCCCGCGGCATTAGCGAGCAGCTGCTGCGCTGGAAAGGGATCGAGGCAACCGAGAAACTTGCAGCTTCACAGAATTCGAAAATCGTGATTGTGGGAGGCGGCAAAGACGGACTCCCGTTGATTCTCGGCGGCCAGTAGAAGACTGCAAACTGGTCAACTAAGTCGACAGGGCGGGTCATCATCCCCGCCTTGTCACTTTTGACCCATCGTTGTCTTTTGGCAGGCTCGAGATTCACTAATCCCAGGATCTATTTCCTGGGCTTGAGCTTAAATATTACGGGGACAGTTAACTGCGCTTTCACAGGTTTCCCTTGGAGGATGGCCGGCTTGAATTTCCATTTTCTTATCGCAGTCATTGCGGCTGCCTCAAACTCATTCCCTGAAGGTCTCAAAATCTCGATCTTCTTGGGGTTTCCCCCTTCGTCAACGAAAACATTCAGCCAGACCGTACCTTCAAGGGAATCCCTAAGAGCTTTTTCGGGGTATTCAGGTTCAATTGCTTCCAGAGTTCTGGCCGGTGCATCATAGAGAGTAGTGTATCCCTCTTGAACTGTCTTGAGTGGCCCTGGGTACATCACAAGGTAGTGCTTTATGTAGGGGCTTGATTCAAAATCCAAAGGACTTATCATAGTCTGATATCCTGAACGAGATGCACGCATGCGAAATTTCCCTTTGGGAACAGGGGAAATGAGGAAGTGCCCGGAATCATCAGTGACCGCCGATAGTCCTGATCCAAGAAGTTCGATTCCGACCCCTTCAATTGGCCGGCCGTTGAGATGATCAATGATACTCCCTTCGAGAGTCCTCTCCTTTGGGATACCTAGAGGAACTGTGGCTCTCTTTTCGAGCGCTTTCAGAAGCGCAATCTTCATCCCCTTTTTTGTGCCAGATTCAAACTCAAGAATTGGTGATGTATAAGGCTCAAAACCATCCTTGATCATATATACCTTATAGCTGCCTGGCGGTATATTGGAAAAAAGGAATTTCCCCTGCTCGGATGTCAGGGTCATAAACGTTGTGCCCAAGAGAAGTACGTTCACCCCAGGAAGCGGTGCAAGAGTGCCATCTGCTCCTTTTGCAGAGACTGTCCCCTGGAATGATGCACTGTTATATTTGATTGTGTCAGCATGTATCACTTCCCGAAAGCAATAAGATAAATGAGAATCGAATGAACTTCCGAGCAATGTGCTAACAAAGGTCATCAGGAGGAAACCGTTCATATTTCACCTCTTCAGTTCCAATGCGGCAGGTGGATAATATCCAATCACTTGAACAGCGGGCAATGTCGAATAGTATATCACCTCATCTGTTGGAACGAATGCAGTTTCTTTGCT
>DATDRF010000010.1:0-19980 GCA_035291905.1 Bacteroidota bacterium
GGGAGATAACGATAGACCTCCTCGGCCGTGAGGGGATGACGAAAAATATCGAAATAGAGGATGGTCCGTAGGATATCCTCCTGGAATCTCGTGAACTTTTCTGACGTGGAAGCGGTCATCGTTGGGCGCGGCGTAGAGAAGTAGCTGCCGATCAGAATAAGAAAGAATTAAGTCCGTCGCAATGTCGTGATCGAATCGAACCTTGTAAGTCAAACGACATTTGTATATATTTTCAACATGAAGAGCTTCCGCGACGTTCTTCCCGCCCTGAAGTCTTTCGCAATCCTTTGCGGCGTCTTGCTGGTTTTGTTCTTCATTGTCGATGATATCGTGATGCCACGGTATGTCCAACAAGGGGAAACGACAAAGGTTCCCAGTGTCGTGGGGATGAATGTCGAGGTCGCACTGCAGATGCTGGAGGAAGCGGGGCTCGAAGGAAAGCAGGCGGAAATCCGAGCGGACAAAACAGTTCCGGAGGGAGCGGTTGCAGCCCAAATTCCCGCGGCCGGGTCTGAAGTCAAATTCGGACGGGGCGTGTACCTCACCGTCAGCGGGGGAGAGACGCTCACCGCGGTTCCGGGACTCAGGGGAAAATCCGTGCGCGATGCGGCTTTGACGCTCGAGCGATTCAATCTCAAATTGGGGGATGTTACCTACCAGGTTTCCACTTCCTTTCCGGAAAACACCGTCATCGATCAGGCGATACCGCCGGGAACGAATGTCCGTTCCGGCTCCCCCATCTCCGTTGTTGCCAGCCAGGGACCCAGTGCAGACCGTATCCCTGTCCCCAACCTGGTCCGCAAGCCTCTGGCCGAAGCGGAACGAATTCTTATCCAGGCGGGGCTGAAGCCGGGGAACATCACATTCCAGGTCAACAACAACCTGCTCCCGAATACGATTATCGACCAATACCCGCGGCCGGGAGGATTTGCAGCCGCAGGACAGGGGATAGACCTCTTCGTTTCACAGAGAGCAGATCAGAAAACGAACCTTGAAAACTGATGACACTTCCGAAATGAATGCGGTAATCATCGCCCCGTCTATCCTCGCCTCAGATTTTTCCCGCCTCCATGAACAGATCAACCTTGTGACCGAAGCCGGCGCAGACTGGCTTCATCTTGACATCATGGATGGCCACTTTGTCCCGAATATCAGTTTTGGTCCGCCCGTCGTCGCGTCCGTCAGAAAGAGAACGTCGCTTCTCCTCGATACGCACTTGATGATCGAGAATCCTGATCGGTACATCAAAGCGTTCAAAGAAGCCGGCGCCGACCTCATAACAGTCCACCAGGAGACCTGCCCTGACCTTCAGGGAACCATCGACCGCATTCACGATCTTGGAGCAAAGGCCGGAGTCGCCATCAATCCTGCCACCCCGACTGAGGTTTTGCGCGGTATCGTCAAAGCCGTCGATCTTATCCTGATCATGTCTGTCAACCCCGGTTTTGGGGGTCAAGAATACATGGAAGGGACGGGGGAAAAACTGCGTCAGACGAGTGCCATGATCCGCGAATCGGGAAGATCCATCCACCTTGAGGTCGACGGCGGTATCGATCCGAAGACTGCGCCGGACGCAGTGAAATCGGGAGCAACCGTACTCGTGGCGGGCACATCGGTATTTCGGGCGCCTGACATCAGGGAAGCAATCCGTTTATTGCGTAATTCAGGAAAGAACTGACATCATCGTGAAATCCAATTCTTTTGTCATTACGAACGTCGATATCATCACCCCGTTTCGAGTCATAGAAAAGGGAGCGCTGCTGATCCAGGGTAAGCGAATCGCCGCGGTGGGGCCGGTTGGGGAGGTAGAGATTGCGTCGGGCGTGAAGGTGTTTGATTTTGAGGGAATGATGTTGACCCCGGGGTTTATTGACGTGTTGGTCCACGGCGGAGGAGGACACGGATTTGCCGACGTAGGACGAGAAGCAACCGAAAACATCTCTTCCTTTTACTTCAAACACGGCACCACCGGAATGCTGGCAGCGCTCTACAGCAAACCGGAAGAGGAGATGATTGATGACATCACTCGAATTGTCAATTTCATTACAGGGTCGCAGAGATCGAACGTCTGGGGGATCCACCTCGAAGGTCCATTTATCAATCGTGAGCTTCACGGCGCTATGAAGGTTGATGCGCTCTGGGACGCAAATATCGAGGGGTGGAAGCGGCTCTTCGAGGCAAGCCAGGGCTTTGTGCGCCTCATGACCATCGCGCCCGAACTGCCGGGTGTGGACGAAATCATGAGGATCGCCGCTTCAAAGGATGTCGTTCTCTCCATTGGGCATTCTGCGGCGACGTATCAGGAGGTTCTTAACGCCATCGACAACGGGGCCGCTCATGTGACCCATATGTTCAATGCCATGAAGCCGTTTCACCACAGAGAGCCTGGGGTGGCATTAGCCGCTCTTCTTCAGAACGAGCTCAAGATCGAGCTCATTGCGGACGGGATTCACGTCCACCCGGCTGTCATGAAGCTGCTGTTCAAGATCAAAGGGGAAGGCGGCATCCTCCTGATTACCGATGCTATTCGCGCCTCCGGAATGCCCGACGGGGACTACACGTTCATGGATCAGACGATCCGGGTGCACCAAAACAAGGCCTACCTTGCCGATGGGACCCTTGCGGGCAGCACGTTGACGATGGAAAAGGCCGTAAAGAACATGGTGCAGCTCGTGGAAGTCCCGATTACCAAGGCAGTTCGGATGGCTTCCCTGAATGGAGCCAAGGTTCTCGGCCTTGAACACCATAAGGGGATCCTGGCGGTTGGCAAGGATGCCGATCTCGTCGTTCTTGACCGTGACTTCAACGTCCAAATGACAGTGTTCGAAGGTGTGATTCGTTATCAAAGAGGAGAGGGAGACGACTAGCGGCGCAAGATCCGTTTCGTCTGAACGCATTCCGGCAACAGGATGCGGTCTTTTTTTTGTACGAGAATACTCTTGACATCTTCTTGGCGGTACCTTATATTTGTAAATCAGAAGTAGCAATTTCCTTACTTTATTCGTCCCCGGGACCGCATTTCCTTAGTATATTAACTCTCTCCTAATGCTTGACGAAATTGACACAAAAATCCTGGAAATCCTCCAGAAAGAGGGTCGGACACGAAGGAACGACCTTGCCGAACGTGTCGGGCTTTCCCTTCCGGCCGTAAGCGAAAGACTCAGAAAACTCGAAGAGTCCGGCGTCATTGCCGGTTACTTTGCCAAGCTCGATCACAAGAAACTTGGAAAAGACATTACCGCGTTCATCACTGTCACGGTGGATTCATCAAAGCACTTCAGTCAGTTTGTCGAACATCTGACGAACTCCGATGAAATCATGGAGTGCCACGCCGTTACCGGCGAGGGTACACACATGCTGAAGGTGAGGACTGAAAACACCGGGAGCCTGGAAAAACTTCTTGCGAAAATTCAGTCGTGGCAGGGAGTTGTCAAGACCACAACCAGCGTGGTGCTTTCGACGTCGAAAGAGACATTGAGAATAAGAGTTACCAACCACAAATAACTTCCCATCCTATCACAAGGAGTCCTATGGCAACCGCATCAAAGACAAAGGGGTCCGAGGCCGTTGCGAGTGTCTTCAAGATGATCAAGGACCGCGACATCAAGGTCGTCGATCTGAAATTCTGCGACATGCTCGGGCAATGGCAGCATTTCTCCGTCACCACCGGAGAATTCTCGGAAGAAGTGTTCGAAGAAGGAATCGGATTCGACGGGTCGAGCATCCGGGGATTTCAGAAGATCCATGAGAGCGACATGCTCCTGTTTCCGGATCCGATCTCCGCATTCGCAGATCCTTTTACGGCTGTGCCCACGTTGAGCCTGACATGCGACATCGCCGATCCGATCACCCGTGAAAGCTATTCGCGCGATCCGCGCCACGTCGCAAAGAAGGCCGAAACCTATCTCGTCTCAACGGGTGTGGCAGACACGGCATACTTTGGACCGGAACCGGAGTTCTTCATTCTCGACAACATTCGCTACGATCAGTCATACAATTACGGGTATTATCATATCGACTCGGAAGAGGGATTCTGGAACAGCGGGTCAAACGGCACGCAGAATCTCGGACACAAGCCTCGTTACAAGGAAGGGTATTTCCCAACTTCTCCGATCGATACTTTGCAGGATCTTCGAACAGCCATGGTCCTCACCCTTCAGGATGTTGGAATAAGAGTCGAAGTACATCATCACGAGGTCGCTACCGCCGGACAGACTGAAATTGATATGCATCGCGACACGCTGACGAAGATGGCCGATAACTATCTGTTGTACAAATACGTCACGAAAAACGTGGCAAAAAAGCACGGGAAGACGGTCACCTTTATGCCAAAGCCGATCTTCGGAGACAACGGATCGGGAATGCACGTCCATCAGAGCCTCTGGAAATCAGGCAAACCGCTGTTCGCAGGCAACGGTTATGCCGGGCTGAGCGAGATGGCGATGTATTACATCGGCGGCCTTCTGAAACATGCACCTGCCCTCTGCGCCCTGACGAACCCGACGACGAACTCCTATAAGAGGCTCGTTCCCGGCTACGAAGCTCCCGTGAACCTGGCTTATTCGCAGCGCAACCGCTCCGCATCCGTCCGCATTCCGATGTACTCTTCAAATCCGAAGGCAAAACGGATCGAGTTCCGTTGCCCCGACCCAACGTGCAATCCGTATCTTGGATTCGCAGCGTTGCTTATGGCCGGTCTCGATGGAGTCATCAACAAGATCGACCCGGGCAAGCCGCTTGACAAGAATATCTACGATATGGATCCCGAGCAGCTGAAGGATGTTCCTTCGACACCCGGTTCCCTCGAAGATGCATTGCAGGCCCTCGAAAAGGATCACGACTTCCTGCTTCGCGGCGATGTGTTCACCAAAGACCTGATCGAAACATGGATCGAGTACAAACGTGATAAGGAAGTAAAACCGATGGCCCTGAGACCGCATCCGTACGAGTTCATGCTCTACTACGACGCGTAATCGTGCTGATCGTTTCTGCGGAACGAATCCCGGTCACCGACCGGGATTTTTTTGTTGCACCGGCTTCACCTTGCTTTTCGGATCGCTTCTTGCTACTTTCATCACGTCATGGCACCGGCCGACTTCACCCGCATCAAATATCAGGTCGATCAGCGCGTTTGCAGCATCACGCTGAGCCGTCCGGAGAAGCATAATGCGCTTGACGATGCAATGGTCTCCGAGCTCTCTTCCGCTTTTCTCAGTGCCCAAAAAGACTCTTCTGTGAAGGTGATTCTCCTCAAAGGTGAAGGGGAGTCCTTCTGTTCCGGGGCCGATCTGGCCTACCTGCAGCGCATCTCCCAATACGATTTTCACCAGAATCAGGAAGACTCCATGAACCTTATGAAGCTCTTCCTGCAGATTTCCATGCATCGGAAGCCGGTGATTGCGCTTGTTCACGGGAACGCACTGGCAGGAGGATGCGGCCTGGCGACCGTCTGCGACCTTGTCGTTGCTTCCAAAGAGACTGCTCGGTTCGGGTACACGGAGGTCCGCATCGGCTTCATTCCGGCCCTTGTCATGATCTTTCTGGTCAGGCGCGTCGGTGAAGCCCGCGCAAGAGAACTGACTCTCCGCGGAAACATCCTTTCAGCCGAAGAGGCCCAACGAATCGGCTTGGTGAATCAGGTAGTCCCCGAGACTGATCTTGAACAGGCGGGTATGACGCTTGCACAGGACCTCGTGAAACAATGCAGCTCGTCTTCCATGGGTCTCATCAAGGAACTCCTTGCCAGGATACATGGCATGTCAACGAACGACGCCCTCGACTATGCGGCAAATCTCAATGCCCTCACGCGAATGACCGATGACTGCAAGAAGGGGATCGAGGCTTTTCTCAGGAAAGAACCTGTCCGGTGGTGAAACCCAAAGACCTCGCTTCGTCGATCCGTTCGGTTCCCGATTTTCCGAAAAAGGGGATCGTCTTCCGCGACATAACGACTCTTCTCAAAGATCCCGCCTCATTCAAAGGAGCTCTTGATACGCTTGCCGACCGCTATGAGGCTGTCCACATCGACAAAATTGTAGGGATTGAATCGCGAGGATTCATTTTCGGTGCGGCCCTCTCGGACAGGCTGAACGTCGGTTTCATTCCCGCGCGGAAACCGGGAAAACTCCCGGCACAAACGCTGAAAGAAGAATACGAACTGGAATACGGACGTGATAGCATCGAGATCCATGCCGACGCGATTAAACCGGGAGAGCATATCCTCATCCACGATGATCTCCTTGCCACCGGAGGAACCGCAGCGGCAACATGCCGCCTTGTCGAGAGAATGAGCGGTATTATCGTCGGCTGCAGTTTTCTCATCGAACTCGCATTCCTCAACGGAAGAGAGCGCCTGAAGGGGTATGACCTCTTCTCCATCATTCAGTACCATTCCGAGTAGGCCTTTCGTCTTCTTTCCGAAGCCCTCGACCGACAATGCTTAAGGTAGGCTCCGAGGCGCCGGATTTTTCGGTCCCTCTACATACCGGACAAATGTTCCGTCTCTCGGAGTACAGGGGAAGAAACAACGTCGTTCTCTTTTTCTATCCGAAAGACTTCACGACCGGTTGCACAGCGGAGGCGTGCGCGTTCTCAGACCATTTGGATGAAATGAGCGGTCAGAGCGCTGTTGTGATAGGCATAAGTGCTGATTCAACGCAGAGGCATCTTGAATTCGCGAAAGAAAAGAATCTTCGTTTCCCTCTCGGCTCCGATGAGAACCGTTCAATCATGAAACTGTACGGAGCAGTTCGATTCGGCATGCCGCTGAGAGTCACCTACGTCATCGACAAGTCGGGACTGATACGGGGAGCCGCACACCACGAAATACTGATCAGCAACCACCTGCAATCCGCAATAAGCGTTTTGCGCGACATTGAGGCAAAGAAATGAAGACCATCATCGAGCCCTTTAAGATCAAATCCGTTGAGCCAATCCGATTTACCACAGTCTCCGAAAGGGAACGTATCCTCAAGAAGGCCTTCTTCAACCCGTTCAAGATTCCCGCCGATGACGTGTTGATCGACCTCCTTACCGACAGCGGCACTTCTGCAATGAGCGCCAAACAGTGGGCGGGGATCATGGACGGCGACGAATCCTATGCGGGATCCAGGAGTTTCTTCAGATTCGAATCGGTCATCAGGAAACTCACCGGATTCAAGCATGTCATTCCTACGCATCAGGGCAGGGCAGCCGAAAAGATTCTCTTCACGATTGTGGGGGGAGCGGGCAAGTTCATTCCGAACAACACGCATTTCGACACAACTCGGGCGAACGTCGAATTCTCCGGCGCCGAAGCGGTTGATTTTCAAACTGAAGAGGGAAAAAGACCCGAGGTGATTGCCGACTTTAAAGGGAATATGAACATTCCCGCGCTTGAAAAGTTCATCAAAGAACGTGGAGCAGCCAACATCCCGCTCTGCATGATGACGATTACCAACAATTCGGGCGGGGGACAGCCCGTCTCCATGAAGAACATTCGAGAGACGAAACAGCTGCTGAAGAAACATGGGATACCGTTATTTCTCGACGCGTGCCGATTCGCCGAAAATGCTTATTTCATCAAGAAGAGAGAGAAAAGATTCGCCCAGAAGTCGGTCGAAGAAATTGCCCGCGAGATTTTTTCCCTCGCCGACGGGTGCACCATGAGCGCCAAGAAGGACGCGCTTGTCAACATGGGGGGATTTCTGGCAATGAACGACGGTACTCTGGCAACGAAGGCGCGCAATCTCCTCATTGTTACGGAGGGGTTTACGACGTATGGTGGATTGGCAGGACGCGACCTTGAGGCGATCGCCCAGGGGCTCAATGAGATACTCGACGAGCATTATCTCACATACCGCATCCGGTCAGTCGAGTATCTCGGCGAAAAGCTCACCGCGGCCGGCGTTCCGATCGTCCAACCGCCCGGGGGGCACGCAATCTATCTCGACGCAAAGCGGTTCGCCGATCACATTCCGCCTCATCAATACCCGGGCCAATCGATTGTCTGCGAGCTTTTTCGCGCGGGTGGAATCCGGTCGGTTGAAATCGGAAGCGTCATGTTCGGAAAGTACGATAAGAAGACCGGTACCCTGATTTCGCCTTCGATGGAACTCGTCCGGCTCGCCATTCCGCGGCGCGTCTATACGCAAAGCCATATCGATTTTGTCATTGAGGTGATCATGGATGTGTATGACCGTCGTCGGCAGCTCACGGGGTACGCCATAACAGAGGAGCCCCCCATGCTCCGCCATTTCACCGCAAAATTCAGACCGATCAGGCGTTAAAGCAGAACATAGTTGTTGCATCAAACCGCCAAAGTTCATACATCTTTTTTGAATTCGAACATCGGGAGTTTGATGCTTAGATGCCCGTCGTGCTCCTACGACAATGATGATTTTGCCACGGTTTGTCTCCAGTGCAAGAGTTACCTCCAAAATCGGGTCCCAAACCTGAATTTCTTTGAGACGGCTTGGGGGATCATTGAATCGCCAAGGGCAACATTTAGGACAATAACGCTGGCAGAACACAAGAATTATGTCTTTTTTCTGTTCGCATGTTTTGGCGTGTCAGTTTCATTCACGACGTTCTTCTACCTCAAACTGGGCAGCTATTTCGATTCTTTGTTGTTTCTGATCCCCTGGGCCCTCGGAAGCGGCGTCGTGGGCGGCATGGTCCTCACCCCACTCCTTTCGCTCTTCCTCCATCTGGTCGCGCGGGTCCTTGGAAGTAACCAAAGGTTCCGAAATTCCAATGCACTCTTTGCGTACTCGTTGATTCCAATCGTTCTCTCGATCATATTGATTCTGCCGATCGAGCTTCTGACGTTTGGCATGTATCTTTTTACATCGAATCCTCATCCGTACGTGATCAAGCCGGTCTCATTCCTGCTTCTCATTGGATTCGACACACTCATGGCAGGGTGGGCGATCACATTGGCCGTGATAGGAATGACGGTCGTTTATCGATTCTCCGTCCTTAAGGCGGTCGGTGCGGTTCTGATAGTATTGCTTGTCACGTTGAGCCTCTATCATGTTGCCACAACGCAGATCCCGAATCTGTTGCTCCAGATGGCGTGATCATGACCCGGAAGGAGTTCGAGGATATCGCTCAGGAGGCATTCGACAGTCTACCTGACCAGTTTCGCGAGAAGGTCGACAATGTGAGCATCGTGGTGGAAGATTACCCGTCCTTGGATCTGCAGGAATCACTTGGGACGGACGAGAGTTCTTTGTTGGGACTGTATCAGGGAGTGCCGTACGGCTACCGTGGAACATGGTACGGTACGTTTCCGACCGTCCCCGATACAATCTTCCTTTTTCAGAAGAATATCGAGGCGGAATGCAGGGGAGAGGAGATGATCCGCAGGAAAATTGCCGAGGTGCTCTACCATGAATTGGGGCATTACTTTGGAATGAGCGAAAAAGAGGTACGTTCCATGTTAAGAAACTTCGTCTAACCCTCCTCAATAGAACGGAATATTATTATGGCAAAGGTCATTCTTCAGATATCGTACGAAATCGATCCGGGCAGGAGGGATGAATACGAACGGCTTGCGAAGGAAATGAAACAGCACTTCACGACGGTTCGCAAAAAGAACTACTCCATCTATGAGCAGAAGGGGAAGAAGAACGCTTTTGTCGAACAATTCGTGTGCGCCACTCAAGAAGAATATGAAGCGTTGGAAGACGATCTGGATGAAAAAAGCGAAGATCTCGTCAACAAGCTCGACGGGCTCTTGAGAGATGGCAAGACACGATACATCACGCTGGTTGAGACGGATTAGGTATGCTGGAAATAAAAGAAGCCTGAGGGCGGGATTCCGCCTTCAGGCTTTTTCGCGTTCAAGAGTCTGGATCAGGGTCTTCGCTCGAGCGTCAACTTCAATTTCACAGTCTCGTTGCCCCGTTTTACCACCACCTCCACCTGGTCGCCCGGCTTGTATTCTCCGAGAGCAAACGTGTAGTCGTACAGGTTCTTGATGTCGATCGTCCCAAACTTGATGATGATGTCCCCTCCCTGGAGTCCTGCCTTGGCGGCAGGGCTTCCATCACGGACTCCTGAGATCTTCATCCCTGCTGCGGTTTCGCCGAAATCCGGAATTGTCCCTGTATACGAGCGGATTCCCCGGCCGCTTCCCTGGGCAGGCCTTGGCTGCTCAACCTGAACGTATTGAGGTTTTGTTTCGGTCGTGTCGAGAGTGGTTGCGATCGTCCGAACGTATTCAAGCACCTTCCGCATCCCTTCATAGTTGATGGTCTGCCAGTCATCGGAGGGACGATGGTAATCTCCGTGAAGATCGGTGAAGAAATGGAATACGGGAATGTTCTTTCCGTAAAAGGAGGATTGGTCGCTCGGTCCGAATCCGTCCTTGTTGAGCTTGAGCACAAATGATGAATCGGCGTTTGCCTTTTGAGCAAGTTCCTCAAACCCGGGAGAAGTGCCGATCCCATAAACAATCAGCTTCCGTTCATTCAGCCGGCCGATCATGTCCATGTTGAGCATGGTGACGATTCGTGACAATGGAATCGTCGGGTCCTTGACGAAGTGTGCCGATCCCAGCAGGCCCATCTCCTCGCCCGTGAATGCAGTGAAGAGCATGCTTCGTTTGAGCGATGCTCGTTGCGAGCCGTAATACTGTGCAAGTTCGAGGAGGCCGACCGTACCGGAACCGTTATCGTCAGCCCCGTTGTGAACCGCAACCGTGTCGGGTTGAAGAGAGCCGGAGTTTTCCCCTCCCATTCCCAAATGGTCGTAGTGTGCGCCGACGACGAGTACCTCGTTCTTGAGTCCGGCTTCAGATCCCTCGAGGTAGCCAAGTACATTCTTCGAAGTCTTTCGAATCTCTTCCACCTCGGCCGCAGCTTTCACCGTGACCCCGTCGAGGATCATGGAGCGCGGTTTTTTCTCCTTGTTGATACCTTCCTGAAGCTGTTGGACGGTCATCCCTCCGGAAGGGAGGAGTCGGTTGACCGCAGCTTGCGTCATGGTGAACGAAGGGATCCCCGCGGAACCCGCGGATTGGTCATAGGTGAGACGCATCAGCTCGTCCTTGTCGGCATCGGCGGGTCCCGTAACGACGATCAGCGCCGTCGCTCCCTGTTCCCTTGCCTTTGTAGCTTTGTAACGGAGACTCGCATACTGATTGAAGTCGCTGTGCTGGTTGTCTCCTTCGGGATGGAACCGAAGGACGATGACCGCCTTGCCCTTGACGTCAATACCTTCAAAATCGTCGTATCCCTTCTCCTTCGAAGCGATTCCGTACCCTGCAAACACCACGGCCCCCTCAAAAACCCCCGTCGATGAGAATCCAAGCGGACGAAAGTCCTCGTTCAATGAGAACTTCACTTCCTTTCCCTTCGTGGAGGCAGTAAAGGAATTGTTGGATCCCATCTTGACACCGGCAACGAATTCGAACGGTTGGAAGAAAGTCCCTTCTTCTCCGGCAGGGGAGAGACCGTAGGCCTTGAATTCCCGCGCAATATACTCCGCGACTTTGTCTGCGCCGTCAGAGCCCGCGCGGCGCCCTTGGAGTTCATCTGAAGCGATATACTTCAAATGATTGCGAAGTTCATCAACGGTTATGTCGTTGTTTCTCTTGGATTGTGCTCCGAGTGTGAAAAAGAAAACAGATGTCAGAACAAGAACAATACAGCCTCGTAGCTGTTTCATGATACTCCTTTTAGTCGTGTTCAATCTACCCAGTCGGCAATGAAGATGTTGAATTCATAGGGCCCTTTGGCATTTCTGTCTGAGACAAAAATCACCTGCTTGCCGTCCCTCGTGAACATGGGAAAGGCGTTGAAATGTCCATCGAACGTTATCTGCTCTCTGCCGGACCCGTCGTCGTTCATCAGATAAAGATGAAACATCCGGCCCTTTGGGTCCTGAGAGTTCGAGGCAAAGATAATTCGCTTGTCGTCCGGATGAAAGAAGGGGGCAAAATTTGCAGCGCCGTTCTTCGTCACTTGCCGCCGGTTCTTGCCGTCCGCATCGCTCACGAAGATCTCCATCTTCGTGGGTCGGACAAGTTCCTCTGCCAGCAGTGCCTTGTAGTCTGCCACCGCCGAGCTGTCCTTGTGATGAAATGCCCGGTAGACAATCCGTTTCCCGTCCCAGGAAAAGAATGCGCCTCCATCATATCCAAGTTCGTTTGTTACCCTTGTGACGCCGGAGCCGTCGAGGTTCATCGTATACAGGTCAAGATCACCGTCCCGCGAAGAGGTGAAAATAATCTTGTTTCCGGCGGGAGAAATTGTCGCTTCAGCATCGTAACCGCCTGTCGCCGAGAGCACTTTGATATCCGAACCGTCAGGGTTTGAGGTGTAGATATCGTAAGCGTTCCACACGCCCCAGACGTATCCCTTCGATTTGTCCGGCCTGGGATAGCATTGGTCGCCTTTCCCGTGAGTCGAGGCATAGAGGATCCGTCTTCCGTCAGGGAAGAAATATCCGCATGTTGTCACGCCTTTACCGGTGGATGCCAGCTTCTGTTCCGAGCCGTCAAAGTTCATCGTGAAAATCTGGTCGCATTCGTGCGGCGAACGGGTGGATTGGAACACGATTCGCTTGTTGTCAAATGAGAAATAGGCTTCGGCATTTGTACCGCCGAACGTTAACTGACGCACATTGCGAAGATGACCCTCGTTCTTCGCTTCGGTCGACTGCGGAGGATTGTCAAAGAAAAGAAAGAACAGTGAAGCGGCTCCCAGGAACAGATGGCTCATAGAATCTCTCGTTTATTTGAAGAAAGGGGTGGAACAGCGGTCAGCATTCGTAAGGAAAATACGATTTCTTGTTCGATGGGTCAACAATCAATTCAATCCTGCCGAGCCTGATCGTCAACTTCTCGTTCGTCGAAAGAGGCGAAACGGTCAGGACTTCCTCGTGAGAAGACGTCATAGATGACATCCTCCCTTGGAATTCCGTTGACTGTAAGTTGCAGTACCCTCTTATGGAGAGCCCCTGCCTCAAAGACGTCATACACAGAACAGGCAATGGGGTGATAATCGGGTTTCGGGGAGACTTTCCCTTCTCTATGGATGTGTTCATTGGTCAGTGCTCTTTATGGGGTGGCGGGAACAACAGAAAGCCAACTATTGTTCGATTTCATGCTTCCCTATAACAAGAGGGATTGCATCTTTTGTTCCCCGTACCTACTTTTCTTCTATGAGAAGCGAGATCACCAAAATCCTCGTCCAGATTCTTCTGACCTGCCAGTTGATACTCACACTGGCTGACTTCGCGCACACCGAGTCCCTCGTATTCGGGGCTCTGCCCGACGCTGTCGAAAACCACGATTGCGGGGCAAGAGAGATTCACAAGCCGCTCGATTCCTGCCAGCCGTGTCTCCCATGCTGCCGCATCACCCATTCAGTTGCTCTTCCGGAAGCCGTATCCTTCAATGCTCCCGTCTTTCGGACTCCTCTGGCGAAACCCCATTGCTCCCGGCTGTTTGAAGTAAGTGTCTCGTCATCCGTTCCCAAGCGGGGCCCTCCCGACCTGGCGGCTCTTTGACTCTGACGAGTCATCCCACACGCCGATCCTATACCGTCCACGTTTGCTTGAACCCATCGATTTACCATGGTGTCAAGGTGGATGCCAAATCGATCTGGAGGAGTCACATGAAACATTATCTGGCCATCATGGGCAGCATGGTTCTACTGCTCTTGACAACAATCCCAGCGTTTTCTCAGGATGATTCCCGTGAACGAGAACGCAACGAGATTCTGAAACAACTTACAGACCTTAGGGCGGTTATCGACAGCCTCAAGGCCCTGAATAATCAGGATGAATCGATAGAATCCCTCGAGGAGCGGATGGAAAAGAGATTCACCGATCTTGAAAACAAGATCAACAACGCGGTGCGCGGAACATCCCCAATCATTTTCAATCCGCGAACAACCGCATTCATCAACTTCGCGGCAAGGGGCGACAACAAAACAGCGTTCAATGAAGACGGCTCGGTCGAAATCAGCAACAGGCCATTTCTCAGAAGCACAGAACTGGATTTCAGAGCACCCGTGGATCCTTATGCCGAAGCCGTTGCGATCCTGTCGGTCGAAGATGAAGCCGGACAAGGATTCGCTCTAGATCCGGAAGAGGTCTACGGGTTGATCAAACGACTTCCGCTTCTCGAGAGTGCCCCCATGGGAATGAAACTCAAAGTCGGAAAATTTCGAGCGCCCTTCGGCGTAAGCAACCGCCTGCATCTCCATGATCTTCCCTGGACAACGCGTCCGCTCGTCATTTCCAAACTCCTTGGGACCGAACACGGAGATTTCTTCGAAAGCGGCTTCAATCCAATAGGGGCTGATTTTGATTTCTTTCTGCCCAATCCCATTCCGTACACGACTCTCGAAATGAATATCGATATCGTGAAATCCGGAGATCTGGGGATGTCGGGGGGTGTGGGGGGGAGGCAGCCTGCCTGGCTGGCCCATCTCACTCTTTCGGCCGATCTAATGAATGAGCACATCGTCATTCTCGGAGCAAGCGGCTATGCCGAGCGAGGCCGTCCTTCGGTGAGTCTCTTGGGATTGGATGCCACCTACAAGTGGGCGCCGTCGGAACAACGTTCTTCGCGGTCAGCGGTAGTGGGAGGAGAGATCTTCTGGGGAAGGAGAACCGCCATCGATTCTCTCCAGGCAGAACAGGTCGTCCGGCCCCGAGGATGGTATGGGTTCGCCCAGGTGCAGCTTTCCTATTGGCTCTACCTGGGAATTCGGTATGATTGGGCGCAGGATCCGCTTGAGTCTCTTCCCGTGACCCGTTCGCTTGCTGCTTATGCAAGTTACTATACAACCGAATTTTTAAGGTTTCGAATCGGATACGAGCATCGCACTTCAGACAACGATGTGGTCAATGGGCTGAACACTGCCGTGCTCGAAATCAATTTCGTGTTTGGATCTCATCCGACTGAACCCTATTGGGTCAATCGATAACCGGAGAAAGAAATGAAACGGATCTGTCATATCTGGCTGGTTCTTGTTCTTACGGCATATTTCAATGCAGCGTATGCTCAGGAGAAGTTGAAGGTGGTCACAACTCTCAATTATCTGGGCATGATTACCAAAGAGGTCGGTGGAGAGCATGTTGACGTTGTTGTCTTGGCAAATCCGAAACAGGATCCACACTATGTAACCCCGACTCCTCGAATGAATGAAACGACCCGGGGAGCGAATCTTTTCATCGAAAACGGGCTTTCGCTGGATCTCTGGGCGAAGAACGTGCTCGATGCATCGGGGAATCCTGAAATTCAACCGGGAAATCCCGGCCACCTGGTGGCAACGATCAACGTTCCTGTGAGAGAGCTCCCCACGGAGATTTCGCGGTCGTGGGGCGATATTCATCCGCAGGGAAATCCGCACATTTGGCTTGATCCGCTGAATGTGAAGATCGTAGCTGACAATATTGCCGGACGGCTTTCGAAACTCGATCCTGTTCACGCAAAAGACTATGCGCGGGGAAGCGAGCAATTCAGAAGTCGGATTGACAAAGCAATGTTCGGCGAAGCTCTCCTCAAGGCGATCGGGTCAAAGGCCGGAGAAATACTTACCCGGAAGATGAATAACGATCAACTCGAAGACTGGCTGAAATCGAAGAACCTCCTTTCAAAGCTCGGCGGATGGGTAGCGGCAATTCAACCGATCAAAGGTTCAAAGATTGTGACATACCACAAAACATATGTGTACTTTGCAGACCGGTTTGGCTTTAAGATCGTGGGTGAACTCGAGGAGAAACCGGGAATCCCGCCGCCCCCGCAAAGGCGGGATGAGATCGTAGAGGAGATGCGTCGCCAGAATGTGAAGGTCATTTTGAACGACAATTTCTATTCACGCGAAGCTTCCGAATACGTCGCGTCCAAGACAAATGCGAAAGTGATCATCACCTACATCGATGTCAATGGCACGGAAGAAATCGATAGTTACGAAAAGCTCATCCAGTATCTCATTGAGAATCTCACCGTTGCGTTACGATAAGGCGGGTTGACGTAATATGGAACAGGTTTTCTATCTCCCTTCTTCAATGTTCTGGCCGCTCGCAGCATGCCTCGTCCTGACGGGTATCCACGTGTATTTGGGAGTACACGTCATCGCGCGCAAAGTGATCTTTGTCGACCTGGCCCTCGCACAAATTGCGGCACTGGGGACTGTTATCGGTGTCCTGTTGGGTTACGAGGTCGGCAAGGATACAACTGCTCTCTATCTCTATTCCCTGGCATTCACGATTTTTGGAGCATTCATTTTCTCCATCACGAAAATGAAGACCGAGAAAGTGCCGCACGAGGCAATAATCGGCATCGTGTATGCTGTGACATTTGCATCGACAATGCTCGTAATCTCGAGGAGCCCGCTCGGCCCTCAGGAGCTTGACCATATCATTAAAGGGGAACTCCTCTGGGTCCAGGGGCCCACGGTCATCAAGACTGCATTGATCTATGCTGCCGTTGGGATCTTTCATTTCCTATTTCGAAAGAAGTTCATGGCAATCTCTTCCGATCCGGTGAAAGCCGAACAGGAGGGGACGAATGTCCGTCTGTGGGACTTCCTTTTCTACATGTCGTTCGGTTTTGTCATTACGAGTTCTGTTGCGATAGCCGGAGTTTTCCTTGTCTTCAGTTATCTGGTGATTCCGTCGGTGAGTGCCATGCTCCTCTCCGACAAGCTTGGCACCCGGCTGGCAATTGGCTGGATCGGCGGTTCTCTTTGCAGTCTGATCGGCGTCAAGCTCTCGTGGGACACGGGTCTTCCCACGAGTCCCCTTGTCGTGTGCGTCCTTGCCGCGGCCCTTCTGGCCAGCGGACTGTACTATTTCGTGAAGACGACAGAGAGCAAGACCATCGTGATCAGGAACGTGCTGACTTCAGCCGGTGTGGTGGGTCTTTTCATCATTGGTGTTCTGTTATTTCGAAAGGGTGAAGAGGACCCGTTGGAGCACAATCTTCACCTTCTCGAAAGTCAACTGACAACCGATCGGGTGACGGCCATAGCCAATCTCAAGTTGTTTCCACAGGAAAGGGAGCAGTGGGTGCCCCTTCTGGTGGAACGACTGCGCGATCAGGATGCAGAGGTCCGTCGGGCCAGCATCTCCGTGCTTGCAGAAATGGGCGACACGTCGTTTCTTCCCCTCGTTCCTGCGCTGATCAAAGATGAGTCGGATGCAGTACGACAGGCCGCCGTAAGCGCCGTGAGGATCATTGGAGCCGGTACAACGAGCCCGGAGTTACTAAAAGCCGCAGAGAACGAGGAAGACCCCGAAATCAGGCTTTCCTTGCTTCGGACCGCGGTCGAACTCGGGAATGTGAAGGGGCTTGTGGATCTTGGTCGAGTGGTCGAAGAGGGGGGGATCTTCGCAGACGAGGCTTTTGACGCGCTCAAAGGGCACCTGGAGTTGTCTTTCAGGAAGGATGAGACAAAGGAACTGGTTACGTGGATTGCCCAACATGAATCAGAATTGACCTGGAATCCGACGACACAGACGTTTACAGTCAAAAGCGGCTCGTGGAGAGCGAAAGCACACTTTTAACGGAGAAGGGCATGAAAGGAAAAAATGCGATCGTGACCGGGGGAACGGGCGGAGTCGGCTCCGTCATTGTCCAGCGATTGATGGATGAGGGGGTCAGAGTCATTGCGACGGTCACCAGAGACGCCGAAAGCCTGGTTCGCGGGGCGATTCCTGCAAAGGCAGATGTGACCAATGAACGGGATGTCGAAAACCTTTTTACAATGGCGAAGAAGGAATTCGGTTCGGTGGAAATAGTGGTCAATACCGTTGGCGGGTATCTTGAACAGAAACCCGTTGCAGAAGTGAGCCTCGACGAATGGGAAACGATGATGGGGAAGAACCTGAGGTCCGCATTTCTGTGTACACGCTCTGCCCTTCGTACGATGAAAGGACAAAGCTACGGGCGTATCGTTAATTTCTCCGCGCGAATCGGATTGCGACCAACGGCGGGGAGGGCCCCGTACGCGGTCTCAAAGGCGGGTGTCTCACTCTTGACTGAAATTGCATCCATGGAAATGCAGGGAAGCGGCATTACCGTCAATGCGATCGCGCCGGGAATCATTGCTACTTTGGCAAACAGGAAATCGATGCCTGACGCCGACATGCGCACATGGGTTTCGCCGGAGAGCATTGCCGATCTTATTTGCTGGCTTTGTTCGGAACACGGGTCAGCCGTTACCGGAACCACGCTGAAGGCTTAATGGCCCGCTCCACGAAGGGGAGGAATGATGTTGACTTTCAGGGGTTGTTTTGATATTATTCTTTTCATTTTTCCCCGGTTATCCACCGTAATTCTAATTTTCTTTTCAGGAGGAACACTGTAATGGATATCGTTGGCTTTCTAACGTTCTTATTCCAGCAAGCGGCGAGTGATGGGGGCGGAATGCTCAACTGGTTGCAGGAGAAGTATGTTGACGGCGGTTTCTTCATGCATCCTATCCTTGGTACCATGATCGTCGGTCTGGCTTTTTGCATTGAGCGTCTATGGACACTCAACCGTGCAACCGGGGATACCAAGAAATTCCTGGTCGGTGTGAAGACAGCACTCGATCAAGGCGGCATACCTGCTGCGCTTGAAGTATGTCAGAATTATCGCGGTTCTATTGCGAGTGTGTTTCAGGCAGGTCTGTTGCGGGCCGAGGAAGGCATCGAGGCGGCAGAAAAGGCGATTATCAGCTACGGCGGCATTGAAATGGCTTTTCTGGAAAAGGGACTGGTTTGGATCTCTCTCGCGATTTCACTGGCTCCGCTACTCGGATTCACGGGTACTGTGCAAGGCATGATCGAGGCCTTTGATGCTATCAAGGAAGCAAAGAACATTTCTCCGGAGGTTGTCGCCGGCGGTATTTCCGTTGCTCTGTTGACGACGCTCTTCGGACTTGTCGTGGCAATGATTCTTCAGGTTTTCTATAATTTCTTCGTTTCAAGGATCGATCGTCTTGTCATCGACATGGAAGAAAGCTCCATCGAGCTGATTGATTCGCTGGTCCTCCTCAAGGCCGGCAAGAAAATCGGCGAACGCGGCGAGAAGAAAAAATAGCTTGACTGAAAGGTGCTAGATCATGCTTAAGAAGCGTGCCGACAGGGAAGTCGCAATCCAGACAAGTTCAATGGCGGATATATCGTTCCTTCTGCTTCTCTTCTTTCTCGTCACAACGACCATTGACGTGGATACCGGAATCGGCCTCGTGCTTCCACCGCCTGTGGAAGACACTGAGGTTGTTAAGGTCAAGGACGAGAACATCATCAAGGTATTGGTGAATGCGACGGGCGATGTACTGCTGAATGAAGAATTGACTTCCCTTCCTCAGATCCATGAGATTGTGGCAGCCAAGCTGAGGGAGAACAGGAAGATGATCGTCTCGATCAAGACAGACCGCAACACCGCGTACCGCCTGTATATTTCCGCTCTTGATGAGATCAAGCAGGCATACAACATCCTGCGCGAGGAATACGCCATGCAGACCTTTGGCGCTCCTCTCAACCAGCTCACGAAAACGCAACTAGACGACGTGCGCGAAAAGGTCAAACAGAGCATCTCAATAGCCGAACCCGAGCGAACGCGATAGGAATGACATGAAATTCAAGAAGAAAGCTGCGGCGACCAAACAGAGCATTCCGACATCCTCACTCCCCGACATCATCTTCATGCTGCTGATCTTCTTCATGGTAACGACGGTTTTGCGTGAATTTGACATTCAGGTGTCGTACACCTTGCCGTCTGCTGTGCAGATCGAAAAGATCGACAACAAACGCATTGTAACCTACATCTGGGTCGGTCGTGATGGTCGAGTCCAAATTGACGATAATATCGTCCTCATCCCGGAAATTCAGTCCATTGCGGCAAAAAAGCGCCGCGAAATACCCCAGGTGATTATCTCGCTTCGCGTTGACGAAGGATCACGCATGGGAATCGTAACCGACATTCAACAACAGCTTCGAAAGGGCGATGCCCTACGTATCAACTACTCGGCCCTCCAGAAGCTCTGACAA
>DATDRF010000011.1:0-15109 GCA_035291905.1 Bacteroidota bacterium
AGGATATTTGGAATGAGGTAGAATCCGTTGATGTTGCTCGCAGCGCCTTTGTTTGTGCCGAGCAAGACGATATTGGCAAACGGGAGCTTTTCCGATGTTGAGCTGTCCGATACGATACCCCGGATGTCGACCCCCTGCGCCAAAACGCACATCGGGAAGAGAAGCAAAAAGAGGGGCAGGAGCGGCTGTCGGGTCGGCAGGGTGAGTCGTATCATCATTTCAATATCGGGAAGGAAAATCCCAAGAGCAACAATTCAGGGTAGTGTCTCAATTTGGTTGTAGTTTCTAACGCAGAGACCTGCCTGCGTGCCGACGATCCCAAGTCGAAATTCCCGATGAGTGTTCACTTCGGCAGGCAGGCGCAGAGGTCGCCCCGTAGAAAGAACGGGGCAGGCAGAGGAGACTCCGAATTTCTGCTTTTCTCTGCGAACCCCTGCCTGCGTGCCGACCATTTCGCTTTATTGAAATGGTGAATGAATCACTTCGGCAGGCAGGTCTGCGTCCTTTGCGACTCTGCGTTGTAGTCTATATTTGAAATTGAGACACTACCCTGTTTCGCCGCCTCTGCCTTGCTTCTCCTCCCATATTGACGTATTTTTTGCTGACTTTTGCACATGACCGCGCGCGCGTACGCAAAAATAAACTTCGGGCTCAGGATTCTTGGAAGAAGGCCGGATGGTTATCATGATCTCGAGACCGTCTTCCATCAGATCAATCTGTACGATGAACTGGAGTTTCGCCTCCATGAGAACACTGTAATCCTCTCCACCAGCCTGAAAGAACTCCCGTCCGACGAATCCAATCTCTGCGTCAGGGCAGCGCAGCTCCTTCGCGACCTCACGGGCACAAGAGATGGAGCGGAAATAACCCTTCGCAAGAATATCCCTCTCGGAGCCGGGCTCGGCGGCGGAAGCGCGGACGCGGCGGCTACGCTCCTTGGCCTCACGAACCTCTGGAATCTTGATGTCTCGGTTTCCGAATTGCATTCCCTGGCCCTCTCCATCGGGTCCGACGTCCCGTTCTTTCTTACGGGAGGGACTGCATATGCCACCGGGAGGGGTGAACTGCTGGAACCGCTTGCGGTAAACCTTCCTTATTGGATCATTGTTGTGACACCGCCCATTCATGTTTCCACCGCCTGGGCTTATAAGAGCCTGCAGGGGAGGGAATTTGGTGAGCGAAAGGATTTGCGCAGAGTCCTTATGACGCACATGCACGAGCCCGAAACACTTGCCCGTGAACTGGTGAATGATTTCGAAGCGAGTGTCTTCGCCAGCCACCCGGAAATCATGAGGATCAAAGAGCGCATGCTTGAGTTGGGCGCCGACTGCGCTCTCATGAGCGGCAGCGGGGCCTCCGTCTTTTCTCTTGCAAGATCAGAGGCCACGGCAAAGAAACTTATCGATGAGCTTTCGCCCCTTGGCCGCGTCTCCTCATCGCCCCCCTTCTTCTCCCCCAGACGTGAAGACCTCACAAATGAGAAAGACGGTCGTTGAATTTCAGGACCACATTTCGGGCAATCGGATTTCTCCTTTGGCTCTCGTCCGTTGACGGAGCCATAGCCCAAACCGTCCCCGACACGCTTCGGCAGGCGGCCGATACCCTGGCCACTGCCGATTCAACCCGAAACACTTTCCTTCCCGAAATCGGCTCCTATACAAACCGCGATTCCACAAGTTTCTCCATCTCGCGGTTCATCTGGACGGATGCCGTGACCATGGGAGACCTGCTGCATCTTCAACCGGGAGTTCTCTTCCGGCGGCTTGGTTCGGCAGGGCAGCCTGATATGGCCACAATTGGGGGAATTGACTGGCGCGGATCAGCCATCCTCCTTGACGGCAGACCAATGAATGATCCGGTAACCGGAGTCGAGAATCTCTACGACATTCCGCTGGAGCACATAGAGCGCGTCGAATTGTTCGGCGGAACGGAATCATTTCTGCTCGCAGCAAGCGCTTCGGCAGCAGCAATGAACGTTGTTTCGCGCCAATTCAATACCGGCAGACCTGTCACCAAAGTGCGATTCATGCAGGGCCCCAGTGAACACCTCCTGACAGACGCACTCTTTGCTCAAAACATTACCAGACGGTTGAATCTCATGTTCGGCGTTCAGCGACAGGTGACGGACGGACGATTCCTCAACTCTGCCTATGATTCATGGATCGTAAGGTCAAGGCTGCGCTACAACTTGTCCGAAAAACTGAACCTGAGCCTGACCGACCTTTATCGGCGCTCAGTGACGGGATTCAACAATGGCGTTCTCATTGACAGCA
This sequence comes from Bacteroidota bacterium, assembly GCA_035291905.1. Classification (GTDB taxonomy): domain Bacteria; phylum Bacteroidota; class Ignavibacteria; order UBA10030; family UBA10030; genus JACPLA01. The sequence continues at coordinate 2,274 of DATDRF010000011.1, forward strand.
CCCGTGGCCTCGGAAACGATCCGTTCAACGAGGCCGAAGCAGTGGTTACTTCGCGGCAAGCCTCCCAGGCGTATACGCGGCGGGATGTCACCCTGAACCTGATTGCGGCGCTTTTTCCTGATTCGGCGTGGACGACAAAAGCGGCCGTTTACTATTCGAGAGCCGACCGTGAGTACAGCGATTCCGCGTCGTCGGGTCCGTTTGAACAATTCTCCTGGAATTTCGCGGGCGCAACTCTTCGGCAAGACCTCAGGATGGAACCACTCTCAATCCTGTTTGGAGGCCAAATCGAATCACGGAAAGCCTCCTTTGTTTTGCCCTCTTTGAGTCCGATAAGAAACTATGCCGCTTTCTTCACGTCTCTTTCGCTCAATGCGTGGGATATCCTCGAACCGGCTGGCTACATGAGGGGTGAGTCCTACGGAGAAGGGAGGGCATTCTCCTACGGCGGCTCCGTCGCGATACGCCCGGCGGAAATGTTCGAGTTGAAGGCCGCTTATTCGTGGTTTGCACGCTTCCCTTCCCTTCAGGAAGGTTCCTGGGGACTCTACAAGAATTCGACGGCGGAAATCAATCTCCTGGAACGTCACGCGCTCTCAGAATTGACCGGTACGCTTCACATTGGAGAAGTATTCAGGGCTGCGGCAACTGTGTCGGAAAGGACGATCACCAACGCCCTTCTGTTCACTCCGGCCACAACTTTCTCCTCCTCTCCTCTCGCCATTGAAATCACGCCCGAGCTCTCAATCGTACAATTTTCGGGAAGTGCCGGGCTCCGACTCTGGGTTCTCGATGCCTCGGGCACCGTCACGTTTACGGAAACGGGAAAGCGGGCCTCTTCAAGCCTCCTACTTCCCAAGTTTGTCCTCACGGGCGAGATTTCCTACATGGGCGAACTCCTTGACGGGGCGTTAAAGACGCACGTGGGAGCCCGTTCACGCTATGTGGGCCGCCATAACGGCTTTCAGTTCTATCCGTCCTTCATGGTTTATGCGGAAAACACTGCCCGTTCGTTGACTCCCTTCTCCACGCTCGATCTTTATGGCGTGTTCAAGATCGGCGACGCCTTCATCAATCTCACGTGGGGAAACATCCTCGACAAGAATTACTTTACGATCTATCCCTATCCGGAGCTCGGTCGTCACCTGAGGATCAGCATCAACTGGGTGTTTCTCGACTAGTGTATGAGCGCCATCGTCACAATTTTCGGCAGCTCCCGGGTGGCCTCAGAATCCGAGGAATACAGGCTTGCCCTGCAGATGGGAAGGCTGCTCGCTTCCGCCGGTTTTACGGTCTGCAATGGCGGGTTTGGGGGAACAATGGAAGCAGCGGCACATGGTGCCTGCGAAGCAGGCGGTCACACAATAGGCGTTACAGTGGGCGTTTTTGGCGGAAAGGCAAACAAGTGGATCAAGGAAGAGATCACTTGCACCGGCCTGGTTGAACGCCTGACGAAGCTGATTGAACTTGGAGATGCGTACATCGTTCTGCGAGGAGGGACAGGAACACTGTTGGAGCTGGCGGCTGCCTGGGAGTTTGTGAACAATGGAATGATGAAAGCAAAGCCCATCATTGTCGTCGGTTCATTTTGGGATCCCGTCATCGGGACCCTGAAGGACGAGCTTATTTGGGAAGGATTGGGCAACTGTACTGCTCATGTCACCCGGGCTGCCGATCCCCGCGAGTGTGTGGACCTGCTGAAAAAGAAGTTCGCTCTCTAGCCGTTTGCCTTGTGCACCGCGTGGTTCAGCATTGCAAGCATGGCATCTGCTGATCGCTCCCAGTCGAACGAACGCGCCCATCGCATTGCCTCTTCCGAGAGCCTGCTGCAGAGAAGATCGTCCCTCAGAAGGAGCATCATTTTCCCCGCCAGTTCCTCCACGTTGCCGTATTCGTAGAGAAGTCCGGTCTTCTCGTGAAGGACCGAATCCCTTAAGCCGGGCACATCGCTCGCGATGACAGGAGCTCCGCACGCATTCGCTTCCATGACCGTCAGGCCCCATCCCTCCTTCGCCGACGTGTTGACGACGAATCTCATCCGACCGAGGTACTTCACTTTCTCATCGTGGGGGACATATCCCAGGAAGTCAACGCTCGCGCCGATGCCTGTTTCACGCGCTATGCGTTCGAGCCTCTCACGCGCGTCTCCATCCCCCACTATAAGGAGTTTGACCTTCGGGAACTCCTTCAGGACGATCCCGAAAGCGACCAGGAGGTCTTCGACGCTTTTGTATTTCTTCAGTCGGCCGAGATATCCTATGACGGGGGGAGCAGGCTTTTGTGCTCCGGCAGGTCTGTAACGATCGTGATCGACGCAGTTGTGCACCAGAAAGAGATTCTCCTCCCGATATCCGTGGGAGAGCATTTCATTCTTCGTACTTTCGGACACAACTGCAACGGGGATTCTTTTATAGACAGGGAGGGCCAGTCGTTCGCTCAGCGAAACGTAGAGGGCAGGAAGCAGCGATACCTCCGAGAAAATCGATTTCCCGAAAAGGTGGTGAATGACCCCAACAAGCGGACGCCTGACAAACAAAGGAGTGAAGAAAGGGATTTTGTTCAGATCGTCGACAACAACGTCAAAACGCTCGCGGCGAAGACGCAGGAGATAAGAAAGGGGGACACGGAAGTTGAAGGTATTGCGGCTTCCGATTCGGATGACGCGGATGCCATCGATGAGTTCTTCGCGGGATGCCCCGTGAAACCGCGAACACAACAAAGTCACCGCGTGGCCCCGTGTGACCAGCCTCTTGAAGATTTCGTGGAGATGTACTTCGGCCCCCCCGCCCAAAGGATTTCGTATATCCTGCCAGTTGATGACAAGTATTTTCATCGGAGCGGGGCTCTCCGCAGGTCTTCGGGAGCCGTCATGGAATTGCCCAACATTGGCTACTGAGGCTGAGCCTGCCCCGATCGCTGAGCCGTCAACGTGTCGATTCGTTTTCGAGCTTCAATCTGCAGTTTCTCCTCATTCACGAATTGATCGACACCCTGTTCGCTCCGGTAACGCGTCTTGATGAGCTCAAGGGTGCTAAGGGCCTCGTCATATCGGCCCAGTCCCTTGTAAACCTGCAGAAGAACAATGTAGGGGTTATCCTGCGCCACGGCGGGTACCTCTCCCCTGTCGACAACCGGTTTTACCTCTGCAAGAATCTCCTCGAGGTACTGATTTGCCGTTTCCGTGCGACCTGCGACCATATAGTAATTGGATATATCGACTTTCATCGCGTACGGCATGGGAATAATGCTGCGGGGGATCACCTCTTCCATCCGGTCGAGCACCTGGGCAAATTTTTCCGGCTTCCGATCGACGTTTGCATAATAGTATCCGAGAGAGAAGAATGCCTGGCGATAGTTGCTCATGAGGCGGCGGACGTCCTCGTCAAAATAGGTTGTGCTGTCGCGGATGCCGCGCCAGAGAAAACCGGGCTGGAATTCTTTTGACGAAGTCTCCACGGGGGTGAAGAAATTCGTCATCATCTTCTCTTCATCGAGAATCTGCCAGTACGGTCCCTGCTTGGGCACCAGCCGGAACGCCAGGCCTTCCAGCCGCATGTAATCGCGCAGGCCGATCTTGCTGTCGTCCGAGACCGTCATGGCAAAGTAAACCGGGCGCTCCCAGTTGTTGGTCCGGATAATGTCAAACACCATGACATCCTGCACCCTCAGGCCTGTGTACTGTCCGAAATTGATCGTGGGTGCCAGCGTAAACTTGATCGCCCCGCGGTTCGTCAACGAAGTGTCCTTGACGCCAAACTGGTCGATGACCGCTTTCGGGAGGGGAATTTCCCGTGTCGTCGCCTGATAGGGGAACAGCGGCATAATGTTTTCAATCCTGACATCGGGAATGCTGATGGGCACCTTCTTTGCACCGTACGGTTCCTGATTCTTTAGCTGGTGGATGTACCAGTTCGTGTTCACGAGGCTCAGGTTCACAATTCGGATGTCACGGCGGATCCCCTCAACATCCTGCAGATACCAGAGAGGGAATGTGTCATTATCCCCGTTGGTGAAAAGAATCGCGTCCTGCGCACATGATTGAAGCAGATTGTAGGAATAGTCCCATGCAACGTAGTTGCCTTGCCGATTGGATTCATGCCAATTCACTCGGGCCATATTCAGAGGAATGAAGACGAGCGCGAGAGCAAGCACCGAGTACGCTGCAGGAGCGGGATTCGATGTCTGAAAATACCGTTGTTTCAGTTCGTCAACAAGGCCGAGGACTCCCACGCCAATCCACATCGAGAACATGAAGAAGGCCCCCACATAGAAGTAATCTCTTTCCCTCGGCTGCGGCTCCTGCATGTTGAAGTACACCATCAGGATAAGCCCCAGAGCGAGGAAGAATGAGGTTGCCACAAAGGCCATCTTCCAGTCCTTTTGCCAGTGATAATACACACCAAAGAACCCGATCAGGAGCGGAATTGCGTAGAGCTTCTTCCAGTCGACTCCGGCCTCCTTCCAGTCACCCTCTACACCGACATAATTCCATCCGAAATATCGGATGAACATGTGGTCCAACTGATAGTTCCAGAAATAATCCCAATCACTCGCGTACTTTTCGGCTGCTGCCGCCTGTTCAGGCTCCGTTCTGTTCCACCGGCGATTGACCAGCGGTGCCTCACCGTATTGTTCACGATTGAGGTAGCTGACGAGCCGCGTGAGGTTGTTCGGATTGTTTTCGTTCATAGGGGGGTTTGCATTTGCCCTTATGAACACCATGGTGTACGTGGAATAGCCAAGGACGATCAGGAGAAACGAAAGCAGAGCGACATTGACGATTCGCTGGTTCAGTTGGATCGAACGATACACTCCGTAGAGGGCTCCGCCGATGGCGGCAAGGGGAATGAACACCAGGACCTCGGATCGGACTTCCCCGAACTGGCCGTCAAGCAGCGACGGAAGCCATTTGACAATGCCGGGATAGATGACGCCGAAAACAATGAGTGCTCCAGCGCCGAACTTGATAAAACCTCTGACCGAGAATTCATTCAGCCGGAAGTACACCAGCAGCATCACGGAAAAGAGGGTTAGAACTGCCAGCAAATGCACTCCTACGGAGAGACCGACCATGTAGGCAATCAACAGGAGATACACATCTCCCCGTCGCCAGTCGGCCATTTCATACCACCGCATCGCCAGCCACAGGATGGAGCTGACGAAGAACATACTGAGGGCGTACACCTCGGCTTCCACTGCGTTGAACCAGAAAGTCTTGGAGAATGTCAGTGAAAGTGCACCGATGACGGCGGAGCCATAGAGGACAACCCGATCATAGGTCGTCTCCGGTTTCCCGCGCCACATCGTCATGAAGCGGACCGAAACGAGATACAGGAACATGACCGTGACCGCACTGGCGAGCGCCGAAATCACATGCATGCGAACTGCAATGTCTGCTGAGAGCGGAATGAGGCTGAAGATTCTCGCAATGAGGAGGAACAACGGCGCTCCAGGGGGATGAGGGACCTGGAGATAATAGGCTGCAGCCATGAATTCGCCCACGTCCCAGAAGACCACAGTGGGTGAAAGAGTCCAGAGGTAGATCGCAAGAGAAACCGCAAAAACTCCGCCCCCAATGATGCGGTTGATATTGAACTGATTCATTCGTTCCTCTTCGTTTTCGTCAGACAAAAAGTGCGTATAAGGTAACTATGATTGTCAGGATTAGCAACCAGGTACCGGGATTCACAGGATTGGGAGGATTACCACGATCAATTGGATTATCGTTGAAGGAATGCGCTGCAGATTTCGTCACAGACCGCATAACCCTTTGCCGTGAGCCGCAACATTCTGCCGTCGAACGCGGCAAGCCTTGCAGAAACAAGTTCATCCATGAGCGGCCGATGTTCCTTTGCAAGATCAAGATCATGTCTCCTCGAAAAGCCCGCCACGTCAAGTCCGTCACTTCTCAACGCGAGAAAGATCTCCTCATCCCTCAGTTGATCGGCCGAGAGCAGTTCCTCACCCGCGACCGGAAACTTGGAACGTTCCAGCCTGTCGATATAGCCGTTCACGTTGGCAATATTCCACCAGCGCTTTCCGCTCCAAAACGAATGAGCCGACGGTCCAAGGCCAAGGTAGTTCGTGTGGTTCCAGTAATTGGCGTTGTGACGGGACCGATAGCCGGGGAGGGCAAAGTTTGAAACTTCATATTGCTCAAACCCGTGTCGCTTCAGGAAATCGATCGTAAACTGATACAATTCATTGTCCGCCTCCGGACTCAACGGCGTCACCTGCTTTGTTTGTACGAGCCGCGCAAGCGGTGTTGTAGGCTCGACGATAAGGCTGTAACACGAAAGATGCCTGGGGCGAAGCTCCAACGCCTGTTCGAGATTCGATTCCCATCGCTCACGTGTCTGGCCCGGCAGCGCAAAGATCAGGTCGATGCTGATGTTGTCGAATCCCGCCTCCGCGGCACTCTTGACGCATTCGCGGGCCTGATCCGCCGAGTGAATCCGCGTCAGAAACCTCAGATCGTCTTCGTGAAACGATTGAATGCCAACGCTCAACCGATTGATCCCCGCCTTGCGAAATGCCCGAAGCTTGTCCGGGTCAACGGTGCCGGGATTCGTCTCCAATGTCACTTCCGCATTATCGCTGATCCGGTAGTGGCCCCTGAGGGAACGGAGAATCTCGTCGATATTAGACGGCGAAAGAAGCGAAGGCGTTCCGCCCCCAAAGAACACGGTGTCGTACTGACCGCGGAACCGGGGGTCCCCCGCACGCAGGATTGCCTCACTGTTCAGGGCAGAGAGAAACCTGCCGATGAGCTTCTCATAATCCGTACGCGATCCGTCCGGTGCAATGGAATAGAAATCACAATAGAGACACTTGTGTTCGCAGAAGGGAATATGGAGATAGAGGCCTGCCATGATTATTTGATGAAGGTTCCGATTCTGCCCCATCGAATGCTGCCGATCTTGTCTGCGACGTCTGCCACGGCGATCTCAGGATCCCAGGACCAATAGATCATCAATGCTTCGCCGATAAGATTCTTGTCGGGAACAAATCCCCAAAACCGGCTGTCGAGACTGTTGTGGCGATTGTCTCCCAGCATGAAATAGTAGTTCTCCTCGACGACGTATTCTGTTGTCTCTTTCCCATCGATCCGAACCAGTCCATCGGATGCAACAAAAGCCCGATGACCTTCCAGATAGATGATCGATCGCCAATCATCGATCGATCCGGCATTGAGCTGAATCCGGTCTCCGCTCCTGGGTACCACGACGGGACCGTAATCGTCCTCGGTGTAGCCTTTTCCCCCGGGCAGCAGACGCACTCCGGTATTCAAAGAGAGGAATTTGCCGTCGGAAAGTCGCGCATGTGCAGGTTGGGTCAACTCTCTTCCATTCACAAACACCCGCCCTTCACGAATCAGAACCGTATCCCCTGGAAGCCCAACGCACCGCTTGATGTAATTGACCTGGCCCTCAGATTCAAGGTATTCAAAGCCGTTCGGATACTCAAAGACAACAATGTCCCCCCGCTCCACCTCGCTATAAAGCGGAAGCGCTGCTGATGCCAACCGTATGTTTGTGAGCGGGACATATTGCGGCGTCCGCAGACCGTACGCAAGCTTATTCACGAGAAGAAAATCGCCGATCAACAGCGTATTCTCCATCGAACCCGACGGAATCCGATACGCTTCGATGACAAAGACCTTGAGGGCAAACGCGACGGCTACTGTAATGAGAGCGGCCTTGAGATACTCCAGGATATCCTTGAGAATCTCTTTGCGCGCTCGCGCCTTCGCGTTCGCCTCCTCTATTGTCATATCGGCCGGTTCTTGCGTCATGATCTAACGGATCAGGGTTCCGATCCTGCCGAACCGGATTGAACCGATCCTGGCAAAAATGTCGTAGAGCGGAATATCCGTATTCCATGACCAGTAGACGATGAGGGGTGTCCCGACAAGGTCCTCCTTCGGTATGAATCCCCAATACCGGCTATCCAGGCTGTTATCGCGATGGTCGCCCATCCCAAACAGGTAGTCATGTTGTACAACGTACTCGGTCGCCGGCTTTTCGTCGAGCAGAATCCGGCCGCCGTCAAGCCGAATTGAATGGCCCTCTCTCTTGATGAAGACTTCCCAGTGCGGATACGAAGCGGCATCCAGCGCAATCTTCATCCCTTTCGCGGGAACCACAAGAGGCCCGTAATTGTCCTCATTCCAGAGTGCGCCGGGCGGAAAGATGCGTTCTTCGGGATCGGCGGTCGCTATTCTTCCCGGCTCCGTGAATTTCAAATTGCGCGGCAACGGCGCCGCGCTTCCGTTGACATACAGTGCCCTGTTGATGACCTGGATCGTATCTCCGGGAAGTCCAACACACCGCTTCAAATAGAATGTGAACTCATCGGTCTTTACCTCGTCCCGGTAGCCGGGAAACACAAAGACGATGACGTCATAGCGTTCAACGTCTCTGAATCCGGGGATCCGAAACCACGGAAGCCGCACGTTCGTGAAAGGTATGTTGCGCGGCGACGTACCCCCAAAAATGAACTTATTCACGAAGAGCAGATCGCCCGTCAACACCTCGTTTTCCATCGAACCCGTGGGGACGAGAAACGAAGCGATGACAAAATTGTTGAGGAGCAGAAAGGCGCCGAGGACGATTCCCAGTTCCTTGAGGAAGGCAAGGACTTTCTTCTTCATCGACGCAATATCGGTATGTTGCTCTTTCGCCATGAGTATATCTTTCAGTATGGTTTAGTCTTCCATGGAAAGGACTGCAAGAAACGCCTCCTGAGGTATCTCCACGCGCCCCACCTGCTTCATTCGCTTCTTCCCCTCTTTCTGCTTTTCCAGCAGTTTCCTTTTGCGGGTAATGTCGCCGCCATAGCACTTCGCCAGAACGTTCTTCCGCATCGCGCTCAATGTCTCGCGTGCGATGACCTTGCTCCCGATGGCGGCCTGGATAGCGACCTCAAACATTTGACGTGGGATAAGCTCCCGAAGTTTCGAGCACAGTTTTCTTCCCCAATCGTAAGCCTTGATCTTGTGAACAATGGTCGACAATGCGTCCACCGGCTCTCCGTTCAACAGGATATCGAGTTTGACGAGGTCCGATTCCCGGTATTCGAGAAAATCATAGTCCAAGGACGCATAGCCCCTCGAGAGCGATTTCAGCCTGTCATAGAAATCGAAAATGATCTCGGCAAGAGGAAGCTCAAATTGAATGTCTGCCCTCTCAGGGCTCAGATAGGTCGTGTTCCGGTGAACTCCGCGTCGATCCATGCACAGTTTCATGATCCCGCCGATATACTCCGTCGGGGCAATGATCTGCGCCTTCACATAAGGCTCCTCCACGAGCTCGATATCGCCGGGAGACGGCATGACGGCAGGATTGTCGACCATGATGTTCTCCCCCTTTAACGTCCTGATATGGTATTCGACGTTCGGAACGGTGTTGATGAGCGATTGATTGTATTCGCGCTCAAGCCGTTCCCTGATGATCTCCATGTGCAGCAATCCAAGGAAGCCCGCCCTGAAACCGAACCCAAGGGCCACCGATGTCTCGGGCTCAAACACCAGAGAGGCATCATTGAGCTTGAGCTTCTCGAGCGCCTCGCGCAGTTCGGCAAAATCGTCGCTGTTCGACGGATACAAGCCGCTGAAGACCATCGGCTTGACCTCTTTGTATCCGGGAAGAGGCGACACCGCCGGCTGCGCGGCCATCGTGATGGTATCCCCTACCTTCGTTTCATGCACATCCTTGATGTTGGCAATGATATATCCGACGTCTCCCGTGGAGAGAACGCCGGTACGTTTCCGCTTCATCTCAAGAATTCCGACCTCGTCGGCATCGAATTCCATGCCGCTCGACATGAACCGGATCTTTTCTTTTTCGCGCAATTCTCCGTCCTTGATCCTCACATAGGCAATTGCACCGCGGAACTCGTCAAAGATCGAATCGAAAATCAACGCCTGCAAAGGACTCTCGGGATTCCCCACCGGAGCCGGGACCCTGTGCACAATTGCCTCCAGAATCTCATCGGTACCGATCCCTTGCTTGGCACTTCCGAGGATGATCTCTTCCTCTTTACACCCCAGCAAGTCCATAACCTGATGCTTGACCGCATCGATCATGGTCTTTGCACTGGGGAGGTCGATCTTGTTGATAAACGGGATGATTTCGAGGCCCGCGTCGATCGCCAGGTAGAGATTGGAGATCGTCTGCGCTTCTACTCCCTGCGTCGCATCAACAACGAGAATGGCTCCTTCACATGCGGCAAGGGAGCGGGAGACTTCATAGGTAAAATCGACATGCCCGGGGGTATCGATGAGATTCAGAACATATTCGTTCTTGTCTTGAGAGTGGTATCGAAACTGAATGGCGTGCAGCTTGATGGTGATCCCGCGCTCCTGTTCCAACTCCATATCGTCCAGGACCTGCTTGGTCGTCATCTCGCGGGGAGTCAATGCCCCCGTTCTCTCGAGAAGCCGGTCGGCGAGAGTCGATTTCCCGTGGTCAATATGGGCGACAATGCAAAAGTTGCGGATATTCTTCATGATAACGGCCAACAGCCGGGAGGGTATGTAAAAACGCAAAAGAGTAAAGAGTGAAGAGGTCACCCTTTACTCCCATCCTGAAACTGCCCTAATGTAGCGGAAAAACGGCTGAAGAGCAAGAAACCGGATTGAGTGGTAGTGTATCAGTTTCAATACTAGACTACAACGCAGAGTCGCGCCTGCCCGCCTCAATAAGATCTTTGAGGCAGGCGGGGAGGACGCAGAGGATCGCGGAGAACAGCAGAATCACGCAAATTCCTCTGCGTTTCTCTGCGACCTCCGCGCCTCCGCGTTGAAGATTACTATCAAACTGACCCACTACCGGACCTATAGGACGGCTGGAGTCTTCCTCTGCGTCCCTTGCGCCTTCTTCGAGAGCCATACGGTTAAATCTGATAGCGGAGAACGCAGGGGAGGCACAACACACGATGAAGAAAACCGAGAGTGGTCGCTCCTGATCAGGTTGGCGTGAGATCGATGTTCTTTGGACGATCAAATGCGGCAAGAGCCAGATAGGCCACAAGCGACGAGGCCAACGCGAGGAGATAACTCAGTTCACAACCGATCAAGTAGTGCCCGATGACCCACACGACCGCTCCGACAACAAGCGAGACAAGCGCGCTTCGGGTCCCGCCTATCCCCGTAAACATTCCAAAGATGAAGACTACAAAGATGCCGGCGCTCCCAAACGACGATGCATCCTTTACGAGGTTGTAGACACCCTCGGCATACAGAGCAAGAACATAGGCCACAATACCCATTACGAACACGCCCATCCGCTCAGTGAAAACCTTGGTCCCCTCTCCTTTTCGGGGAATGATGGGGAGCAGAATATTATGGGAAAGGAGCGCCGACGCGGCAAGCAAGGCGCTGTCTACAGTAGAGAGAATCGCCGATATCAACGCTCCCGCAAAGATAATGTAGAAGAATGTGGAAAGATGCTGCTGAGCAATCATCGGCAGGATCTGCTCCTCGTGCTCCAATCCCGGGATCAGGGAAAATCCGAGGAGCCCAAGAGTGAGGGGAATAAGTCCGACGATCAGGTACATCCCCGATGCCAGGAGCGAGGAGCGACGCGCAACGGAAGGCGATCGGGAGGCAAGGACTCGCGAGATCAGTTCCTGAGCGATCAACGACCCGCAGATCGGAATCGCCCATGCCTCAAGACTTTGAAGAACACCGAAACCGCTTTCTCCCGCGGAACGAACCAAGCTTTCTTCAGAAATGCTGTCGAACATCGAGCTCACTCCGCCGAGGTCATCGGCAACAAATACAATGAGGAGAACGAGGCCGACGACGAGCACTCCTCCCTGCACAATATCGGTAATTGCGTCCGCGAGCATTCCCCCTGTCATTGTATACACAATCACAACGGCGGCAGCTGCGGTAACGGCAACAGAGACACTCAGCTCCGAGGAGGCGGAGACGACCAGTCCGAATGCACGTATCTGCGCGGCGGCCCAAAGAACGGAAGTCGGAATCATGATGAGGGCCGTCAATCTCTCTGCCGATACCGAAAACCTTATCCTGAAGAAATCGGCAATCGTGACAAGCTGCATCTTCCAGAGGGGGACCGCGAATAGCAGTCCCATCAGGAGGAGACACACGGCATAACCGAACGGATCAGCCGTGACGGCTGCCAGTCCTCCGGCGTAGGCGGCTCCTGCAGTCCCAATACAGGATTCCGCACCGAACCAGGTGGCAAAAATGGAGAAGGTGGCAATTCCGTATCCCAATCGCCTCCCCGCAAGGAGGTAGTCATCCTCCGTCCGGATCGACCTTGAGACGACCAGGCCGAGGAGAAGTTGGAAGGCAATGTAGAGTAGAATTCCCACCAGGACGACGTTCATCGTCGCCCACGATAGAAAAAGACCAGCATATAATCAATGGGAAAAGCCTCCTCTCTGCCCTCCGTGCCTCCTCCGCGCCCTCTGTGGCAAAGATTCTAACCACAAAGGACACGCCTGCGTGCCCGCCTGCCTTTTTGAGAAACAAATTTGGCGGGCAGGCCGAAACATCGTGAGCCTGCACTTCGGCGCCTGCCTGCCGGAGTGAGCGTTTGAAATTTGAACACGTGAAATCTATCCGGCACGCAGGCAGGTGCAGGCACGAAGAATGCACAATGGGCACAGAGAACTTGGATGCCGGCCTTCTTGGATAGTGGCCCTCCATTTAGTATCTTTGAGCAGAATGAACATCGTCATAACAGGTGGAACTGGCCTCATAGGAAGCGCGATTACCCGCGACCTCATTAACCGCGGCCACTCGGCCATCCTCCTTTCCCGCTCAGCCAAGAAATCCGGGGACGATCGAATCCGCATTGTAC
>DATDRF010000012.1:0-5545 GCA_035291905.1 Bacteroidota bacterium
CGGGGATCCCGCGAGCTTTTGGCGGGAGCCGGAATGGGAGGTCACTGTGATTGGTTCGACAATCAGCCACTACAAGATCCTGGAAAAACTGGGCGAAGGTGGCATGGGCGTTGTTTACAAGGCCCAGGACACAAAGCTCAACCGCACTGCGGCCCTGAAATTCCTTCCGGACCGAGTCAATCAGGACGCAGGCGCGAAAGAACGCTTTCTCCAGGAAGCTCAGGCGGCCGCGGGTCTGAATCATCCGAATATCTGCACAGTCTATGGCGTGGATGAGCACGAGGGACGCCTTTTCATATCGATGGAATTTGTTGATGGTGGAACCCTGCGAGAGAAACTTCCTTTCCAGAAGATCAATGATGCATTATCGATTGCTGTTCAGATCGGTGAGGCTTTGCAGGAAGCGCATGCGAAAGGTATCGTGCATCGGGATATCAAAGCCGATAACGTCATGCTCACATCCAAGGGCCAGGCGAAAGTGATGGACTTCGGCCTTGCAAAGCTGAAAGGGTCTCTCAAACTGACCCGCTCCTCCAGCACGGTCGGGACTCTGGCTTACATGGCCCCGGAACAGATTCAGGGAGGCGAAGTTGACAGTCGCAGCGACATTTTCTCGTTTGGCGTCCTTCTGTATGAAATGCTCACGGGCAAGACTCCTTTCCGCGGCGAACATGAGGCGGCGATGATGTATTCCATCCTCAACGAGGAACCGGAGCCTTTGCAGAAATATCTGCCGGATGCTTCGGCCGATCTGCTGCACATGATCAACCGTGCATTCGAGAAAGACCCTGAAGATCGCTATCAATCTGCTGCCGACATGGTAAGCGAAATACGACGACTGTTGAAGCAATCCTCTCGGGTGTCAAAGCGATTGCTTGCCGACATGGTCGTTCCGCCGATGCATCGAGAGATAAGTGCTGAGCCGCGACAAGACCGAAAGCCTTCGATACCGACACCATGGATGGTCGGCGGAGGCGTCGGGATTATTGTCCTGGCAGCCCTCGTGTATGGTCTCTTCTTCACGGGTGGCGGCTCATCGGGACCTCGGGCGAGTCTGAACCCTGATATGACGATTCGCGTCCTGCCGATTCCCTTCAGTCAGTTTTCCTATTCCGGGCTTTCGAAAGACGGCAACTGGGTTGCCTTCCCGGCGGCAAACGCGAATACGACATGGGACGTCTACTATATGCATGTTTCCGGGAATGAAGTGAGGCGTGTAACGGCGGATTCCATCGGCTCCGGATTCAACCTCGGAGCGGACATTTCTCCGGACGGCAGCCTCATAGCGTATCCAAGACCAGGCTCCGGCTCCGGCGGAATCCCGGTCGATATCTGTGTGATCTCTTCCCTCGGTGGCTCAACCAAGCGGATTGCTCAACATTCAACGCTTGCACGCTGGAGACCTGATGGACAACGGGTTGGCTATGTCCTCTTTCGGGATCCGACTCCAAAGGCCGCATACAATCTTTGGAGCGTGAAACCCGATGGGAGTGACAGTCGGCTTGAGTTTTCAGACAGTCTTGGAGTAGGGGGTCCTTTTTCCCGCTATTCATTCAATTGGTCCCCAGACGGCCGCTCGATCGTCTGGATAAGGTCTTTCGAAGGTGGCTACCAGGAAGTTATCACACATGAGCTGGATGGCGGCAGGGAGCGCCAACTTACCTTCGATAAGAAAAACATCGATGATGTCGCATGGACCAAGAATGGCTTCATTGTTTTTTCCTCAAATAGAGGCGGCAACACCAACCTTTGGATTGTGCCGGTGGACGGGGGAACGCCTCAGCAGCTGACGAAGGGGAGCGGACCGGATATCGGAATGAGTGTATCGGGCGACGACCAGAAGCTCGTCTACCTGCAGCAACAACAGGTTGGGTCTGTTTTGATAGCGGATCTCAAGACGAACGAATCCCGTCAGATAACCTTTGACGATCGCCAGATTTATAACCTGGCAGTCTCCCCAAACGGACAGAGAGTGGCGTACACTATGGGGGACATTGACCCGTTGAAACCTGGTCTCGGCCTCTACCTTCAGGATCGTGATGGTTCTCATCGGCGATCCTTGATGTCCGAGCCGGCCGGAATCACATCCATTTCATGGTCACCGGATGGCAATCGAATCTCGTTCGCGATGCAACCCCTCAACCAGCCTATCGATTCAACCAGAATCTGTGTTGTGAATGCGACGGACCCGGGGGAGCCAAAACAATTGACAATGGGCATTCGAGCCGCCTGGTTGACTCCGGTCAGACTTGCCGTGACGAAACTGACGCAAAGAGACGCTAATGTCACCACGCATGACGAGGTCATAAATACTGACGGCCCGCAATCGCCGAAACGGATGGAAGATTCCCTTTCGGTAGTTAGAGCCATTACTGGAAACAGACTCCTCCTGCAGGACGACCATCTGGCCCGCCAAGGCCTGTGGATCGTTTCATCGGATTTTTTGGACAATCCGTCGAAGGGTTCGCGGAGAAAATTGGCGATACCGGATGGGGCTCTTCCCATCGCGGGTTTCAGGTCTCTTTATGTCCTCGACTCGCGAAATCGCATTTGGAAGATCGACTACGCGACCGGGAAAAGAGAGCAACTGAGAGGTTCTTTTCCAGGACTCAATGCCAGGGACTCCAGACAGGCAAGCCAACTGGTGAACCTCGGCCCTCAGAACTGGGATGTCGCCTCGTGCATAAGCGTCGATGACAACGACTCCGAGGTTGCGTTCGTGACATTCCGGTACAGCGCAAAACTCGTGATGATTGAGAATATCTTCAAATGAGGATTCATTGAAACTTCGGGTGATTGTCCTTGGTGCGGGGTTCGGCGGCCTGGAACTGTCCGCTCTTTTGTCGGAAGAATTCGGCGATTCATTAGACCTTCTCCTCATCGACAAGAGCGACACGTTTTCCTTCGGATACTCAAAGCTCGATGTGATGTTCGGCCGTAAGTCCCCCGAAGAGGTTCGCATCTCGTACCGTGACATCTCGAAGCCCGGCGTGCGCTTTCTTCAGGAAGCGGTGACCGCCATCGATCCGGATGCACGGCGTGTCGTCACGGAAAACGCGACGTACGATGCTGACGTGCTGGTTGTGGCCCTTGGCGCTGATTACGATATTGACGCCACACCGGGTCTGTCCGAAGGCGGCAACGAGTTCTATTCCGTTGCGGGTGCAGAGCGGTTGCGGGAAGTGCTCCCCACGTTCTCGAAAGGCCGAGCGATTGTCGGAGTAACTTCAGCGCCGTTTAAATGCCCGCCGGCTCCAAGCGAGGCCGCACTGTTGCTGGATGATTACTTGAAAGCCCGCGGCGTGCGAGCAGATTGTAAAATCAGCCTTGTGATGCCCTTTGGCCTCCCGATTCCCCCTTCGCCAGCAACGTCACGGGCACTCCTTGCGGTCTTCGCCGAACGCGGCATTACGTACGTACCGAACCGGCTTGTTCGTGCGCTTGATCCCTTACGCCATGTAGCGCTCCTTGACAATAATGAAGAGATGCCGTACGACCTGTTCCTTGGTATCCCAAAGCACTGCGCCCCGGCGGTGGTTGCCGAAAGTGGCTTGACGGAAAATGGTTGGATTCCCGTCGATCGGAAAAACCTCAAGACGCGGTTTCCCGGTGTGTATGCAATTGGCGACGTGACGAGCGTGGGGACCCCGAAGGCCGGTGTTTTCGCCGAGGGAGCTGCAAAAGTGGCAGCGGCATCGATCATCGCCGAAGTCAAGGGCGGTAAGCATCCGACGGGATACAATGGCGCCGGCTCTTGTTACGTTGAATTTGGAGGTGACCGTGTTGGACGCGTCGACGTGGATTTCTTTTCGGGACCCCAGCCTACGGGGAGCTATATCGAAGCATCCGAGTCACTTGTCAAGGAGAAAAAGCGGTTTGGGTCAACTCGTCAGGCCCGCTGGTTTGGCCAGAATACGTGATGCAGCGACGCATAGACAGATAATCCTATCGGGAGTGCAGGATAACAGATGATCGGCTCGACAATCAGTCACTACAAAGTCCTCGAGAAACTGGGCGAAGTCCCAAAACTGCCCACGCCTGCTTGCCGGAATGCTCGGCATGCAGGCAAGTGCAGGCACGAGTGTTTTCCAACGAGTGGCAGCAGTTTTGAGCCTGCCCGCCGAACACGTTTCTCTGTGGCAGGCGGGGATCCCGCCAGCTTTTAGCGGGAGCTGGAATGAGAGGTCACTATGATCGGTTCCACAATCAGCCACTACAAGATCCTGGAGAAACTGGGCGAAGTGCCACAATTTCCCACGAGCGCATTGCAGCGAGTGGCAGAAATTGTGAGCATCCCGCCCCTTTTTGGCGGGAGCTGCCCGAAGGAGGGTGCATGATCGGTCAGTCGATTTCGCACTATCAGATCTTAGAAAAGCTTGGTGAAGGCGGCATGTCCCAAAATGGCCTGCGAGCGTTTTTTCAGCGAGCAGTCGCCATTTTGAGGACCTCGGTGTTTTCTGCCGGGGGCTGGAAAGCGAGGGCCCTATGATCGGCCAAACTATCTCTCATTACAAAATTCTCGACAAGCTGGGGGAGGGTGGAATGTCCCAAAATTCCCTGCGAGCCTGCCTGCCGGACAGGCAGGCGTATTCTGCGAGCAGACGGAATTTTGAGGATCCGCCATCTTTATGGCGGAGGCGTAGCCTATGATCGGTCAGACAATTTCTCATTATAAGATTCTCGATAAGCTCGGTGAAGTCCCAAAACTGCCCACGAGTGTTTTCCAACGAGTGGCTGCAGTTTTGAGGATCCCGCCGTTTTTCGGCGGGAGCTGCAGGAGGTTACTATGATTGGTCAAACCATCTCTCACTATAAGATTCTTGAGAAACTCGGAGAGGGAGGCATGGGCGTGGTGTATAAGGCCCAGGATACCAGACTCGACCGGCTTGTCGCCCTCAAATTCCTCCCGGACCATGTCGCAGTCGGTTCAGCTGAACTGGAGCGCTTTGTCCAAGAGGCAAAAGCCGCTGCGGGACTAAGCCATCCCAACATTTGCACAATCTATGGGATCGAAGAGGCCGAGAAGAAGCACTTCATCGTCATGGAGTTTGTCGACGGACAGATGTTGCAGGAGAAGAAGGCCGCCTTATCAATGAAGCAGGCCCTGGATATCGGCATTCAGATTGCGGATGGATTGGCAGCCGCCCATGAGAAGGGTATTGTTCATAGGGACATCAAGCCCGAGAACATCATGATCCGCAAGGATGGGCGCGTCCAGATCATGGACTTCGGATTGGCAAAGCTGCGGGGGGCATCGCGACTTACTAAGGAAGGATCGACGGTCGGTACGGCAGGG
Organism: Bacteroidota bacterium; assembly: GCA_035291905.1. Classification (GTDB taxonomy): domain Bacteria; phylum Bacteroidota; class Ignavibacteria; order UBA10030; family UBA10030; genus JACPLA01. The sequence continues at coordinate 5,297 of DATDRF010000012.1, forward strand.
TACATGTCGCCGGAACAGGTGCAGGGACTGGAAACGGATCATCGATCCGATATCTTCTCTCTCGGCGTCTTGCTGTACGAGATGCTTACGGGTCAGCCTCCATTCAAGGGAGTTCATGAGACGGCCATCTCTTACGAAATCGTCAATGTCGATTCTCCTCCGCTGTCGGCCATCAAACCGGAAATTCCCCCGGATCTCGATGCTATCGTGCTGGAGTGTTTGGAGAAGGATCCAAAGGAACGATCGCAA
>DATDRF010000013.1:0-7213 GCA_035291905.1 Bacteroidota bacterium
CAAGCTCCTGTGGATCGGTGATTAACTGTTTCAACCGGTCGACTGCGACCTGATTGGCTGCATCGGCGTCATGGACTTTGCGATAGAGCTCAACTGCCTTAAGCCTGTATTCGGGCTTGCCATCCATATTCCTCATGTACAACTGCCCCAGCTGATCGACATAGGCGAAGTCGGTCTTAGGGTCCAACTCAATTGCCTTTTCATAGTCTGCAATCGCTTCATCATCACGACCCTGAAAATAGGTCGCCAGAGCGTACCCGCGGGTTAACCATAAGCCTGAAGCCCTGTCCGGAACGTTCTTTATGCCGAGGTCATAAATGATGATCATGGTATCGGCATAGGTCAGACGAATGGTGCTGTCTGTGTCTTTGTTCTGATAGAAGCTATAGTAGCACTCCGCGAGCTTTGAATAGACGGTCTTGAAGCGCTTGGAATCGAGCTGAATGACTTTCCAACCGTAAGGCGCTGCGGTGACAAAATCCGCGTTCTTGTGGTACTCGAAAAACAGGCTCCAGTTCTTTGCGGCTTCAGCGGGATTTGATGTCTGAGCCGAACTTTCAGTTGGAACAAGCCACAGAGAGAGGAGGATGAAGGTGAGTATGATTCGGTAGAGTCTCATGTTCTTAGGGAATCTCCCCATGGTGTCTAGTCTTCTTCAAGCGTGATGAACCATGCCTCGGAGGCGCTGATCGAAACGGAAAACCGGATGAAATCGACCTTCTGAAGCCCACCATCCGTTGCCCCGCGGGAACCGGCCTGAAGGGTCAGGTTCATCTTCGCATCGGGGCCAATCGGCAATCCCACACCTCCGCTCAAATACCACTCGTTGACTGCCTGACCGCCGACTGTATGGTAAGTACTATTGTACGCAAATCCTGCCCGATATGCTATACGGTCTCCATAGCTCGATGGAGCTGCCTTTGGAAGGAATTCCACTCCTCCGGCAATCCGCGCGCTGTTTCTTACGCCGCCGGAAGGGCCGCCGAAAAAGTTCGATCCCTGCCATTCCTGCAGAAAAACATCGGTCGTAAAGAGCATGCGATCAGCGGCCCGATATGATACTCCAAGACCAAACGAGAATGGAAGGTCGGTCTTTCCGCGAACGACTGATGTGGTGTCGACCGAGCTCGAGGTGAGAAGAACATTTTCCTGTCTCACGGAAAGTTTCGCGGGTGTTCCGATGATCAAGCCGAGTTGGAAGGGCTTGAGTGCGGGCACTCCGAGGAGCGATCCGAGATCTTCGGCAAGCAGCCCAAGCGTGAACATTGAGCCTGAGTGAAAGCGGGACGACTGAAGTTCGTTGTCGGTGAAGGTCAGGTCATCAAAATCCACGTTTGTAATGTGCTCAATCGTTCCATAGACATAGGAATACTTGAGACCGAGGGACAAATCGGCGCGGGGGCTGTAGGAAAGGCCAAGGGTAAGGGTCGAGAGGCCTCCGATTCCGCTGAACGTCTGGGTCGATGGACTGCCGTAAGTCATCTCACGGACCTGAATCCTGTAGTCAACGTTGCTGAATGGGGCTGTTCCGGCATAAAATACGACTCCATGTTGCCTGGAAACAGGGACAGCCAGGGCGATGCTCTGGAAATCGCCACGGGCGAATTTTGTCGAACCTGATTGATCTTTCAGAGTCATCGAGGAGAATTCGAACCCGGCGGATATCCTTGTTAATGAGATTCTCGAAAGCCCGGCAGGGTTGAAACGGTTGATGAAACCGTCTCCGGTCAATCCGATGCCAAGGACTCCTATCGCAAAAGCCCGGTTGCTCCCAAAATACGCCAGGTCTCCGATTCCGTAACGAGAATACGTAGGACCCCCCGCCGTGGCTGTGAGGGTGATTCCAAATATCAACAAGAAAAGAATGATCTTACGCATCGCTGTTCCTACCGCGTCGGTGTATAAAGAACCGTGACTCTTGGGCGAAGCGCCGTGTTGGGAGCGGCGGCTCCGTGCATCTTGAAAAGTCCCACACTGTTGGCCTCTTCCTCGGTCGAAAACCACATGGTGGTATCTCCCCCTCGCACCATCGCCTGTAAGAATTCCGTTACATTGAAGCGATAGACCGCCGGCTCCGTTGCGAGGAGCTCGCTTGCCTGGACAGACTTGCTGACTCCCCCATAAAGGGCGAGCAGGGAGCGTTGTTGGTTCGATGCGAGATGGGATGAGGAAGCGTCGAATGTCAAATCGAGGAACGCTCGGTGAATTGCCGCGTGCGCGGGAACGGTGTCGACATCGAGGCTGAGTGCTCCCCGGTATGCAGCCCCGCCGCGAATGGTTATCAATGTGCTGTCGCCTGTGAACGTCGTGTCGGGAGACCCGGCGACAAACTTATCGGTGACGGTGTTGAAGATCAGCGTGTCTTCCAGCGCCGAGCCGCTCATGAGAAATCGTATCGTCAGTGTTGGACGCAATTCCGCACTGTCCAGGACGCCTGAATGGAAGCCCCTGATAACCGAGCCGGGCTCCGGTTCAAGGACAATTCCGAAATTCCTGTATGCGGTATCGGAGACTGAGCGGATCCACTCGCGAACAATCGCCGTGTCGACGGCGAACTCTCCTGTGGGGCCCAGCGTCCTGCTCGGACCGTCGGACTCATAGATTCCCGGCGTCGCGAGGGAATCAAAGACGTAAGTGGCGCGGTTCCATTCTCCGACGGCCTTGTGCACGGAGAACGAGAGGCCGGCCAACGAGTCACCCACATGATATGCCTCCCGCAGGCGGACATCGGCGGAGACGAATGTCGCGTTGTTGAGAGAATCGGGAAAACCTTCGAAGCGGAGAAACGTCCAGGCCTCGAACCCGCCGCTGTCCCCCAGCGCCACTATTGTCCTGGTCGCGAACGGAAAGGGGAGGGTTTTCTCACTCCAGCTCCTGCTCGCATGAATCAACAGACTGTCAACGGCAACGAGATCGCCCCGCGGAAGGAGAGAGGAACCGACGGGGCTTGGATCGTCGGCACATCCCGAAGAGATTACCATCGTGGCTGCGATGATTCCCGTGAGGATCGATTTCAGCGATATCTTTTTCTTCTCAGTCATGAATCCCGCGTTCGATAGTCTGCTTGATGTGCTTCCATGCGTCATAAATGTCCCGGGCGACATAGTCAGATCGTTTTCCGCACTCCTCGGCTTCCGTCGTCCCATACCCAGTAAGCACAAGAACAGTGCCACACCCGGCATTCCTGCCTGTTTCGATGTCGGTACACTTGTCGCCGACTACAAAGGAGGCCTTAAGATTGATTCCGAATGACTTTTGCGCCTCTTTGAGCATTCCCGTATTCGGTTTGCGACAGGTGCAAACTTTTCTGTACGGTGGAATTCCGTAGTTTGGATGATGGGGGCAATAGAACAGAGCGTCGATCCGCGCTCCGTATTGTTTCAGGACTTCCTGAAGGCGATGATGAACTGCTTGAACGTCTTTTTCGTCGTAAAGACCGCGGGCAACGCCGGATTGATTTGTGATGACGAAGACTCTGACGCCGAGGTCGTTTGCCTCCTTAATTGCCTCGACAGCTCCGGGAATCAATTTGAGCTTCTTTGGATCCGAAAGGTAATCAAGGTCAACATTGATTGTCCCATCTCGATCGAAGAAAACGCCCACCTCGTGCGGGTTCACGGCTCTACTTGAGGAGTTCTTTATATAATCCGACGTATTTTCTGGCGGAGTGTTCCCAGGAGAAGTCCTTCATCATTCCGTTCCGCATCAGCTTCTTCCATTCATCGGCTTGCTGATAGATTTTCATCCCGCGCTGGACCGCCTTCACCAGTTCTTTGGGGTCGAACTTATCAAACTTCACACCGGTTCCTTTTCCATTCCCGCCGTAATCCTCAACAGTATCGTCGAGTCCGCCGGTGGCTCTCACGACCGGTACGGTCCCATAGCGCATGCTGTACATTTGATTCAAACCGCATGGCTCGTACCGCGAGGGCATGAGGAAGAGGTCGCTTCCCGCCTCGATCAAATGAGCCAGCTCTTCGTCAAATCCGAAGAAGACGCCCATCTTCGAGCTGTATTTCTTGTGAAACGCCTCGAACTTCTTCTCCGCTTTCGGATCGCCCGAACCCAGCAGAATAAATTGGATGTCGAGCTTCATCAGCTCATCCATCGCCTCAAGGACCAGGTCGAAGCCTTTCTGTTCCACGAGTCGCGAAATCGCACCTACGAGCGGAATCGAATCGTTGTACGGCAGGTCGAACCGCTTCGTGAGGGCTTTCTTGTTGTCGCTCTTGGCCTCGATGGATTTCAGATCATACTTCCGGTAGATATGGTCATCGGTTAGGGGATTCCACTGATGGTAGTCAATTCCGTTGAGAATTCCGTGAAGATCCTTCTTGCGATGGGAGAGGAGACCGTTCAGTCCTGCACCAAGCTCCTCCGACTGGCAGATCTCCTGGGCGTACTTCTGGCTGACCGTGGTGATCACATCGGCAAAGTAGAGAGCGGTCTTCAGGAAATTGAACTTGCCGTACGCTTCAACACCCTCCGGTTTGAAAAGATCCTTCGGAAGTCCCGACTTGGCAAAGGTCTCGGCAGGGAATGATCCCTGGTAAGCCATATTGTGAATAGTGAAAACGGTCTTGACATTCTTAAAGAAGGGATCGCCCGAATGCAGAGTCTTCAGGTACGCGGGGATCAGGCCTGTTTGCCAGTCGTTGCAGTGGATGATGTCGGGTTGCCATCCGAGCCTCTTCAGAGTCTCGATCACTCCGTGACAAAAGAAAATGAATCGCTCGTCATTGTCCTGGTAGTCCTTCTTGCTCACCGGGCTCTGGTAAACCCCGTCCCTTCCGAAGTATTTCTCATTGTCCAGAAAATAGACCTGGACCTTGTCCTTGAGGTTGCTAATAAAGGAGGATTTGACGTTCCCCAGCTCAACGGTATTGCCGACCGGGATCGGGATATCCTTGAGCCTGATGATGTCATGCAGCTTGAACTTGCGCTCGCTGATGAACCGATAGCGAGGCATCATGATTCGGATTTCGTGGCCTGATTCCTTGATTGCTTTGGGCAAGGAACTCGAGACGTCGGCGAGGCCCCCCGTCTTGGCAAAAGGCTCAACTTCGCTGGAAACGAAAAGAATGTTCAGAGGTTTCGACATTCATCCTCAAAAAAAGTGATAAAACAAAGTAAATTTACGATTTTTTGGAACCATCCGCAATTGAAAGTTTCTGGCATTACCAACCACACCTCTTCGTTATCTCCATCACGAATCGGAATTCAATCTTGATTCTAACGCAATGTTCGAGTACTTTTGTACCACTCATTGATTAAGGCAAACTCGTCTATCGATTATTGTTAAAGGTTCGTTCCTGATTCACGGTTGTGCAGCAGCATGAGCGGAACAAGCCTTGACTATTCGGTAGTGAGTGTTGGAGCCGAATGACGGGCTGGTCCGTCGTTCGGCTTTTTTCGTTTTATGAAATCACTCTTCCATACCGCCCTTTGTCTCGCAATCGGCTGCATGTTGGTGCGGGCACAGGAAAAAGAGATTCTCAACGTTCGGCACGAGGCCCCCGCTACGCTGCACGTTGAGTTCTCTCCCAGGTTCGTCCGGAGCGAGGTTCGGGCCGGAGACGGTTCATCGTATTCATCGTTCGGCTTCTATGGGGCTCAGACCCCCAGAGGGACCCCGGGGTCACCAATGATCCCGTATCGGGCCATCCCAGTCCCCCTTTCCGGAAAAGTGAAGGGCATACGCGTTGTTGAGACCTCCTCGAGAATCATTGATTCCGTTTTGTTCATCCCTTATCCCAGACTCGAGGCAGACAAGGAATTCGGAGCCGTAAGTGTTTTCGAAAGAGATGGACGTTATAGACAGGGGGGAAGTCTCCCGTTGGCAGAAGTTGTCGACTTCTCGGGAAGCGAGGGAGTATTGCTTCTTCGTCCGGTGGTGCCGGGACCGGGCGGCACGGTGATCCTCTATGACAGGATTGTTGTTTCGATAGAGTCTGAAAACGACAACCGCGTTCCTGTCTTCTCGAAAAGTTCGGTGAAAAAGGCGGCATCGAATCCCCTGGGAAGCGGGATATGGTACAAGATGGCCGTGCAGGAAACCGGTATCTACCGTCTGGACAATGCGTTTCTGGTCAGATCGGGAATCTCGCCTTCTTCATTAGGGCCTCTTTCATCAATCCGCATCTTTGGAAACGGCGGGGAGATGCTTCCGGAGGATCTCACGCTCCCGCGCGCCGACGCTCTCAGGGAAATCCCGCGTCGTGTTGTTGACAAGAATGGAAATGGGACGTTTGATGTTGAAGATTATGTCATCTTCTTCGGCCGCGCTCCCAAAGGGTGGAAATACAATCCCGCTACAGAGGGTTTCTCACATTGGATCAATTACTACACTGATGCAAACCAATATTTCCTGACATTCGACGGGATTGACGGAATGGAGATGGATTCCGTTGTGTCAGTTCCCGCAGCCAGTCCCTTTCAACCGGAGGACTTCCAGGGGTTGCTCTTTGTTGAGGAAGAGAGGAACAACCTTTTGGGTTCCGGGCGCCAGTGGCATGGACAGCTCTTTGATGCAGAGACCAGAACCGTTGTCTACACGAACTTTCTTCCCGGCTATGTTTCGACCAAACCTGTCGCCTATCTGGTTTCAGTGCTCGCCCGGTCCTCGCTTTCGGGCAGCTTCCTGTTCGAGGAAAGTGGCCAAAATCTCGGGTCGGTCTTCACCGGTGGGATTGATGTTACGTCGATCGAGAACAACTATGCATACAGGGCGACAGATACTTTCTCCAGGGTAGGACCGTTGACGGATGATCGCAGTGTCGTTCGCTTGACGTTCAACAATTCAGGTTCCGGTGCCCGAGGGTGGCTCGACTGGCTGGAAATCCATTACCGGCGGCAGTTCAAGGCGGTGAATGACCTTCTCCTTTTCACATCGCCTGATACAAACGCGGTGGTCCGCTATGCGCTGAGCGGTCTCTCCTCGCAGGACGTCGGCATTTTTGACGTGACCGACGACGGCAATGTGAAGAGGATTACCGGAGCGACCTTCAATCAACAGGATCCTGGACAATGCTCGTTCGACATGCCTGACACTTCAGGAAGGGTCCGCGAATTTGCCGTTGTGGGTCCCAACGGTTACAAAACTCCGTCCAATGCAGTGCGGATCGGGAACAGCGATCTCCACGGGATAACGTCGGGCGCGGAGATGGTGATTGTTTCGCCTCCGGAGTTTCTTGACGAGGCGGAACGGCTGGCG
>DATDRF010000014.1:0-21416 GCA_035291905.1 Bacteroidota bacterium
GACCTCAAATCGCACCGGACGCGCGCGATCCTCACGCTTGCTGCCATCACGTGGGGAACGGTCGCGGTGGTCCTTCTCCTCTCCTTCGGTGAAGGACTCGGCACGCAGATGATGAACGGGCTGCTGAATGCAGGGGATCGCATCATGATCGTGTACGGCGGCGAAACGGGAATGAGCTACGAGGGGCTTCCTAAGGGCCGGCGAATTCGGCTTATCGAAGAGGATGTCGAGCTGTTGGATCAGGTCGTTCCGGCCATTGATATGATCAGTCCGCAGTACCGGAAAAACGTGACGTTGACCTACGGCAAGTATTCGGTGACGACCGAGTGCGAAGGAGTCAATCCGTTCTTCGAAGAGATGCGCAGAATGTATCCTGCCGGCGGGGGCAGGTTCCTGAACGAAGTCGATGTCGCCCAGCAGAGACGGGTCATCTTCCTCGGCGAAGTCATCGCCAAGGAGATCTTCAAGGACGAGGATCCCATCGGCAAGACGATCCTCGTGGACAATGTGCCGTTCACCATGGTCGGGATGATGCAGAAGAAATTGCAGACTTCCTCGAATAACGGTCCCGATACGAGACGAGCCATCATGCCTCACTCGACATTCAGGACCTCGTATGGCAACACCTTCGTCAACAGCATCGTCGTCCGGCCGTCCGATCCCAGCAAACAGCTCGATGTGAAGACCGACCTCTACCGGATTCTCGGCCGTAAGTACCGATTCGATCCCAGTGATGAAAGAGCCCTGGGAATCTGGGACTTTATCGAGGGTGAAAAGATCAGCCGCAAAATTGGTCTCGGCGTCTCGATCTTCCTTTTTTCGATCGGATTTCTCACGCTGCTCATCGCGGGCGTGGGAGTTGCCAACGTCATGTATGTGGTCGTCAAAGAACGCACACGCGAGATCGGCATCAAAATGGCGCTTGGTGCGAAACGGCGCTACATCCTTTCCCAGTTCATTTTCGAAGCATTGTTCCTCGCTTTCATCGGTGGAACAATCGGTCTGATTTTCTCCTACGCTGTCATATCGGGCGTACGTCTCATTCCTTCAGACGACGGGGCGATGCAGTTTCTGGGCAAGCCCATTCTCTCCGCAACCACCACGCTCCTTACCACCGGAATTCTGTCCCTTATCGGCCTGGCTGCCGGATTTTTCCCGGCCAGGAAGGCCGCCAGCGTTGATCCCGTAGAATCCCTGCGGTACGAGTAGCAAATAGACCGCTCCGCGGCCCCCCCCGGATTCAAACCTTTTTCCCCAATTCCCGTATCTTACAGGAATCAACGCCACCCACCTATCAGGAGGCTTTATGAAAGCGACTTTGTTCGCCGTTACTGCCATTCTGACTCTTTCCATCGTGTTTGCTGCCCCTCAATCAGGTTCAGCGAATCTTCTCGTCACAACCGAGTGGCTTTCAAACCATCTGCAGGACAAAGACCTCGTTGTGTTGCATTCAAACTGGACCCGGAGCAGCTACAAGAAGGCCCACATCCCGGGTGCACGGTTCCTTTGGATCAATGGCCTGGCAAAAGATACACCCGACCGCAGCACCGAACTTCCCTCCAAAGAAGAAGCTGCAGCGATTCTCCGCGACCTCGGGATAAACAATGATTCAAAGGTCGTCGTCTATTTTGAGGGGAGCAACATGACGATGACGACGAGAATGATCCTCACGCTCACCTACCTTGGCATGGGTGACCGCGTCTCCCTGCTCGACGGCGGATTCGATGCCTGGAAGGCGGAGAACCGACCGGTAACAAGCGAAATCCCGAAGGTCACACCGGGGACTTACACTCCAACGCTGCATCCGGAAGTTGTCACCGACGCGGACTGGGTGAAGGAACACTTGTCCGACCCGAATATCACGATCATAGACGCGCGAGCGAAGAGATTCTATGATGGTTCAAGCGGCGGATCGTCGGCAGGCCATGTCCCTCACTCAGTTAGCATTCCGTTTTCCTCTGTAGCAGATTCCACGAACAGGATTCTTGATCCCGCCGCGTTGCGCGACGTTCTTGCCAAGGCGGGTGTGAAGCCGGGCAGCCAGCTGGTCACCTATTGCCACGTGGGACAACAGGCAACACTCGTCGCTTTCGCGGCACGATACATCGGATACAATGTGAAAGTGTACGACGGATCGTTTGAGGATTGGAGTGATCGTGGACTTCCTATCGAAAACCCCGCCGAGAAGAAGACAGAACAGAAATGACTGAAGTGATCACCATTGCTCTCTCTCTTCTTTTTGTTTCTCCGGAAACAACTGATCGGCAACAAAAGGAGAAAACAAAGAAGGACGATGTTGTGACATTTGAGGATACGATCGCGCCGATCCTCAAGAAGAATTGTACGCCATGCCACTTTGAGGGCGGAAAGATGTTTGAGAAGCATCCTTTTAACAAGTACGAGACTGTCCGCGATTTGGGAAAGAAGCTCGGAACAAGGCTCAAGGGGGAGAACGGCCGCCTTTTAACTCTCTGGATTGAGAGCGGTTCTCCGAACAAGAAATCAGAGGGACAAGAAAAGCCGTGATGACGACCGATCGGACTTCGGTACTTCAGAGAATTCTTCCGTGGCGGCTTCCACGAAATCCGGAACCGTATTGGAATCCCTATGTTGCCGGGGTCGGGCTTGGCCTTGTGCTTCTCGCATCGTTCGTCATTATGGGACGCGGACTTGGAGCAACGGGCGCTTTCAGCGCGACAATCGCCGCGGGTGTGAACCAGGTTGCCCCGGAACATGCACATTCGAGCGAGTACTATATAAAGTACGTTGGAGATGGAACCGCCAATCCCCTGAAGGATTGGCTTGTCTTTGAAATTCTCGGCGTCATTGTGGGAGGATTCCTTTCAGGCGTGCTCGCAGGCCGTGTGAAAAAGAGCATTGAGAAGGGGCCGAACATCTCGGTTCGCGGAAGGATGATCTACGCGTTCTTCGGCGGCCTGACCATGGGATTCGGGGCAAAACTTGCGCGCGGATGCACGAGCGGACAGGCGTTGACGGGTGGGGCGCTCATGAGCGTCGGGAGCTGGGTCTTCATTCTCGCCGTGTTCGCAAGCGCATATGTAGTGGCCTACTTCGTGCGAAAGGAATGGACATGAACGCCCCATTCTTTGATTTCGGTCTTTTCGGAGAAGGAACAAGCTTCATTGTCGCTTTCTTCGTGGGAATTGGTTTCGGATTCTTCCTCGAACGCGCGGGATTTGGGAGTGCGAGGAAGCTCGCGGCTCAGTTCTATTTCACAGACCTCACCGTCTTCAAGGTCATGTTCACAGCCGTGGTCACGGCTCTCCTTGGTCTCTTTTGGCTGTCATGGATCGGATTTCTCGATCTCTCCAGGGTCAACCTCCTCCCCAGCTATCCTCTTCCCCAGGCCGTGGGCGGATTGATTTTTGGGATCGGATTCGTCGCGGGCGGTTATTGCCCGGGAACGGCGTGCGTGGCCTCTTCCACGGGGAAATTGGACGGATTCGTCCACCTTCTTGGAATGACAACGGGCATTCTGCTCTTTGGAGAAGTTTTTCCTTACCTCATCAACTTTTATGATTCAACCGCCCTCGGAGAGGTAACGCTCGGCGACGCGATCGGCGTCCCCTCCAATATCATGGTCTTCGTTATCGTGGTATTTGCGGTTCTTGGTTTTGTTGCCGCAGGAAGAATTGAGGATCGGTCGGCAAAGAAACTTACGGGAGAACCATGAAGACAACGAATCGGAATCTTGCCATCGCTGCGCTCGTCCTCGCCGCCCTTGCTCTCGTGGCAGGTGAATCCTCTCACCGGGTCAGCGTCGACCCAAAGGAGTTCGCATACAGAATTCAGAACGAACTCGATCACATGGATCCTCTAGAGCTTTCAGAGTGGATCTCATCGAAGAGAGAAGGATTTCGTCTCATTGATCTGCGAACTGCAGCAGAATTCGCCGGCTATCATATCCCCGGCGCGGAGCTCATGGACCTTCCTGAACTCATGGAAATGAAGTTCAGAAAGGATGAAACCATTGTCCTCTATTCAGAAGGCGGGATTCATTCCGCTCAGGCGATGTTTCTCCTTTGGACAAAAGGGTACAACAATGTCTTTATGCTTAAAGGGGGGATTGCTGCCTGGGAAGCGGACGTCCTGCATAAAGGTGACACACCTGCCACAAAACGCCCCCACGCCCCCGATTCATTGTCGGTACCGAGGACTCTCCCAAAGAAACCGCAACTGCGGGAAGAAGAGAGGTTCAGGCGGGAGTGCTAGGTAGCTACTTCGTGGAACTTCGTGCTCCTTTGTGGGCCTTCGTGTAATTCTTTTCCTCGTATGGAAGAAATTACACGAAGAACGCGAAGGACACACGAAGAGACACGAAGCAAATCCCCTCCTCTTTCATCTGAATTTTCTCTACATTCGCTCTACCTGATTTTCCACCTGACACAACCATTTGCGAGGTATTTCCATGCGCGCACTCATCATCTTGTTGGTTCTTGTTCCCACCCTTCTTCTTTCTCAAACCATGGTGAAAGAGCCGTCGACAGAGAAAAACTTTCCGTCATCTGTTGCCTTCAAGTCCGGCTCGACGGAGTACAATCTCAATCTTACCGGCCTCTCCGTGCGTAAGAAGTACTTCTTCAAGGTTTACGGCATTGCCCACTACCTGCAGGATGCAGGAATAATGAACAAGAACGACGCGTTCAAAGCCTGCCTGGAAGACGGTAAGGCAAAACAGGTCACAATGGATTTTGCACGCGACGTGGACAACAAGAGTATCATCGATACCTACAACGAGTCTTTCAAAGAGATGGCCACAAAGGAAGAGCTTGCATCGGTCCAATCCTCGCTGACGCAATACCTCGGGTTCTTCGACAAGGAAGTGAAGGAGAATCAGACGTACGTGCTGCGCTGGCTCCCCGGCGGGACGATTCTGGCAACCATCCAGGGAGTGGAAAAGCCACCGATAACCAACGAAACATTCGCTCGAATTCTCTGGTCCATCTGGCTGGGGCCCGACTCGGTCGTCGACCGGGATGATCTTGTTGCGCGAATTGTGAAGTAACCTCTTTCATACAATTGGAACTTAAGGGGGAGTTGGTGATGTTCTTGGGAGCAGAGTACGTAACCAGGCGGAAACTTTGAGGAGAGAACGATGTCTCTGCGACCAGTAAAGCGCATTATGCAGGCAAAGCCGACTCTTGAAGGGGCCGGTGTGAAGCTCCACCGGGCATTCGGTTTTGGCGAAACAGGTGAATACGATCCCTTTCTGTTATTCGATGATTTCCGAAACGAAAACCCCGAAGACTACCTCGCCGGATTCCCGTGGCATCCTCACCGCGGAATAGAAACAATAACGTACGTTCTTGCCGGTACGGTGAACCACGGCGACAGCCTTGGCAACAAGGGCACACTGGGCTCGGGTGATGTTCAGTGGATGACTGCGGGAAGCGGAATCCTCCATCAGGAAATGCCGAAGGGCAATCCCCAGGGAAAGATGCACGGATTCCAGCTTTGGGCGAATCTTCCCTCCTCGTTGAAAATGACCGAACCGCGTTATCAGGACGTCCCGTCGGCGGAGATTCCAGAAGTGACGGACGATGATGAGACCAAAGTCCGGATCATTTGTGGAGATTTCTGGGGGAAAAAGGGGCCCGTGGAGGGAATAGCAGCTGATCCGCGCTACCTTGACATTTGGGTGCCTCCCGGAAGACGAAAGACTCTCCCGGTCGAATCGACACGGCACGCATTCGCTTACATTTTTGAAGGGTCGGGGACGTTCCGCGATGCCTCAAAGCCGTTCGGTGTCTTGACGGAAAAGGAAGGCCCGGCGGAAACAGTTGTTCGTGAACAGACGGGAAACCGCTCACTTGTGATGTTCGACCGGGGAGATGAGATCACGGTACAGGCGGGCGATGAAGGAATCCGTTTTCTTCTCGTCTCAGGGAAACCGATCGAGGAGCCCGTTGCATGGTATGGTCCGATTGTCATGAACACGCAGGCCGAATTGCGGCAGGCGTTGACGGAACTCAACGACGGGACATTCATCAAGCATCGCTGATTTCGCTCTCCTGCCAGTACAGAGTCTCAAACGGGGAGGAATGGCAGCCTCCCCGTTGCGTTTTCTTCCAATTGCCCCTCTACAAATCTCCAACAAATGAATCCTATCCATGAAGAACATCGATGAACAAAAACCCTTTCAGGATTACTATCCTGACAATCTGAGTTACTGTTACGGATGCGGGAGATTGAACAAGGAGGGCCTTCATATTCAGACCCGATGGGACGGAGAGGAGTCGGTGTGTCTCTTCACACCGCGTCCATCCCATATTGCCATTCCGGGCTATGTGTACGGCGGCCTTCTCGCGTCTCTTATCGATTGCCACGGGACCGGGACGGCCGCCGCGGCATCCTATAGAGCGGAAGGGCGTTCGATGGATACCAATCCTCCTCTTCGATTCGTTACCGCATCGTTGAAGGTGGATTACCTCAAACCGACACCGCTCGGCGTGCCTCTGGAGGTTCGCGGAACGGTTAAGGAGGTGAAGGGAAAGAAAGTGACGATCGCCGCAACGATTACCGCAAACGGAGAGGTGTGTGTGCGCGGCGAGGTCATTGCCGTCCGAATTCCCGACAACCTTTTCACGTGAACTTCTTCTCTGTGCTCTCTGTTTCTCCCCCGTGTCCTCTGTGGTAAAGCTTTTAACCACAGAGCTCACAGAGAAGGCACAGAGCCTGCCTGCCGATAGGCAGGGACACGGAGATAATGCCTGAGTTGACTTTCGGAAGCCGGTACTCTACATTTTTACGGGAGGAAAACAACTATCCATCATTATTTGAAGGGGTTCTTATGAAACGCCTCGTTGTCTTTATTGTTCTGTTCTGCGCTGCAACCGGCCTCTTTGCGCAGGAAGAGCAAACCATGCAAAAGGGTATCACAATAGAGACCGCAAAGCTTGGAACGGCTGTCCAGGACCGCGAGTTGGTCGGCGACACGACGTCTTTCAATCTTCATGACCGCGTGTACCTTTGGATGAAGATTGTCGGCGGTTCATCAGATACCATCACGGTCACATGGAAGACCGGTGAGAATGAGTTCACCACAAAACTCAACGTCGGCGGCTCACCATGGCGAACATGGGCCTACAAGACCGCCGCGATCGCCGGCGACTGGACGGTGACGGTAACCGATGCATCCGGAACCGTCCTCAAAGAACTGATCTTTACTGTTAACAAAGCTGAGATGTAAGAGACCACCCACCTTCCGAAGGTCCCCGACCTTCGGAAGGTATCCTACCGGAGACTGTCATGAAACGCACTGCATTGGCTATCTTTTGTCTTTTCCTCACCGCTCCGCTCTTCGCACAACGACCTCCCTGGAGTCAGTCTGAACTTGATTCGTATGTCTCAAGTGTCATGAAGGAATTTCGGGTTCCCGGCATCGGCCTCGCTGTTGTCAAGGATGGAAGGGTGGTTGTCGCAAAGGGTTACGGCGTTCGTGAATTGGGGAAATCGACACCTGTTGATTCACGAACGCTGTTTGGCATTGCATCAAACACAAAGGCGTTTACGGCAACGGCGCTGGCACTTCTGGTCGAAGAGGGGAAACTGTCGTGGAACGGAAAGGTTATCGATGCCCTTCCCTGGTTCCGGCTCTCAGATCCTTACGTTACAAATGAGTTGACGATTCGTGACCTGCTTGTTCACAGGAGCGGACTCGGACTTGGAGCAGGTGACCTCCTTTGGTGGCCCCCTTCGACCTATGATCGTAAGGAGATAGCACGACGCCTTCGTTACATTCCCCTCTCCACGAGTTTCCGCAGCGCCTATGCATACGACAACGTCCTCTATACCGTGGCGGGAGAAGTAATTGAGACAGTTTCCGGGAAGACGTGGGAGGATTTCATTCAAGAGCGGATCCTTAATGTGGTAGGGATGACGACAAGCAATCCGAGGCATTCGGATGCGTCAAACGGCGGAAATGTCGCCACGACCCACGCTGAGATCGACGGAAAGGTCCAGATCGTCAAATCCTTTTCGAGTGACAATACAAACCCAGCCGGAGGCATTAATTCAAATGCCGACGACATGGCCAAATGGATGATCGTTCAGCTTGACTCCGGGCGGATCGCACCTGATAAGAACCTCTTTTCCCCGCGGACGACCAGGGAGCTTTGGGCTCCTGTAACACCGATTCCCTCCGGTCCTCCCCCACCTGAGCTTGCGCCGCTTCGCTCAAACTTCAATGGGTACGCCCTCGGATTTGGCATTCGCGATTATCGTGGCTACAAATCCGTGAGCCACACCGGCGGTCTGCCCGGCTATGTCTCTCTGGTGTTGATGATTCCGGAAATTAAGCTCGGCGTTTGCGTACTGACAAACCAGGAATCAGGCGCGGCATTCCAGGCGATCGGATTTTATGTTGTTGACCGTTTTTTGAAAGCCCCGAAGACCGATTGGCTCGCCGCCTACAAGACCATCATGGCACGTTCTACGGCAAGGATGAAGGAGGCCGAGGAATCGGCTTCAAAGGCGCGCAACGCGGAATCCAAGCCTTCTCTTCCTCTCGAGAAATACGGCGGGACGTACCGTGATGCATGGTACGGGGATGTCGCTATCACCCAGGAGAATGGAAAACTCGCGATTCGATTCACAAAGACTCCTTCGTTGGTCGGCGACCTTGAGCACTGGCAATACGATACGTTCGTCGCGCGCTGGAGAGATCGTGAGTTGAGAGCCGACGCTTACATTACATTCTCCCTCACTCCTGAAGGAACCATCGAGCAGGCAAAGATGCGCGCCGCCTCTCCATCTGTCGATTTCAGCTTCGACTTTCAGGACCTGCTGCTAAAACCCGTCCAGAGTGAAGCAAAATGACAGAGACTCTCCTTCTCAACGCGGCAAAGCGCTCGCTACAGTACCTCGAACGCATTGGGAGCCGCAAAGTTCAGCCCGATACAAGTGCAATCGAGCAACTGAAACAGCTGGACGAACCATTTCCTGCAAGAGGAATGAATCCGGGTGATGTACTGCACCTCCTCGATGAGCGCTGCTCCCCTGCGACCATGGGAGTCGCGGGCCCGAGGTTCTTCGGATTCGTGATCGGGGGATCTCTCCCTGTGACTCTGGCGGCAAATTGGCTCGCCGGGGCATGGGACCAAAACAGCGCGCTGTATCAGATAGCCCCCGGCACCGCGCATGTCGAGCAGATTGCCTTGCGATGGCTCGTCGATTTGTTTGGTCTTCCCCCGGATTCCGGCGGCGCGTTTGTGACAGGAGCGACTGTGGCAAATTTTGCTGCTCTTGCCGCAGCCCGCCATTCCGTGTACATCAAGGCAGGTTGGGATATCGAAGGGAAGGGTTTGATCGGGGCTCCCCCTGTTACGGTTGTCATCGGAGAAGAAGCTCACCCCTCGGTGTTCAAGTCACTTGGGCTTCTCGGTTTGGGGCGTAACCGTGTCGTGCGTGTTCCTGTGGACGATCAGGGAAGAATGAGAGCGGACAAACTTCCCAAGATCAAGGGCCCGGCGATTGTCTGCCTTCAGGCCGGGAACGTCAACACAGGCTCGTTCGATCCGATCGGTGAGATATGCAAGAAAGCACACGGCGCGGGCGCATGGGTACATGTCGACGGGGCCTTTGGGCTCTGGGCCGTTGCGGCACCCGACCGCGCCCACCTCGCCAAAGGAATCGAGGAGGCCGATTCCTGGGCAACCGATGCCCACAAGTGGCTTAACGTTCCGTATGACAGCGGTCTTGCGTTTGTGCGGGACCGCGAGTCCCTGAGGGCGGCAATGGCGATCACGGCCGAATACTTGCCTACGGAAACCGAGCACCGGAACCCGTCGGACTTCGTGCCGGAACTTTCCCGACGTGCCCGCGGCGTTGAAATCTGGGCGGCTCTGAAGTTTCTCGGCCGTTCAGGCGTCGCAGACATTGTTGAGCGTACCTGCCGCCATGCCCGAAGATTCGCGGAAGGGCTTGCGGCAGCGGGATACGAGATTCTCAATGATGTCGTACTGAATCAGGTGCTGGTCTCCTTCGGTGATGTAGAGACGACCCAGAAGGTCATCGCCGAAATACAACGCGAAGGCACATGCTGGTGCGGCGGAACGGTGTGGCAGGGCCGCACCGCAATGAGGATCAGTGTCTCATCCTGGGCTACGACCGAGGAAGATGTGGAGAAAAGCCTCGAGGCGATGATCCGTTGCGCGAGGCATCACACAAAATAGCCGGGGCAAGCAGCCATGAAGAAAACACGCAGACATGTTTGTGAGACAGAGCTTGACGCTTCGCCCGAAACGGTTTTTCAATTGCTCATCACGCCCAGCGCAATACGCGAATGGTGGCAGGCATCCCGCGCCATTGTTGACGCCCGCGAGGGCGGCGTGTGGGGAGCTGCCTGGGGAAGCAGCGAAGACGACCCGGACTACACGGGATTCTATCGGATCGGCGCCTTCGTCCCCCCGAGGCGCATCGTCTTCACGGACGCGAAATACTACGCAAAAACCGGCCCTCTCCCTTTCAAAGCCGATTTTGTTACCGAGTTTCTGATCCATCCCACCGCCGGGGGATGCGTACTACAGGTGACACAGGACGGGTTTCCGGTCGACCCTGTTGCCGACGACTTCTACAAGGCGTGCGAAATCGGCTGGAAGAAAACCTTTGCCGGCATTCATGCTTATCTGGAAAAACGAAAGAAATGAATTCGCTCCTCAAACGGCTCAGCGGTGGCGACCGCAGATCAATCGGCAACTCCATTGAAGTCGCCGCCGACGTGTTGGCAAATCCAAAGCTATTTCCCGATCTCTTCGGCGGAATGCTCGAAGATGACCCGATCATTCGCATGCGCTCTGCCGATGCTGTGGAAAAGGTGACCGTGCATAACCCGATTCTCCTCAAGCCGCTCAGGAAGACCCTCCTCACGAAAGTCGCGCTGATCGACCAGCAGGAGATTCGCTGGCATTGTGCTCAGTTGTTTTCGCGAGTTGAATGGACACGGCCGGAGCGGACCAGGATCGTCGCGATCCTCCAGGACTACCTGAAGGACAAGAGCAGCATCGTTCGAACGTTCGCAATGGCGGCGCTCGGCGATATTGCCATGAAGGATGCGAAACTCCGGAAACCGATTGTGAAGCAGCTCACGGACTTGACCGAAACCGGGACTCCTGCGATGAAAGCACGCGGAAAAAAGTTGCTGACACGGTTGTCCGCGCCCTGAAATACCCTTCTGATTTACCTCCTGTTTTCTTGACTCTGATTTTCCTATCTTTCGAAACGCCTTTTCGATCAGCAATTTCTTTCACGCCAAACACCGGATAATGAAACTTCTCATTTCGTATCTCAGGCAATACTGGAAATACGTTGTTCTCGCGCTGTTTCTCGCAACCATGAACCAAACGTTTTCCCTGCTGGACCCTCTCATCTTCCGCTACGTCATCGATGAGTACGCCACACAGTTCACGAAGTACGAAGCAAGCGAGTTCTTCAGCGGAGTGCTGATGCTCCTGGCCGCGGCTGTCGGGGTCGCCTTCGTTTCCCGCGTCGCAAAGAATTTTCAGGATTACTTCATCAACGTTATCACGCAGCGTCTGGGTGCGCGTATCTATTCCGACGGTTTGAGCCACTCCCTCGAACTTCCGTATCAGGTGTTCGAAGACCAACGAAGCGGCGAGACGCTCGGGAAACTTCAGAAGGTTCGCACCGACACCGAACGCCTGATCTCCGCTTCGATCAACATCCTCTTCACGACCCTGGTCGGAATCGTTTTTGTGATGATCTATGCCCTCAGCGTCCACTGGGTCATTGCTCCGGTCTATTTTGCCACAGCTCCGATCCTTGGGGCGCTGAGCTGGACATTGAGCAAGCGCATCAAGAATATCCAAAAGAAGATCGTTGCGGAAACAACCGCCCTTGCAGGGTCCACAACGGAATCCCTTCGAAACATTGAATTGGTGAAGAGCCTCGGCCTCGCAAAGCAGGAAATCGGGCGGTTAAACGGCACGACCGACAGGATCCTTCAGCTCGAGCTGAAGAAAGTAAGATACATTCGCAGTTTGAGCTTCGTGCAGGGGACAACTGTAAATTTTCTGCGAACCTGCATTCTGTTCATGATGCTCTATATGATATATCTTCAGGAAATCACCGTCGGACAGTTCTTTGCCCTCTGGATTTATTCGTTCTTTATCTTCGGCCCATTGCAGGAGTTGGGGAACATCATTAATATCTATCGGGAGGCCGAGGTTTCGCTGAAGAACTTCCAGGATATTTTGAACACGCCGAGGGAGCCGAAACCATCTGCGCCGGTTGCGGTCGAATCGATCGAGAGACTTTCATTTGACAAAGTCGGATTCAAGCATGTTTCCGGAAAAGGAAATGCGATCTCGGAAATCTCTTTCACTGCGGAAATGGGGGACACGATCGCCTTTGTCGGGCCTTCCGGCGCTGGAAAGACGACATTGGTGAAGCTCCTTGTCGGACTCTATCCGCCCGAGTCTGGGAGCATTCGATACAACGAAACGAAAAGCAACGAAATCGATCTGGACATGTTGCGGGAAAAGATCGGTTTCGTCACTCAGGACACACAGTTGTTCTCGGGGACGATTCGCGAGAACCTTCTTTTCGTGAATCCGCGTGCGACGGACCAGGATTGCCTCGAAGTCTTGAACATGGCGGCATGTCAGCCCCTTCTGGCAAGAGCGGATAAGGACCTCGATACGATTATCGGAGAGGGAGGCGTAAAGGTTTCGGGAGGCGAGAAACAGCGTCTCTCCATCGCCCGCGCGCTTCTCCGCAAACCGCAGCTGCTGGTTTTCGATGAAGCGACCTCGTCACTTGATTCGCTTACGGAAGAAGAGATCACCCATACGATTCGGGAGATTTCTGCACGCAAAGATCTGATCACCATCATGATTGCACATCGTCTCTCAACCGTCATGCATGCCGACCGGATCTATGTGCTCGAAAAGGGCCACATCGTCGAGTCGGGAAAGCACGATCACCTGCTTGAGCTCAAGGGCCTTTACTACGCCATGTGGCGGCAGCAGATTGGAGAACGGGAAGACGGCGTTCTTCGAGCCGCTGTCGAAGGAGCAAAAAGTCTCGTTAAGAATTGAGAGGAGGGCGCATGGAACTGTCAAGCGCTGCCTTCAAGAACGGAGCACCCATTCCGAAACAGTTCACCTGCGACGGACCGAACGTTTCCCCTCCACTCCAGTGGTCCGGCATTCCGGACGGTTCCAAATCACTCGCATTGCTCGTCGATGACCCCGATGCACCGCGTGGCAGCTGGGTTCATTGGATCCTCTTTAATATTCCTCCGGGTGCTGCAGGATTGCCGGAGAATATCAAAAAGACAGGTACGATTCCGAACGGAGCCCGTCAGGGAATGAACGACTTTCATGAAGTCGGATACGGCGGGCCGTGTCCCCCGGGAGGCAAACATCGCTATTTCTTCAGGCTGTATGCCCTCGATGCGGAGCTAACGGTCGACGCGGGTGCAACGAGAGCCCAATTCGAACGCGCTATGCAGGGACACGTTGTTTCCGACGCACAACTCATGGGAACGTACCAACGATGAGAACCCCCTTTGTCTTCGTCTTCCCTGTCGCTGCGGGCCTGTGGTTGTCTTCCTGCTCGTCTTCAAAGACCGCTGCAGAGAGGGCCGAGATCGTCGATGTGATGCTGCAGGATTATGACCTTGCCTACGGCCCGGGTGCAAGTGCTGTTGTCGTAAAAGGTGGATCGGTGGTTTACAGGAAAAGCTTCGGCTTCGCTCGACTCGATGAGAACCGCATGGTGACCCCTGAGACAAATTTTCGACTCGCCTCTCTCACCAAGCAGTTTACAGCGATGGCAGTCCTCATCCTTGTGAATGATGCAAAGCTTAAGCTCCAGGATCCTCTTACGAAGTTCTTCCCGGATTTTCCGCACTATGGGTCCGGAATCACCGTACGACACCTTTTGGCCCACACATCCGGGATCATGGACTATGAATCGCTTCTCCCTGATACGCAGAAAACACAGGTTCTGGACGGCGACGTCCTCCGGATGTTGAGCGACGTCGACACTGTTTATTTCGCCCCCGGGGACCAGTACCGCTACAGCAACTCCGGATACGCGCTCCTGGCGCTCATCGTGGAGAAAGTTTCGGGCCAATCTTTCGCGGAGTTCCTGAAACAGCGCATATTCAATCCGCTGGGAATGAAAGGAAGTGTTGCCTTCGAAGAGGGAATCTCGACAGTATCAAACCGGGCATTCGGATATTCAAGAACCGATACAGGATGGGTTCTCACCGATCAAAGTTCCACGAGTGCGGTGTTGGGAGACGGAGGTATCTACACCTCGATCAAAGACCTCCTTCTGTGGGATCAATCCCTGACAGCCGGCTATCTGGTTCCTCTCTATCTTATGCGTCAAGGGTGGACGCCGGCAGTGTTGAACGACGGATCAAAGGTCAACTATGGGTTTGGATGGAATCTGGATCTTTCCGGGCGGTATCCTCGCCATTCCCATACTGGCACCACGCTCGGATTCCGGAACATCATCGTTCGATACCCTGTTCAGCATCTCACCATTATCATCCTCACCAACCGGAACGAAGGGGAACTCATTCCTCTTGCCGATGAAATCGCCGAAGTGTATCTGGACTGATGGCTCATCGGACCGTTAGCGGACTTACCATTTTTCCCGTCAAGTCGTGCTGCGGCGTTGATCTGAAGAAGGCCGTCCTGGATGCAAAGGGATTCGAATTCGACCGACGTTGGATGATCGCAGACAGCTCCGGGAGATTTTTGACCCAGAGGGAATATCCGCGTCTGTCGCTTATCGGTGTCAAACAAGGGGCCGATCGTCTGACACTCAACGCCCCGGGGATGAGAACATTGAACATTCCTCTCAGCCTCAAGAACAACCAGCTCATGCCGGTTGTCATCTGGAACGATACTGTCGAAGCGATGACCGCGGGGACGGAGAGTGCGGCATGGATAAGTTCGTATCTCGGCATATCAAGCCGGTTTTTCTACATGCCTGACACATCGGATCGGCCTGTCAATCCCAAATACGCCTTCAAAAGAGAACAGGTACATTTCGGTGACGCGTTTCCTGTTCTGCTTATTTCTGAAGCATCCCTCGAGGACCTCAATTCCCGGCTTCAAACTCCGCTCCCGATGAATCGATTCCGGCCGAATATTGTCGTTGCCGGATGCGCGCCGTACGAGGAGGATACCTGGAAGAGGATCCAAATCGGGTCGACGCACTTTCAAGTCGTGAAGCCTTGCGACCGTTGCGCAATCACCCTCGTGGACCAATCAACGGGAATCAAGGGCCAGGAACCACTGCGGACGCTTTCGGAATACCGGAACGTGGATGGCAAAGTGCTGTTCGGACAGAACCTCATCCATCACGGCGACGGAGAGGTCAACGTCGGAGATGAGGTGAGGGTGCTTGTTTAGCGAGATCCCGCCTCCGTAAGACTCCCGGAATCTCGCGGAGGTTAGACAAAGCGAGATTCCGGGAATCTAGCCGATCATGCCCAACCGTATCACTTTCATCAATCATGCTACAGTTCTCATTCAGTTTGGGAAGACGGTGATCCTCACCGATCCCGTCTACTCGTGGTCCGTCTCCTATTTCCTTCCCCGCCTGAAGAAACCCGGAATTCCGTTCAACAGCTTGCCTTCCGTCGACCTTATCGCAGTATCACACAACCACTATGATCATCTGAACTTTCGCACGTTACGGAGGCTTCGTCGGCGGAATCAATGCGCAATTGTCATGGCACAGGGGGACGGGCGTTACGCCCGCCGACTCGGCTTTGACCGCATCCATGAGTTGAAATGGTGGGAGAATGTGGAATTGAACGGAATAACCATAACCGCCGTACCGGCGGTTCATTTCAGCGGACGAACTCCCTGGAGCAGAAACAGGTCGGCTGCCAGCGGGTATGTCTTCCAGTCAAACGGGAAGTCGGTCTATTTCGCCGGCGATACGGCCGGGGGAGATTTTCTCGATGAACTCGCGTCTCGTTTCTCGCTGACCGTCGCCCTCCTCCCCATCGGCGCCTACAAGCCTCATGCTTGGTTCAAAGACATCCATCTGAATCCCCGAACAGCGATCGAGGCATTTCAGCGCTGCGAGGCACGATATCTCATGCCGATTCACTGGGGAACTTTCAAGATCAGCGACGAGCCGATGTCCGAGCCGCCGCAGCTGTTGCGGGAAGAAGCACGCAAAGCAGGAATTGAAGAGAGGGTGAGGATATTGCAGAATGGAGAATCGTTGGATATTTGATTTGTTTAATTCATAATTTATTGATTTGGACTTCGCCCGCGTCACATTATTCGCGCGACAATGAAGAATTTTTCGATTCCTATTTGTGACAAGTTGCGTACACGCGGTTTTTTGTGCAAATTTCGAAGGCGTAAGTACCGAAAAAGTGTGACACTCTCTCAGAAGAATCGGAAAGTCCCCGGTTTTTGGCGGCCTTGATTCTGCGTTCACGCTTCCTTAGCTTCGTTGAAACCTTAGTTGAAACCTTAGGGGAGAACCTCTTGAAATACCCATCACGTCTTTCCGCGAGTTAGGCCCAGCATCCGGACATCGCCAGAAGAATCGCTACGCCGTAAGAACGTCCTATGGCATAGCGCACACAAACTAGAGATTAGACAATCAGAAGAGCTGCAAGAGTACTTAGAAATTCTTGGAGGTCATAATGAGACTTCTAATTCACTTTGTACGAAATGCTACCTGCGTCGGATTACTAATTCTGACATCTTGCACTACCAAACCTGATGAACCAGATCCTGTAATCACATTGGATGGCGAGATCTATTACACTATGATAGTAGCCGATGGCACATGCTATGTTCCCAATACTGGAATTTCTATTCCACAAGAATTAAGTCAAACCGGAACAAAAGTCAGAATTCAATTCAAAATGATGTATCCAATAAACCCAAGTAGCCCCTGTCAAACGACCTGGGCTATTGAACTAATCAGCATAACCAGGTTGTAATCTTGAAGACCTTTGATCTCAAACACAACCGATCGATGCCGGCGCTGCGTTGTTGGGCGAGACGTTATACGCCCTAGGCGCCCTGTAAATTAGAAGGAACCAATGAGATGCTGAAGTATCTAGACCGTATTCTACAACAGGAGGAGAATCATGAAGCAGAAAAGCAGGCACAATGACAGACTGTCAGCCCTCAATGTGACTAAATATCACGCCGCCGCGCGAATAATGTGATCGCGTACATCATTTCTAACTTAACAATACTGCCCCGCCACCCACCCCGACGCCCACGCCCACTGAAAGTTGTAGCCGCCGAGCCATCCCGTTACATCAACCACTTCTCCGATAAAATACAAACCGGGCACGCGTTTCGTCTCCATGGTCTTGGATGATAACTCGTCCGTGTTCACTCCCCCCACCGTTACCTCTGCTTTGCCAAATCCTTCGCTGGCGACGGGTCTAATCCGCCAGTCGGACAATTGTTGAGCGATCTGCTGCAATTCCTTTTTTGTGTACTGATTCATCTTCTTGTCAAGTCCCATCAGTTTGCACCACGCCTCCGCGAATCTCTTTGGGGACCTCTCCGCCAAAATCTTTTCCGGTGTTAAGGGAGTTGACTGATGCTTGAGAAGAAACTCGAGAGGAGAATCATCGGGGAAGAGATTTATGGAGATCTCATCGCCTTCTTTCCAGTAGGATGATACCTGGAGGATCGCGGGTCCGCTGATCCCTCTATGGGTAAACAGGATACTCTCGCGGAAACTCGCGCCACCGCAGCTCGCAATCGCTTCGAGCGAGACTCCCGAAAGATCCTTGAATGTCTTCAAATCGTCCTGATGAAATTTGAGCGGGACGAGCCCGGGACGAAGCGGTGTGACACTCAGACCGAACTGTTGGGCAATCCGATAACCGAAGTTCGTCGCTCCAAGCTGCGGAATGGAAAGGCCTCCCGTTGCGATCACCAGTGACGAACTGCGCATCTCCCCCTTGTTCGTAGATACCACAAAATCTTCTTTGCGAGAAATTGATTTGACTTCGCATTCGCCAGCAATCGAAACACCCGTCTGTGCGCATTCTTTTTCCAACATCTGTATGATCTTTGCCGAGCTGCCGTCACAGAACAGCTGTCCCAGTTTTTTTTTGTGATATGCGATGCCGTGGCGTTCCACTATGTTGATGAAGTCGCGCGTCGTA
Organism: Bacteroidota bacterium; assembly: GCA_035291905.1. Lineage (GTDB taxonomy): Bacteria > Bacteroidota > Ignavibacteria > UBA10030 > UBA10030 > JACPLA01. The sequence continues at coordinate 18,167 of DATDRF010000014.1, forward strand.
AATCGGGCCAGAGCGGATTTGCAGAAGTGGGGGTTTTCAGAGAGATACTGGGCGGAATCGGCGATCAGATTGGTGAAGTTACATCGTCCCCCGCCGGAGATGCGAATCTTCTCGCCGATGGCCTTGTTTCGCTCGATCACGAGAACCGAGCGGGATCGTTTCCCCGCTTCGATCGCACACATCAGCCCGGCCGCGCCGGCTCCAAGAACGAGAACATCGACTGACGTTTCAGCCGTGGGATGCGGGATCGTCTTCAATCAGAGATCTCAAACTCTTTACCGGGCGGGCGAATTTCATCATGCATGCGTCTCAATGCGTCGTAGGCGCTTTGGCTGCCCCGTTGCGCAGCATTTCGGTAGAGACGCGCGGCCTCCCCTTTTTGCTGCCGTACTCCTCTCCCCGTTTCGTAACAAAGTGCCAGGGCAACCTCGGCGAGGATCGAACCCTCTCCCGCTTCGATTTCCATGAATCGGATGATCGGAGCAAGATCCTCCGAAGGCTCATTGGCAAACATCTTCATCGCCGCCAGGCGGGTTGCCGCCTCCTGACTTCCCATGGCCGATGCCTTTTGCCACAGCTCGGATGCTTTCGCCCGATCCTGCTTTGTCCATCGGCCCGACTGGTAGCATAGCCCCATTTCAATCACGGCATCGACGTAGTTCTCGTTTGCAGACATTTGCAGGAGGTTGAAAGCCTGCTCTCCCGAGAGCCTCTGATCGAAACGGGCACCCACGATGCCGGCCCACACAAACTGGGCAGCAGGATCGGGAGCCTTTGAGAGTCTTTCAAGATTCTCGGGGTATCCGGGCTCCTGGATCAGGCTCCACAACAACTCCCTCGCGCGGCCCGATTCGAGTCTCATTCCTCGAACGTAATAAGCGCTGGCACGTATCGCATCCCGCGGCACGCCAATCCCTTTTTCATAGAATCTCCCCAGGAGCGTCAGGGCCTCTGGACTTCCGGCTTCGGCAGCTCGCTCGATCAATGCCATGGCCGTTGTGTCACGAACGATCACCGGTTCTTTATTCTCAACTACCCCCAGTGCTCTTCTCAAGTCGGGGCCCGCTTCACGGGCAAGTTCATTCAAAAGCGTCTGTTCATTTATCTGTGTCGCGGTGTCAAGATCGAAATCGAGGAATATAGGCTTGTTCTTCGGACCGGAAGCCGGCTGTTTCACTTGTCGGACCGAGTCGACATTTTCGCGGCGATCAAATTCGACAAGAGCCTTCTTTGCCGGCCCAAATCCCGCCACCGCTGCTTTCTTGATGTAATCCCGGGCTTCCGTCCAGTTCTGGGGCACAACGAGGTTCTCTGTGAGGATAAGTCCGACAACAAAATGCGCCTCCGGCATATTCTTCTTCCCGGCCTCCTTGAAGTATCCGAATGACTGAAACGGATTCCAGGGCATCCCCCAGCCGTTCATGGCAAAGATTCCAAGATTGAAGTTGGCAAGATCGAACCCCTGATCGGCAGCTTTCGAGAACCACAACACCGCTTTCACGGTATCGGCCTCGAATCCCTTCCCCTGCAAATATCGTATCCCCAATTCATGCTGGGCGGCGGGTTCTCCCGCATTTGCCTTCCGGACAAGGAGGAATCCCTCCCACAGCTGATAATTGAGATCGGACTCCTTGATCATTGCCCCCGGGCCCGACGGCTTCTTCTCCAGCGATTTTCGTTGTGACTGAAGCGGAGCGGTCAGAACAACGAAACAGACAGCCAGGCAGACGAGAAGCAGAATGATTTTCAAGCCATTTTTCATTAATCTGAATATAGGATTTTATTCTTCCAAGAACGACACACTTCAACAGATGAGACTTTTCTTTACGCGACAGGGAGAAGGTATTCCGCTGATCGTTCTCCACGGCCTCTTCGGTTCATCCGACAACTGGCAGACTCTCGGAAAGCGATTTGCACAACATTTCCTCGTCTACGCGATCGACCAGCGTAATCATGGCCGCTCACTGCACAGTGACACCCATTCATATGAATCGATGTCGGGAGATCTACTCGAGTTCTTCCGCGATCACAACCTTGCGGAGGCCTTCATTGTCGGCCATTCGATGGGGGGAAAGACTGCGATGCGGTTCGCCCTCGATCATCCTGCAATGGTCAAGAAACTTGTCGTTGTCGATATTGCTCCGAAAGCATATCCATCACAGCATGATTCAATCCTTGAGGCACTGGTGGGCCTGGATCTCACGAAGTATCAATCCCGGAACGAGATAGAACAGGCACTTGCCCCAAAGATCCCCAGCACCACGACCCGTCAGTTCCTCATGAAAAGCCTGCAGCGAGGTGATCAGGGATTCAGCTGGAGAATCAATCTTGAATCAATAAACCGTTCTTACGATGAAATGAACCGGGAAATTTCCGGACTCTCTTTTCCCCGTCCAACCCTTTTCCTGCACAGTCTCTCGTCGGGCTATGTCGCTCAGGATGACCAGCCTGTCATTCGTTCGCTCTTCCCTGCCGCACGATTCACCGGTATGAACACCGGGCACTGGATTCACGCTGAAGCACCCGACGAGTTTTTCCGAACCGTGCTGGATTTTCTGACAGGCAATTCTTAAGTTTGACGCATCAGAGTTGAAAAAGTTTGTTGAAATGATGCTCTGACAGCCCTTTTTGGGGAATATCCTCGCTTTCAAACCCATTCCTTGGGGGGACCATGGGATTCCGACGCTTCTTCCTGGACCTTGCTCTCATTGGTTATGTCGCGGGTTCGGCCTCGCCGGCCCAGATTGATTCGTTCCCGCATGCTGAGCGCTTTGATTCCGTAGCCACTCCATCGCTTCCGCCGGGATGGAGCACAAGCTCAAACCGGCTTGCCTCGGGCGATTTTTTCTCGACATCGTCTTCACCTCATTCTTCGCCCAACGCTGCTCAGTCAACCAACTCAACGATTCCTCAGTCAATCACTTCGCCCGCCTTTGACTTTTCAAACCACTTTCCCGACAGGCTGAAATTCTGGATCGCGCGGTCGGGTACACACACTTCTCCGCTCGTTGTCGAAGCCTCTCTTGACAACGGATCAAGCTTCCCGTCCATTTTGGGCGATACACTGCGGAACCCCGGAGTAACGGGATACGTCCAGACAGTTCTCTCCCTGCCTGATTCGTTCTTCAATCAATTGGTGAGATTTCGCTGGCGCCTTTTATGGTGAACGACAGCGACAGAGGAGTTGTCGAGGAGGGTTGGGGCGGGTCGATAACACCGCTACCAATCGCCAGATCATAGGAAGTAAGGA
>DATDRF010000015.1:0-8847 GCA_035291905.1 Bacteroidota bacterium
CTTCGAGATCGCCATGAAAGTCAACATGGACAGGCTTGCAGGCGGTTTCGTGGTCACAAACTTCGACCTTTATGCAGACGGCGAGCCGATTGCCGCTGTCAGTCCCGAAATGATGCCTCCGCTTCTCCTCCGGGAAGAAGAGGTGGTAATCAACGGACGTACGTTCTGCTTCCAAGCCAATCTCAAGGAGCTGCGCGGATCATATGGGCGAGCCGTCCTGGGAGCCCTGATCACCATAAAGGCCCGTTCCTGCGAGTGAGGGGATGCTCCAGTATCTCGCTTGGTTCTTATTCATGCACCATTGGACCGACCATGACCCCGGCACAAGAGTTGTCAAGACATGGGTTGAGAAATTCAATGCAGCGGGCATTGAAGGCCTTACGGCGCTCTATCACCTGATGCTGTCCTCTTCCAGTTGAAAAATGGCTTGATTGTCTTCCAAAGGGGATATATCGACCAATTGACATTCTTCAGACTTCAGGGGATACCGATACCTAACAAGTATCTTCAAAGCAGATGATACAACGGCTGCTGTTAATTGCATGAATCAGAATGAAGATTGCTGAAATCGGTTCGTTTTAGCCAATTACTATTGAGTCATTCATCCCATCATCATTGCCCACATGAGGAGAAATAGCTATTTTGTTAAACAGGTAGGACAACTCCCGGCCTTGGGAGACTCGAAAGCTTTTGGGGAGTGCAAGAGCTGTCGTGCGGCCGAGATGATGTGGTATCGTGTAGGAGATTTGCACGGAGTAAAAAGTGTACCGTAGCAGACAATCCCTGAAGCAGCCATCAGAGATCGTCGCGAACGTCTTGAGGCTTCGACTGCTCGACAAGCTCGCAGCTCAGCCTCAATGCAGACTTCGCCGGGCCACGTCGCGTACGTCAGGCCCAACAGATTGATCTCGCGCAAGGGATTTCTCTTAACCACCGGGGAGAACGCTCATGCTGAAATATCTTGTGGTTATTCTCTTTCTGCCTGCCTGCACCGCCGGGCGAATGAGTGGAGAGAACTGCACAACAATCACGAGGGGTCAATTCCCTGCACTAGCGACCCCAGATTCAATCTCGTGGAGCATTGTCGATTTCAGAGAAATCAGCAATCATTGCTTTCGGGAAGAGTTGATCTATTCCGGATCATTCAGAGACTACCATTTGATTTCTTGGAACGACAGCGATTCAGACTATGACCACGCAGAGCATAGGTTTGCGGTACTCAGGGGGACTTTCACACCGCTGAATCCGTTTGAATACGCTGCCACGGGGAGAATGGGAGAGCAACGGGTCTTCAGGTGAGCAGGCATCCCGGTATCCAAGAAGCAGATTGTGTTGACTTCTGTTGCACTCGCGAAAGATTCTTTTTAGAGTTCATCATTCATTCCCCTTGATCGTTGGAAAAAGTCCCCCCACTCGCCCCTCTCTCTGATGTATTGAACCTACTCATACCACAGCACAGTTGCATCTATAAGGATTTCCGACCGGTTGGGTAGTGGGTCAGTTTCAATACTAGACTACAACGCAGAGTCGCGCCTGCCCGCCTCAATAAGATCTTTGAGGCAGGCGGGGAGGACGCAGACCTGCCTGCCGAAGTGATTCATTCACCATTTCAATATAGCGGAATGGTCGGCACGCAGGCAGGGGATCGCGGAGAACAGCAGAATCACGCAAATTCCTCTGCGTTTCTCTGCGACCTCTGCGCCTGCCGGCAGGCAGGCCTTCGCGTTGAAGATTACATCAAACTGACCCACTACCACCGGTTGCATCTAAGTCCAAATTGAAGTTATTTTGACTTTGATGTGCTTTTCAAAAGGACTGGCAAAGCAATGAAAACAATTGGACTGTTGGGGGGAATGAGTTGGGAATCGACGATACCTTATTACCGGATCATCAACGAGACCATCAAGAATTGTCTTGGAGGCCTTCATTCGGCGAAGATTGTCATGCACAGTGTCGATTTCCACGACATAGAGATTCTGCAACGGACAGGACGTTGGGAAGAATGCGGCCGCATTCTGGCGCAGGCGGCCTCCTCTCTGGAGCAGGCAGGCGCGGAGCTCCTCGTGATCTGCACCAACACCATGCACAAGGTCGCTCCTGCTATTGAACAGGCCGTTTCGATTCCGCTCCTCCACATTGTCGACCCTACGGCCGCGGCGGTCAAAAAGGCGAAGATCTCGACGGTTGGGCTGTTGGGTACGAGATTCACAATGGAAGAGGATTTCTACATTGATCGGCTCCGACAGAAGCACGGTTTGACCATCCTGGTTCCGGAACAATACGATCGGCTTGAAATCCACCGCGTGATCTTCGATGAGCTTTGCGTTGGAACAATCGTGGAGAGCTCGCGCAGCGAATACCATCGCATCATTGACCGACTCATCGCCCAGGGGGCCCAAGGGATCATTCTCGGCTGCACGGAGATTTCGATGCTTGTCAAGCCCGCGAAGATCCCGGTTCCAGTTTTTGACACCACAAGCCTCCACGCAGAATACGCCGCCCTCCGCGCGCTGAACGAAGAGATGGTATAGGATGTTGTACCCATGATGAAAATCTCCCTGCAAATAGCGTTTCCTCTTTTCGTCTTTCTTTGCGGCTGCGTGAGGACAACTCCGCCGCCCCCTTTTGGCGCCGTCCCAAGTGAGCGCCAACTTCAATGGCACCGGATGAAGTACTACGCTTTCATCCATTTTGGCCCTAACACGTTTACCGATAAGGAATGGGGATTCGGCGACGAGCCCGAATCGGTGTTCAACCCGACGCAACTGGATTGCCGTCAATGGGCCAGAGTGGCCAAAGAAGGCGGGATGGAGGGAATTATTATTACGGCAAAACACCACGACGGCTTTTGCCTCTGGCCCTCGAAGTACACGGAACATTCCGTGAAGAACTCTCCGTGGAAGAACGGCAAGGGAGATGTTCTGAGTGAGCTTCAGCAGGCTTGCGATGAATACGGATTGAAGCTTGGGATCTACCTTTCACCCTGGGACCGCAACCACCCCGCGTACGGGACTCCGGCGTATCTTGATTACTATCGCAATCAGCTCCGCGAACTCCTCACGAACTACGGAGAGGTATTCGAAGTATGGTTTGACGGCGCAAACGGCGGCGACGGATACTACGGCGGGGCCCGGGAAACACGAAGGATCGACAACACTTCATACTACGACTGGGAACACACTCGGAGCGTCGTCAGAAAGCTTCAGCCTGATGCCTGCATGTTCAGCGACGGCGGGCCTGATGTCCGCTGGATCGGCAACGAACAAGGGTATGCGGGAGAAACGAATTGGTCCACCGTGAAGAGCGGAATCTTCTATCCCGGCGTACCCGACGTCACCGACCAGCTCCAATCGGGACACGAAGACGGTGAGCTCTGGATCCCGGCTGAGGTCAATACTTCAATCCGGCCGGGATGGTTCTACCATCAGTCGGAAGACGACAAGGTGAAACCATTGGGCCGGTTGATCGACAACTGGTATCATTCTGTCGGCATGAACGGCAATTTCCTCCTCAACCTACCTCCCGACAAACGGGGCCTGATCCATGAGCACGATGCCGCGCGTCTCCTTGAGCTTAGGAAATATCTTGACGAGGGCTTCTCGAACAATCTTGCCCGAGACGCCGTTGCCGGGGCTTCAAACACCCGCGGCGGCGAAGAGATCTTCTCGGCACTGATGGCCATCGATCAGAATCCTGATACGTATTGGGCAACCGACGACAATATCAAACAGGCGTTACTGACCATCGATTTGGGAAAACCGACAGAGGTCAATGCACTGCTGATCCAGGAATACATTCCCCTGGGCCAGCGTGTGAAATCGTTCGTCGTTAAGACCGATGAAAACGTCGAGGTCGCGCGCGGAACCACGATCGGGAACAGAAGAATCGTCCGATGGAAGACAGTTCAAACCAGGACGCTCACGGTGAACATGACTGCGAATGCCTGTCCGACAATCTCGAATATTGAGGCTTACCGCGTGCCTGACGACCTATGAGAAGAACCTATGGCAGATATTGCTGCTTGTCCTCGTTTCGTTGAGCCCTTTTTGCGCCGACAAAGGAACACATTGATTTGGACCATCGGATCCTCTGGGAATCGCGCGGAATCCGCGACTACACGATCATTCAGCAAAGGCAGTGTTATTGTCCGAACGGGGCCCGCAGGATGCAGATCGTCGTACTCGCCGACTCCGTTTTTTCCATTCCTCCCCTCGATACGCCGGTCCGCCTGTTTATGCCAATGCACATCTCTCTATTGACGGTCTCTTTCATTCATCGAGACATCGCGTGCAAGACCTTCGACGATTGTCGAAGTTACTTACAATGAGAGATTCGGCTGCCCGATGAGAATTCTTGTCGACCCGATTCCGCAGGCAGGCGATGACGAAGTGGCCAATATGACCTCAGATTTTCTGCCGATCAAATAGCATCACCGGCTGCAAGCAGCTCATGGAACCGGACTGACCTACAACGCGGAGAACAGGTATGGACAAGGTGCAGATTGCGGAGAAATTCACCCATATCACGGAACATTGGCGGCCCAAAATCGTAGCACAATTGAACGGCCAGGAGGTCAAGCTCGTCAAGTTCAAGGGTGAGTTTGTATGGCACAACCACGACGACGCCGATGAGCTCTTTCTCGTATGGCGCGGGCGTTTTCGGATCGAGTTCCGCGACCGGTCAGTTCAGTTGAGGGAAGGAGAATTCATGGTTATCCCGCGCGGGGTTGAGCACCGGCCTGTGGCAGATGAGGAAGTGGAGGTGATGCTTTTCGAACCGGCAAATACCAGGAACACGGGGAACGTTCACGATGACCGGCTTACAGCACCGCCGCGTGAGACGGTTTGAAACCCGGGAGGCAAAGAAAGAATGAACCGGTGCTCTCGAAAGAAGTGTTCCCTGCTCTTCATTTCCCTGCTGCTTGTTTCCGGACTTCTTTTCGGTCAGGACCGGCGACGGGACTCGTGGCAGCAACCTGAAGCAATTATGGATTCACTGAGGATCAGAGCCGGGATGATCATTGGAGAGGCTGGGGCCGGAGACGGATACTTCACTTTTCATCTCGCCGGCCGCGTGGGGCCCGGGGGGAGGGTGTATGCAAACGATATCGATGAGGATGCTCTGGAGAAGCTGCAGGAAAGAATGAAAAAGGAGGAGGTCGGCAACATCGAAACGATCCTTGCCGAAACCGACGACCCTATGTTTCCACCCGGCAAGCTCGACATGGTAATCATGATGAACGTTTTTCACCACATCGAGGATTCGGAAGAATGGATGAAGAACGTCATTCCTGGCATGAAACCCGGGGCACCCATGGCATTCATCGAAACCGATCCCGGCAAGCGATCATCCTGGAGAGATCACTTCCTCACGAAGCAGGAGATCCTCAAACGAATGGAAAAGACCCGGTTTAAGTTTATCCGGACGTTTGATTTCCTCGAACGGGACACCATCTATCTCTTTTCCCTCGACTCTGCGCAGTAGGTCCTCTCCCAACACCTCGTACTTCGCACCTTGCACTTCGTACCCGGAGCCTTTTTCTACTCCTGCAGTGTTGGATGCTTCAGATGAAAATCAGTCGCATCCTGATATTTCTTTGCCACTCCCAACAGGACCCCTTCGCGGAACAGATTCCCTATGAAAGAGATGCTCGTCGGCGAGCCTTCTTTGTTGAACCCATTGGGAAGAACGACGCAGGGATGCCCTGTGAGATTGGTAAGCAGAAGGCTCTTTCCGAATGATGGCGTTACGTAGACATCCACCTTCTCCATCAGTCGCTGCATGTCCTGAATGAGAAGATAGCGGGCGCGGTTCGCTTGAAGATACTCCACGGCGGGGATGAGCCGGGAAGACCTGAATGAATTGGGCCACGCGTTCTTGATCTGGCGCACCATGAGGTCATCCCTCCCAGAGCGCGTCAGCTCATCGAACGCGGCTGAGGCTTCGGCCGAGAGGATGATGGAAAGATCGCCGACAGGGACGCGATCAGGAACAGCGATCGGAATCAGCTTCGCGCCAAGGCGCTTTAACGCCTCGAGAACCGCATCGCTGTTCTCCTTGTTGCCCCGCACGCTGTCAAATTCCGACTTGACGTAGCCAATCCTGAGTTTCCTGAGATCAACATTCGAAGTGTAGTTAAACGGAACATCGTAAAGTGTCTGGTCGGTCCCATCAGGTCCGACGATTGCGTTTAGAACTATGGCGCAGTCTTCCACCGCCCGGCACATTGGACCAAGCTTGTCCATGGACCAGCTCAGGGCCATCGCCCCCGTGCGGCTCACTCTGCCGTAGGTCGGACGCAGCCCCGTGACGCCGCAACGCGTTGACGGAGAGACAATTGAACCGTAGGTTTCAGAACCGATCGCGAAGGCAACAAGTCCTGCCGCCGTTGCCGAAGCCGGTCCGGCAGAAGATCCGCTTGAGCCCTGTTCATAATTCCAGGGATTGCGCGTCATTCCGCCGTACCACACGTCGCCCCACGCCAGGGCCCCGAGTGTCAGTTTGGCAACCAGTACCGCACCTGCCTCCCCCAGCTTTTCGACCACTGTCGCGTCTTCATCGATCACCTGATCCTTGTACGGCATCGCTCCCCAGGTGGTCTTGTGCGTTTTGGTCGAGAGGAGGTCCTTGATCCCGTACGGTATGCCGTGCAACGGACCGCGATATTTCCCTGCTTTGATCTCGCGATCAGCACGCCCGGCCTCTTCCATGGCGCGTTCTTCGGTGAGGGTTATGACGCACTGGAGCTTCGGGCCGTATTTCTTCAACCGCCCAAGATACATTTCCGTGAGCTCAACCGAGGTGACCTTCCGCGTCCGGACCAATTCTGAGAGCAGGCCGATTGACCAGAAGGCAACATCTTCCAGGTTTGCCGGACGCTTGACGTTCCCGGAGCTGCTTGTCTTGAACGGCTTTCGTCCCTTCTCAAAGGCGAAGCCGACGGGGATCGGATTGAACGTGATTGCAGGAGGAACGCCATTTGTGATCGTGAGGCTGCGCAGGTGCTCATATGCGGCAGCATGCTCTTCCACATTCTCCAGCATTGAGTCCCGCTCGGCATCGGTGAATTCCAACCTGATGATCGGTTCTGCCGCGCGCACCATTTCTTTTGTGATCTTCGAGGTGGTTTCCTGCGCGGATACCCATGTGCAGAGCACAAGAATGCTCCCCATGACGGTCGCCGAAGAACGTCTCATTGATCCCATCCTTTCGCTTTGATGATATTACGAAATACTGTGGGGAATCAGAAAGATCGCCAACATCAGAGCCGCTGCCGCGAGAATCCATTCCCGACCGCTTTTTGACCACTTCAATCCCGCTGCGGCCACAATCCACCCTAACAACGCAAGAAGGGTTTTGTTGTCTGTCATGTCCGAGCCGACCGGCCACCCTGTCCACCAGAGATTGAATGCATAGCGTGTCATAAGCGGCCCAAACACGAATCCGCCGAGGACGAGAAAGCCGAGCGTCCATAATACAAGCCTGGTATAAGCCGGTTCCGGCATGAAGGATTCAAGTCCTGCACGAAGGGAGAACAACATTGCTGCGAACATCGCGAGCACATGGGGAATGATGACCCACATCGGCACTTCGCCCTTGAACCGAATGGTGACCGGCTCGGGCGGAACAAGCAGTATCTCTTGGTTCCTTTCAAGCCGGACCTGGTAATCGAGTTTCATAAGGGGCTCCTGGCCGGGAAGCACCGCACGAAATGCTCCATTGCTGTATTCCATCGGCACCTCCGCAAAGAGATCCCCGCTTTCATGAGGCCTCCACAGCAGCGTCGCTCGCGCATCTGCATCTTCCACCGGCAGAGCGACTGGCGCATCTGATGCGCCCGCTGAGCTCCGGTCAAACCGATAGCTGATCGACATATCTTCGAACGTCGTTGTGCCGCTTAACGAGTAGGTGGGACCGGTGAGCCGTTGATAGATTCCGCTGGCAATTGTTATAACAAACGCAATGATCCAAAAGAGCACTGATCGCTTCATTGATGGTTTCCCGGTTTAGTAGTATCGAATGACATAGTAAATGACATAGAGCCACGAGAGCAGACCGTGGATGATCGCCCAAATGATGGACTCGTTTGCTGTCCAGCTGATCACAATCGCGAGCGCCGAGCCAAAGCTGATTCCGGTGCGGACTGCTTCCTGTCGAACGTTGTAGTTTGCCATGGTACACCTGCAATTGTTTCGAGTTTCAGGTTTAAGGTTCCGCCTCCGAAGTCAGCCACAGGCGAACGTAGGCAGGTTAGAATTCTGAATTCTAGATTCTAAATTCCCGTTCCCAATTTCTGCTTCCCAAAATACCCCTTTTCCCCAAAACAAAAAAGCCGCTCCGGTGTTGCTCGAAGCGGCTTGTTGAATGCTGTTGAGTTCACAGAGGAGCTTGCATCATGGGGATGCCGAGTTTCTTCATCCCTTCCATATGCTCTGTCGCGGCTTTGAGCGTATTCTGATACACCAGAGCGGACTGCGTGCGAAGCACGTTGATATCAGGCTTCCCATTCCCCATCTCCTTTTTCAGAATCTTGCAGGCGTCAATGGCCTTGTCGTAGGATTTCAGTATCGTTTCATGGTTCTCTGCGACGAGGGTCGACTGTTGCTCTCCAAACGTCTTGTGGATCATGGCATGCTGAACGCGAACCGCGTCGAGACTGTTCCAGATTTCCTCAAAATGCTGATTCGCAATTTCCATGTTGAGATCGCGATTGAGGCTAATCTGGCTGTAAAGCGCCTGAGCTTCATCTGCGGAATGCTTGAGGTTAAGATACATTGCGTGGTGGTATTCCTCTCCCTTTCCTTCAACCTTGCGCTGTTGCGCAACAACAGGTATCAAGAGAAGAAC
>DATDRF010000016.1:0-6896 GCA_035291905.1 Bacteroidota bacterium
CCGTGGCGTGGGACGGCTGAACTCACCGCCATCACCGGGCCTCGCTGGTATTTTGAAGAGGGTTACATCCGTTCAATCCTTCTGTATGGGGGAGGATCGACAAACTATGAAAAGATTGACGGCTACACGGACCATGTGGCAGTCTTTGGATACAATATGCAGTTTCGCACGAACTGGGGATTTGAAATCAATTTGAGCGGAGGGAAGTCAAAAGACTCCGACAAGAGATACAATTCGTATGAAGCAAGTCTTTCGTCATGGTTCAATCCCTCTCCTATCTTCAGCGGGAACCTTTACGGCGGATACTCGAAAACCTACAACTTCTCGCGCGGTTATCAGGGATACTACGGATGGATGGGAGCATATCTGAGTTATCAGCTCTTCAAGACTCTCAACGTTGGTACATCGCTCAATTCATTTGCAGAATGGAAACCGGATCGTTCTACTGAAGATATCGTCCATAATGCGCGCCCGTATTTCTCCTGGACTCCGGTGAATGACCTCAATATCTACGTCTATGTCGATGGAGTGTACTTCCGCTCGACACAGCATATGGAGCAGACAATTCTGGGCCTTCTTTTTTCCTACAACTTCCTCCCCAAGAGCTGGATCTACTTTGCAGTCAACGAATTGAGGGACAGAAGCATGGAGTACGATCTCCTCGGATCAGAGCTTCCGAACCGGCTTCACGTTACTGACCGCGCCGCTGTGTTGAAGTTGAAGTACCTGTACTACTTCTAGGTGACGGGTTCGTTCAAACATTGAACATTGAGTGTTGAGTGTTGAGTGTTGGGGCTGTTTTTCTCAATCTCTTAGCATCAATGTTCAATCCTCATTTCCCAATTCTCATCATTTGTAACTCGCTCGGGTTTCATGTATCTTCCTGCCATGGGAGGATACCGAGTGAAAAGACCGCACTTTATTATCAATCCGGCGGCTTCCGCGGGGGAAACGGGAAGATCGCAGGGCCAACTCCTCAAACTCATCGAAAACGGCTTTCCCGATGGCTTCACTCTCGACGTGACGACAAGGCCGGGCCACGCCACGGAAATCACAGCCAAGGCGATCAGCGATGGGGTGGACCTTGTGGTATCGGTTGGCGGAGACGGGACGATGAATGAGGTCGTCAACGGATTTTTTGTAAAAGGAAAACTAAAGCGCAAGTCTTCGCGTCTCGGGCTGCTCTGCAGCGGAACTGCGGAAGACGTGCTTCGCAATTTGGGATTGCCGAAATCCGTAAAAGAACAGGTTGAAGTGTTGGCGGGAAAACGAACACGCTTTGTTGATGTAGGGAAAGTTACGTTTACGACGAAAGAAGGGGAGAAAAAGGAACGGTTTTACCTCAACGACTGTAATCCGGGGATGGCAGCGAAGGTGGTCCAACGAGTCACTCCCGGATTGAAACGACTGGGAGGATTCCTTGCGTTCGGTCTGGCGTCTACCTACACGGCTCTTACGTACAGGGGACACACAATGACCATCACACTTGACGGTAAGCGGACGATCTCCGGCCGTTTCCTGAGCGTTGCGGTCTCAAACGGCCGATACGCGGGCGGGGGAATGGATTTTGCCCCGAGGGCCCTCCTGGACGACGGATTGCTGGATGTCGTGATGATCCGTGACCAGTCTGTCCCCGCGCGACTCATGAATTTTCCGAAAATCTATTCCGGAAAACACATCAACCTCTCCTGGATAACATATCTCAAGGCAAAGCGGGTCCGCATAGAATCGAATCAACGGGTGCCGCTCGAGGCGGATGGCGAATGGCTGGGTTATCTCCCTTGTGAGATGGAGGTGCTGCCGAAGGCGCTGAAGATCTGTGCGGGCTAGTATTGACCTGCCACGGTCAGGATGTGCACCGAATGGCGTACTGGGGTCGTAGCGAGTTCATGAATTGCCCTCACCTAAAAGGAATACTTCCCCCGAAAGAAAAGCGACTCCCCCAGGCCTCCGAACTCGGTAAATGCGCTGCCGGAAAAAAGAATCCCGAAGAAAGAAATATCCAGGTTCTGGAGGGCGGACCACGTGACGGATGGGACTAAGGCGGCGGAATGATCTGTCGGATTGTAGAGCACAAATCCGGAAACACGGACGAGCGGGTGAATGTCGAACGCCAGTTCCTGGAAAATCGACCAGCGGGCGGGGGAGAGGAGGCCGAGTGACTGGGCGAGCGGGCGTGCAGCCGATGCGTTTTCGCTGACGCCGCTGCTGTTGTAGAGGAATTCCGAATGCACATAGGTGTTGTTGGTGAAGGTGTAATCGGCCGAAAGAACGATTGTGGCGTACCAGGAATCACGCATTGAAGGATAAAGATCCCGAATCTTGCTCCCAATCTTTCCAGCCATGAGTTCCCCCCGAAACCCTGCACCTGCTATATCTCCCGCCCAGGCGAATCCGCCGAACAATTCCTTTCCCTGGATCCCCCCGAGAAGGTGGAAATCATAGTTCCACTGATTGAGAAGGACTTTCCCGGCCACGATTCCTGTTGAGCTCGTCGCCCCCGGCTTCACCGCTACCTCGATCTTCGTTACCTGGCTGCTATAGTATTGCAGCCGAACCGCGTCCACGGCGGGCCGTTCTTCGTAGTCAAAGTCCAGGATCGAGAGCGGATTGAAGACATCTGTGGGATTCCACACGAATGCCGTTCCCCACGCAATCCTCTGTCGTCCAAGCGTTACTTCAAGTTCCTTGTGTGTCACGTCAAGCCAAAGGCGATCGACCTCTGAGTATCCCACCGAAGAGGGATTGTTCCACCAGATGATCTCCCCCTTCCAAAACTCGTGCTTCGACCTGATCGTTGAAAGGAACGCCGGCGTTTGTTCAACGCTTCCTCCCCAAAGGAACCGGTTCCGCACCTCCAGGGCGAAGCGCACATCTTCCGACAGGAAAAGGCCGCCGTTCAAGCGGGAATGGAGGAGGTGATCGTTGACCCTTCCGATGGAGGGAAGTTCGGCGTTGCTGAACATATACTTCACATATCCGCCGATTTCTGGGGAATTCGTTTGGGCGAGACCGAGTCGGGAAAAAATCAATCCACATAAGAACAACGTGAGGAGTCTCTGGGACTTCACGTTGATGCCCTTTGTGGAATTTGCACTCGATCACCGGTGATGTGTCCGTCTTCCAGCGTAATAACGCGCCGTGCCCGTTGAATGACTCTTGGGTCGTGTGTGGAAAAAACGAAAGTGATCCCGCTGTTCTTGTTGAGATCCTCCATCAGGTCGAGGAGTGACTCGGCGGTGTGCGAATCCAGGTTTGCAGTCGGCTCGTCGGCGAGGACAAATGCCGGGTGAGAGGCGAGGGCGCGGGCGACGGCAACGCGCTGTTGTTGCCCGCCCGAGAGATCTGCAGGTCGACGATCTGCGAGCTCTTCGAGTCCAACCCGTTCTAACAGCTCCATTGCGCGCTGATTTCGCTCATGCTTTCCCACCTGCTGCAGAAAGAGAACGAACTCGACATTTTCGAGCGCGGTGAGAACAGGGATAAGGTTGTACGCCTGAAAGACGAAGCCAATATGATGAAGGCGGAAATCAATCAACTGCCCCTCACGCATTGTTGTGATGTCTCTCCCATCCAACAGGACCTTCCCATCGGTGACGCTGTCGAGACCCCCGACGAGGTTCAACAATGTGGTCTTCCCCGACCCGGACGGCCCGACAATAGCTGTGAATTCCTTCTCTTCAATGCTCAAGGAGATATCCTTCAGGGCCTGAACGGGGACGGATGTTGTGTTGTAGATCTTGTTCAGATTCCGGACTTCAATGACTGGCATGATGATTGTGCGTGATTGTTATTGAGAATGACGGTGAGATGCTGCCCAATTCAGGGTTTGGTCAGGCTATGGTTCGGATTGCCTCCACGGGCCTCAGTCGAACGGCCTTGATTGCGGGGTACAGAGCGGCGATGATCGACGTAATGACCATCATAATTGCCAGAGTGCCGTACGTGGACGGATTGATATACGGGTAAACCAACGACGGGATCCCAAACGAGGAAAGGCCGGCGGAAAATGCCGAAAGGTCAAGCCCGAACCTCCCAAAGAACTCGGTAATTCCCCAGCCGAGCACAACGCCGGCGAATCCTCCCGTAAACGACAGCAACAGCGATTCAAGAATGATCATCAGAAACAATCTCCGCCGGTACATTCCGACAGCCAGCAGGACGCCAAAATCGCGTACGCGATCAAGGACCGACATGAGAAGGGTATTGATCAATCCAAAGAGGAGCGCAAACAGAATGATTCCCAGCATGACAGTATTGACGATGTCGACTGAGTCGCCCGTCAGTTTCAATTCGGGTGCAAGCTCTCTCCAGGTTTCCACAACAACATCGCCGGGCATGGCGTTCTGCAACTTCACTTTTGTCCGATCGAGAATCTCCTCACTATGAGTGCGCACAACAATCTCATGAATCGGCACGTCGGCTGTTCCCAACAGCGGTTTGAGATCGTCCTGGCGAATGAAAACGGTCGCGCCGTCAAAATTGGATCCATCCGTTTTGAAAATGCCCGCAACGCGAAAGGCCCCATAAATGATGTTTCCATCCATTCCGGCAAAGCTCAGGACAACGCGGGAGCGAAGTTTCAATTTTAGCTTCTCCGACAACTTCTTTCCCACGATGATAGAATTGGTCTTGTCAAGGTAAACTCCCTCGACAAGGCTCCTTGCGATTGCGGTGACCTGTTGCTCCTGTTCAGGATTGACGGCGACAATTGCGACGCCTGAGGCCGTGGTCGCCGATGATGCCATTCCTTCTATGATCGAATGCGTGGCAAACGATCGGACGTTGGAATCGGCTTGAATGGTGTGAAGGACGACAGGAAGGTCGGGGAGAAACTGATGAATCAATCGGTCGCTCTTGTAGGCCGACGTGTGAATTTGGATATTGCCGAATTCGCGGTTGATTCCCGAATCGATGATGGCGGCATACATGGCGGTGACAAAGCCGGCATAAAACAGGCCGGCAGTCAAACCGATCGCCGTTGCAGCAACAATGATGAGGCTCCGTCTTTTGTTTCGCCAGACATTCTTCCATGCCAGAACGAGCATCATCATTTTATACCTCCCCGGCCCTGGATTGCTGAGACAGGCTTGATTTTTCTGATGAAGAGCAGAGGATACAATGACGAGACAAGCGCAATGACAAAGACAATGATCGTCTGCGAATAAAAAAGAGATGCATCTGCATTGACGGACATGATAGGCTCGAAACCGTACGACTCGTATGCTTTTGCAAGCTCTCCCCATATATGGATGGGATGGTGATGAAAGTAGAGAACGATCGGAATTGAAACGGCCAATCCCGCAATTGCGCCGATCATCGAGACAAGAATTGCTTCGAGGGTCGTAACGAGCAGAAGTTTTCCGCGCCTCATTCCGAGTGAAATGAGAAGTCCGAATTCCCTTGTGCGCTCGAGGGTCATCATCATGACAGTTCCAAAAACGCCGAACGCAATCACCACGTAGAAAACGGAAAATATGATCACACTGCCGGCGTCATTCAGCGCAATGGCCTGAACAATTTCCGGAAGCATCTCCTCCCAGCTCATGACAACGAGTTGCGATTCGAGGCCCCGGGAAAGCGAAGATTGAACGGCCCGGTATTCCTTTGGATCATCGATCATCAGCGCGATTGATGTAACGCGGTTGGCAGCGTTGAAGAACTCCTGAGCCTTCGGAAGCGCAAGGAAGACCATGGCATCGTTCATCTTGGGTATGGGGAAATGGAGAATCCCCGCAATCGTCAATTCCTGGGCCGCAGTTGTTCCTTGATATCCCTGACTGAATAAAACCACCGAATCCCCAACATCGAGATGCAGCCTTGCGGCAAGCCCTTCTGCGATAAGAATGCCGCGCGATGTATCTGCAAGATACGTCCCCCGTACGACCCGTTTCTTCAGCCCTGTCATCGCATGCTCCGTCTCGGGATCAATGCCGATGACCGGTGAAATGCGCGTTTCTGCGCCGCGGGAAACCAATGCGACGGACTCGATTCTCGGATTCACCGTTGTGATGTGCGGATGGCGAAGAAGCGTCAGTTGCAGCGAGTCTGTCAATTCGAAACTCTGATCGAAGGACCGTTCCTCCCAATACCCCGCTCCCTGGATCTGCAGATAGCCCGTGGAGAGCGAAACGCTCATGCGCATCGTGTCATCGTCCTGGCCGTAATTGAGCGCCGCTAACAACAGCGTCAATGTGACGGCAAAAAAGATTGACGATGTCGCCAACAATGTGCGGCGTTTGTTCCGCCAGAGATTACGCCATGCGAACAAAAAGTAGTACTTCATACGTTGTTAACGAATCCGGCCCATGTTCTGAAGGGAGAAGAATTCGGGCGAAAGAGCAATATCGAAGTCCAACTCCTTTGTCTCAAAACTCGTCTTGTTCCCGGGTTTGTTGTGTGGAATCATTTCGACGAGCGAGGGAAGTACGTGCCCATCGAAGTTCTTTGGTTTGCTTCCCAGCATCGTCCGGACGAGATTTCCGTCTTCATCGTAAAATTCCTCCTTCAGCTGCATGTGTTCCTTCTCGGAAATCCACGTGATGATCCTTCCCCACACAACTCCCGCCTCCGGCTTGGGTATGAGCTGAATCTTGTAGCAATCATATCCCTCATATTGCTCCTTCCCAAGAAGAGTGTGCTCGTAGTCTTCCACCACAGAGGATTGTCTTACCAGGTCGTCGTTCGTGAAATCGGAGCCCATCCATGACGCAAGCATCATGGAGGGAGGAATCTTGATGGTCTTCTGGATCGTGGGGAGCCAGTTCCATACTTCCTGCTTCCTCTTCAGAGTGACCGAACCCTTGTCCCGGGCCGGCTCGGTGATGTAGACGATCGAATAGTCGGGCTCGATGGACCATGCCTTCATCGAGACCGTCCTGTTCCAGGTCGGCTTC
>DATDRF010000017.1:0-4633 GCA_035291905.1 Bacteroidota bacterium
TCGTGAGCTTCGTCGATGATCACGTCCACAAATGTCCCGCCTGCCAACTCCTGGTGGAGCCGTGTTGTGGTGAAATACATGTTACCCGGGACGTGATCTCCCGGCTTGATCATAATTCGGGAGATCAAATGTTCTGCACCCCGCCCCTGGTGAGTAGGGACGAGATATTTGTATCCATAGAACTTTTGAACGTTCTCTTCCAGGTTGTAGAAGTTCTTGCTGCCTGCATATGCCTCGTCGCCAAGCATCATGCCGGCCCACTGATAGTCACTCATCGCGTTCGTTCCGCTGTCTGTCAGCAGATCGATATATACGTCTTCCGATCGAAGCAGGAACGTGTTATATCCAGCGGCAGCAAGAGCTTTCGCGCGATACGCAGGGGTGGTCATCTTAAGGGGTTCGACGACTTTGATCTTGAACGGTTCAGCCCATGACCGCTTTCTCAGTTTTTCCATTTTCATGTCCTTATTCTGGATCGGTAGTATGACCCAAAGTAAACGAAAATCGCTGTAGAAACAACATGAGACTTCGCGATGTATATTGTTCTCTTTCTTGATTTTGAACGACTCGTGGTTTATCTTGTCATCAAGAAGACAACTGAAGAAAAGAATGCCCGCTACCAACGAACCGACAAGAGCAGCTGTACGAAATCGCAAGATTGAAAGCATCTCTGGTGAGCTGTGGACCTCCGCTCAGCGAAAAGGTTGTGCCATTCACGAGATTTCGTATCGCGCATGCTTCAAGCCGCAAGTGCCTCTGTACTTCATTGATCGTTTCACCAAACCCGGAGAGATCGTGTATGATCCCTTCATGGGTCGCGGGACAACAGTTCTCGAAGCCATTCTGGCCGGGCGGGAAGCAATCGGAAACGACGTAAATCCGCTCAGCCGTATGCTGGTTGAGCCGCGCCTCGATGTTCCGGAGATCGCGCCGGTCGCCGAGCGGCTGGAATCGATCAATTTTGACGGAAACCGCAAGGGCAGCGAAGATCTTTCCATGTTCTATCACCCGGGGACGCTGCGACAGATACTTGGCCTGCGCAGCTACCTGGCACAGCGGCGGGGTGAGGGGAAAGAGGACAAGAGGGATCGCTGGATCAGGATGGTTGCAACAAACAGGTTGACGGGTCATTCCCCCGGATTCTTTTCAGTCTACACGCTTCCGCCAAATCAGGCTGCCTCACGTGAGGATCAGAAGCGCATCAACAGGATACGAAAGCAGAAGCCCGAGTTTCGTTCTGTCCCGGATCTTATTCTCAAAAAAACACGAAGGATTCTCTCCGCTCTGACCGATGGCCAACGTGAGCGGCTTTCCAATGCTCTGGATCAGGTAGTACTCCTGACTGGCGATGCCAGAGACACAGGCCGGATCATGAGTAATTCGGTTCAACTCACGGTCACCTCGCCGCCGTTCCTTGATATTGTGGACTATGCAAAAGATAACTGGCTGAGATGTTGGTTTAATGATATCGCGCTGGAGTCTGTCCAAAGAAACATCACAAAGACAAGAACAGTCTCCGATTGGACGAACGTCATGCGGGCAGTTTTCCAGGAACTCTACAGGGTCACTAAACCGGGAGGATACGTTGCGTTCGAAGTCGGGGAGGTTCGAAAGAACACCCTGAAGCTTGACGACATAGTGCTCCCGATCGGAGAATCAGCGGGTTTTCATCCTCTCAGTGTCCTGATCAATGTTCAGCGATTCACAAAGACCGCCCATATTTGGGGGGTTCGAAACAACGTCCAGGGAACGAACACGAACAGAATTGTTCTGTTCCGTAAATAACCTGGGGGTTGGAGAACAGACAAGAGAATACGTTCTCTATCAAGGATTTCAATGATTCCTCTTCGCGACCGCAACCCAACACAACACACGCCAGTTGTCAATATTGGGATCATTGTTGCAAACATCGCTGTTTTCCTCTATCAACTTTCGAGGGGAACGGAGGTCGAATCTCTCTTTTTTCAATTTGGCGTTGTCCCAATCGATGTCGTCACGGCAATCTCCCAATATGAGTTGGGAACAGCCATTCTTCCTCTTTTCTCTTCAATGTTCATGCATGGCGGATGGCTCCACATTGGCGGCAACATGTTATACCTCTGGATCTTCGGAGACAACGTGGAGGACCGCCTCGGACACTTTCGATATCTTGTGTTCTACCTCCTTTGCGGGCTCATTGCCTCAGCTCTTCACATCCTTATCGAACCGGCGTCTGAAGTCCCGACCGTGGGTGCAAGCGGGGCAATCTCGGGTGTTCTGGCCGGATATCTTCTCATGTTTCCCAAAGCCCGCGTCGTCACGGTTATTCCCGTTTTCATGTTTTTGCAAATAGCAGAGCTCCCGGCACTCATCGTTCTTGGTTTCTGGTTTGTTATTCAGTTCTTCTCCGGCCTCGTTTCGCTGAGTGCTGAAGCAGCCGCCGGCGGAGTGGCATGGTGGGCACACATTGGAGGATTTCTTGCCGGACTGGCATTGGTTATTCCATTCAGAAAAAGCAAGCCTCCTACTGTCGGTTTCTTCAATCCATGATCCGAAAACAAAACAAGAGGAAGCCCGGGAGGGAGAGAGCCTATCTCTCCGGCGGAATGGAATATGCGCAGTATGAAGGGGCTGATTGGAGAGCAGAGATAGAAGAGTGGATCAGGACGGCGTTGCATCATTCGGTGTTCAATCCGAACAAAGAAAGTGCAAAGTATCTTCGGAAGCGGGTACGTGGTGATTTCCGCCGGCTCAAAACCGAGGACACGCGTCGGTTCGCGAAGATTGTGTCACGAATCGTCGATCTCGATTCCAGAGAAATTGCACATCGGAGCAGTTATGTTGTTTGTTACTGGGATCGCAGCGCTCAGCGGGGAGCCGGGACAAAAGGGGAAGTGACGATAGCGAAGCTCTTCGGGAAACCGGTGTATATGGTTACGGAAGTGCATCCGGAAAACATCCCCGGATGGATTCTCGGCTGTACAACGAAGATGTTTGGGACTTTTCACGAACTCAAGATATTCTTGATGGAGAAGTACGGGGCTTCGGGGCTTCCAATGATCCGTAAGAAAGGGAAGAAAAGGAGGAAATGATGCTGAAACCGGTAATCATGCTGATGATGTTCTCATCGGTGGCACTGAGCCAGACGGTCCGGTACATGCCCACCGAAAATGACCTCAAATATACTTTCGGCGGCCATCCGCCGGTTATGACTATCAGACCGGGGACGATACTGGAGACATGGACAGAAGATTGTTATGCCGGATCGGTCAAGAGCCCGACGGACATTCCCACAAAAGTAGCTCCCATTGGCAAAGACAATCCGCAGACGGGACCCTTTGCGATCGAAGGGGCGGAGCCGGGGGACATTCTCGTCGTGCACATTCTTGATCTGCAACCTGCCAGGGAATACGGAATCAGCAGTCACTATCCCGGATTTGGGACAATGACGGGAACTGACTACACGGCACTTTTGACTCCAGATCTGCCTGAACAACTCTGGTGGTACACGGTGGACGTCAAACGAAACGTCGTTATGACGAAGCTTGCAACAGGGACGTTCGAACTTCCCATGAGTCCGTTCCTTGGATGCATTGCAACCGCGCCCCAAAGAGGAGAGGTGCGATGGACGGTGACTCCTGAGGCCTACGGCGGGAACATCGATTATTGGGAAGTCAAGAAAGGATCGACGATCTATCTCCCTGTGAACATAAAGGGAGGACTTCTGGAATTTGGTGATGGACACCTGGCTCAAGGGGAAGGGGAGATCATCGGCACAGCTGTGGAATCGTCGCTCAACGTTCGGGTGAAAGTCGACCTTATCAAGGGCCGCTCGATTTCATGGCCGAGACTTGAGAATGATGATTACATCATGGCAACCGGGAGTTATCGTCCTCTTGAGGACGCGATGCGTATCGCATACAAGGAGCTTATTCGCTGGCTGCAGGAGGACTACGGAATGACCATGATGGATGCTTATCAGGTCTGTTCGCAGGCCGGCATTCTCGATATTGCCCAGGCGGTGGACCCTAACTATACGGCAGTGGCCAAGATCTCCAAGAAACTCTTGCCCAAACGTCTGGCATACGGCGGAATGCACCAACGATTACGGAATGCAAACAAATAAAAGTCAGGAGAAATCATGGAAAAATCACTCAAACGTCGTGACTTTCTGAAGTCCACAGCTGCACTTGGAGCTGCGGCGATTGTCGGAAATTCGGCTCGTGCAGCCGAAAGCATTGAACTCGCCGTTCCGGACGCGGCGAAGCCGATAGTGATTGCGAGTGCAAACGGGATGATGGCTACGGCGAAGGCGATGGAGCTCATTCAGCAAGGTGCTGATGCCCTCGACGCGGTCATAGCGGGTGTCAATATTGTCGAAGATGATCCGAACGACAACAGCGTAGGGTATGGCGGTTTGCCGAATGAAGAAGGGGTCGTGGAGCTCGATTCTTCTGTCATGCACGGACCGACCGGGCGAGGCGGTGCAGTGGCGTCGATCCGCAACATTAAGAACCCTTCAAAAGTCGCGAAACTGGTCATGGAGCGGACCGACCACGTACTCCTGGTCGGCGAGGGTGCATTGCGGTTTGCGAAGGCTCACGGTTTTCAGGAAATGGATCTGCTGACGGATAAGTCAAGGGAGATATGGCTG
>DATDRF010000018.1:0-23831 GCA_035291905.1 Bacteroidota bacterium
AGACAGATAATGACGTCGCAATTCTGATTCACCAGCGTATCGACATATGCCGCTGCAATGCCGACGAAGTCAGAATCAACAACGGCCGGTGAAGGAAGAGAGAGAACGTTTGTCGCAGGCGTCGTCAGCCCAAAGATCCCCACTTTGACGTTGCCTGCCTGCTTGATGACGTAAGGCAAGATATATTGCTTGAGACCCTGCACTGCTGCAGAGTCAAGGATCGTGTTTGCCGAAAGAAGCGGGAACGACCCCCCGGTAAAACTGGTGTCAAGCGCCATTTTCAGCGTGGCAGGCGTGAGGTCGAATTCGTGATTCCCGACAGCCATGGCATCGCAACCGAGAGCGAGTAGAATCTGAAACTCGGGGACGCCGAAATACTGATTGAAAAACATGTCCCCAATGAACAGATCGCCGGCGTGGAGGAGAAGCGTGTTCGGCTCCTCCAGCTTCGTCATACCGATAATGCTCGCCGCCCGCGCGATCCCGCCCAGAGATCCCTTCAGCTGTGCATCGCGGGGACCGATGGGAGCCAGGGTCGAATGCGTGTCGTTGAGATGAAGAATCGTGACAGTATCGACCTGTGCACGCAGTGTCGGAATACACGCTATCGCAAGGATAGTCAGGAATATCATTTTCCATTTGATCATAAATCCTCCTGAAGTATTTGCGTGAAATTGCAGAATTGATGTGTTCAACCTGCTTAAAACCGTTATCTCTCTTGTCACAGAATTGTCACTTCACGGTCAAAGTTCGCACTGCCGGCCGCGGTCATTATTCTCACTCATCAGGCCGCCTTAGAATCTCGCCGAGTATTTCCCTCTTCTCGGCCGGAGTTTTCTCCCGAAGATTGAGTATTTCATCATCGTGCGGCATCGATTCGATAACGCTTCCGATGATGCCTCCTACTATCGCGGCGGCAAGCGCCGATGTCCCAATCCTCATGCCCCGATCTTCCCTGGGGGCTCCCAGAATCCCTATCGCTGCACCCATCACGAATCCGGTGCTTGCGCCTGCCACCGCTCCCCGTGTGATGAGCCCTCCCCGAATCTCCCTGCACTGCTCGATTTCATTCAGCGAAACATTAAGAACCCGGCCATCCTTCACGACGGTAATCGACTCTTCATTGACTGCCTGGAGAGTCGCATCCAGAATTACGCGGTTTCCCGACAGCCCGATCCAGAGCCGATGTTCCTGTGCCACGAGGATCTGAGCAACAGTCATGACCGTGAGTACTGCCAAAGACATCGTTTTCATCTTCTCACCTTGTTCTTTCCTTCATTCCACAAAAAAAGGGAGTCGGAGAACCGGCTCCCTCAGAAGAAAGCGTCTGTTACCACTGCGACTTGGCACCACCACGAATAGCATAGCCGAAGATCAAAGAAATCCTTTGTCCATCGGGATTCGTTGTGACGGCAATGTTCACCGGAATGCTCACTCCGCCGTAGTTGAAGCTTTTTCCCACGGCGATCGTCAGAGCGGTGCGGGGGTTGTTGGAGAGAAGAACATTGGGCCCCATGCCGAACTCGATACCATCCGGCAGCCGGACACCGATCGCCAGCGTGGCAGTCGGGAAAATCTTGCTGTATTCCACTCCGGAAATCAGGGGGACAAACTGAATGACGAATTGCGGACCGCCGCCTTCGGGAATGACCTGATATTCAAAATGCCAGCCGAACTGGCTGAGCATGCGGCCGAATCCGTGGTTCTTCAGTTCCCTGGAAAGCGCTCCGTTGCCCACGACGTACGAAATACCAAGCCGCGGACCACCGAGATTCCGTTCAGCAAGTTTGAATCCTTCGCCTTCTACCTTCGCCTGAGCAAACACACTGGCTGCACTCGCCAGGCCGACGGCAAGAAGAGCAAGGCGGGAAAACAGATTGATACGCATGATGACCTCCTCAGATTGTTGAATTGAACTTCTGTGACCTTGAAACTCTCTGCACGAATTACGCTTGATGCATAGCCGGAGTTGTCACGGTTTTGTCAAAGGAAGGTTAAAAGAGGGTAATAGGCCGATGTGGTGATGGGGTCATAGAATAGATGAGATGGACGCGGCAGGAAAAGTTTCAACACGAAAATGACATGTTCATGACAACCCTCAATGCCTTTCTCCATAGGTTTTGTAGAGGACAGGAAACATGGAAATGACCAGACAAAGTGAGAGTCTCAAGGATCATGTTGCTGTGGTTGCCGGGGGATCCGGAGGAATCGGGATGTGCGTGTGTAAAGCGCTGCGGCAGCTCGGCGCAACCGTCGTATCAGTTCACCGAAGATCGAGACATTCGGGTGCCGCGGCGGACGGGATTGTCGAACTTCAGGCAGATTTGCGGTCGTTCGACGAATGGACGCGTCTGGTCGGAATCATCATGGAGCGCTTCGGAGCTATTGATTCTTTGATCAACTGTTCGGGGATTCTCATTCCCGGAACGGTATTGTCATTATCCGAAAGTCAGATTCACGCCATGATTGAAGTGAACATTCTCTCTTTCATGTACGGATGCCGCGCGGTCCTTCCGGTCATGCACCGGCAGAAGCGGGGACACATTATCGCCGTAGGCTCTCTCGGCGGAGTGTTACCGATGCCTTTTGAGCCGGTGTACTGTGCCACCAAGTTTGCTCTTCGCGGTTTCGCTCTTTCGGTGAATGAAGAGGTCCGGGGAACCGGCATTCGTTGCAGCGTGGTCTCCTCCGGCCCGGTGGCGACCTCCATGCTCGACGAAGAGGCACATGACCCAAATTCCGTCATCGCATTCATGACAAAACCAATGACGCCCGAAGCAGTCACAGGAACCATCCTTGAACTCCTCAGCCATCCGCGACCCGAAGTGATGGTCCCTCGCGCGGCAGGTATGTCATCAAGGTTGCTGGCATTCACTCCGCGCCTCTTCGGGCTCATGTTTCGTCTCCTGACCCCCTATGGACAATGGCGCCAAAAACGGTACATCAACGATCGGGCGATCCTCTCAAATCCGTAGAAAGGATGCACCGCCATGAAAAGGCAAAAACTGCTCATCATTGTTCTCTTCCAGAATCTCATGGAAGAGGAACCTTACTATGCCCGGACACCCGCTCCCCCGCTTCCGGGGATATGGCTCGCGGGAATGACGCCCGACATCGTCGACGTCGAGGTCCTTCACGAAATGGTAAGGCCCATTGACTATGATACGGACGCTGATTTCATCGCGATCAGCTTCATGGACTACCTGGCCCCGCACGCTTACGAGGTCGCGGAACAATTCCGGAAACTCGGGAAGGTGGTGGTCGGAGGAGGAAAATTTGCCTCGACGTTTCCCGAGGAGGTCGCGCCGCATTTCGACTCAATCCTGGTAGGCGAGGCGCAGGGGATATGGCCTCAGATGGTTCATGACCTCGTAAACCAGACCCTCAAACCACGATACGATGCCGATCCGCTTTCTTCGCTGGAGAACATCCCTCCTCCGCGATACGATCTTGTCGAACGTCGATTCACGGTCCCCGTCGTTACCGAAGCAACACGCGGATGTCCCCACCCGTGCACGTTCTGCCAGCTCAACATTATCAGGCTCCCCCACCGTATGAGACCCGTTGAAGATGTGATTCGAGACCTGAAATCAACGCACCGGCTTCCATGGTACAGGAGAAAGATGGCCATGGTGCTGGACAATAATCTCGGCGGTGATCTGTCCTACGCGAAATCGCTCTTGAGAGAGATCGCCAGGCTGGACTTCTGGGGCATCGGAACCCAGTTCAGCATCGAATGCCTGAGGGACAATGAGTTTGTCGATCTGCTGGCAAAAGCGCATTGCCGGATGGCTTTCCTGGGCATGGAATCATTGAGCGATGCGAGTCTGGCGGGAGTAAAGAAGAAACAGAACAAGGTAGGAGAGTACCGCGAATCCTTCGATAAACTTCACAAGCTCGGCATTCTTACCTTCACCGGGCTCATGTTCGCGCTGGATAACGATACGAAGGAGTATTACGACGTGCTGCCGCAGAAACTCGAAGAGGTCGGAACCTGCGTCATTCTTCCCTCGATCTCGATCCCGCTCTATGGCACTCCGTGGCACCGCGAAGTCGCTGCACAGGGAAGAATCGTCGACACCGACATCTCGCACTACGAAGGAGACCATCTTGTTTTCAGGCATCCGACACTCTCTGCCGACGAAGTCTATGCTGCCTACAAAAGTGTGAACAGAATTTTCTATCGATGGCGGAGCATTGTCCGCCGATGGTGGAAATTCATTCGCCTTCAGAGCAAACAAGAGTCTTTACCGCGCTACATTCTGCGGCTCTTTCTTTCGACGTTCATCTACTTCAAGTTGTCGCTGTTCCAGCGCCATCACGCACAGCACAGGGTATTCCCGGCGCTGGCGTCACGCGTGAGAGAGGAGAAAAGCGGCGACATCGGAATTCGGGCTGCCTGATTTCATCAGCGGACAAATTTGTACCCGACCGTGTGAATCGTGAGGAAGTGTTTCGGCTTGGATGGGGCCGACTCGATCTTCTTTCGTAGTGCAAGCACATAGTTGTCCACTGTGCGGGTGGTTGGCATCGACTCATAACCCCAAACATCGTTCAGGAGCTGATCCCGGGAAATGACAGAGCCCTCATGCTCCACGAAGTATTTCAACAATTCAAATTCTTTCGCACTCATGTCCAGATTCTTCTTGCCCCGAAATGCCTCCTGCTTCTTGAAATCAACATGCACATCTCCAATGTCCGTTTCCTCAATCTTGTTGACAAGACCTGATTGCCTCCGCAGCAGGGCCTTGATCCGGGCGAGCAGCTCACGAACGGAAAATGGCTTGGTCAGATAGTCATCGGCTCCGAATTCGAGGCCCAGCACTTTGTCGGTCTCTTCGCTTTTTGCCGTAAGCATCATAATGGGCACTTGCGAACCGCCCGCTCTCAACGCTTTGCAGATCTCAAAACCGTTCATGCCCGGAAGCATGACATCAAGGATCAGGAGATCCCACTGGGATTTCTGCGCCTTCTGAAGCGCTTTCCCCCCGTCCGACTCGGTTTCAACATGGTAGTGTTCATCGCGAAGATTATCGACAAGTCCGCGAACAATCGCCGGATCGTCTTCAATGAGCAGAATGCGTTTCATGGGGTCCTCTGATTAAGGATCTTTGGTATTCGCCATCGGGTTCCACGCGATCGGATTCCACGCCATCGGTTGAAAACCCTGCCTGCGTGCCGACCATTTCGTTTTCGACGAAGCTTGTCGCATTCACTTCGGCAGGCAGGCGACGGCTAGCAGGCCCGCGGCGAATCACAATCCCACTTTGCGGGATTGAGCAACAACCTAAGGGCTTCTAGGCGTCCCTGCCTGCATGCCAGCATTCCGGCAGGCAGGCGTTTTAACGGACGCGGGAACTCACTAGGTGAATTCCACCGCCACCATCGTAATATCATCCGCCTGGGGCTCTTTTGCCGAGAACACTCTGACCCTGGCGAGACAACGGTTGACAAGACTCTTGCTCCCTCCTTTTCCGGATCCCAACGCCCGACGAAGGCGGTCGAAGCCGAACTCCTCTTCCCGGGCGTTCATGCTCTCAGTTACCCCGTCGGTATAGAAAAGAAACGTATCACCTTTCCGACACTGGATTGCCACGGTCTTCAACTGATCGGCAAACGAATAGTTGAGAGTCTGGCCAATCCACATTCCCGAAGCGTCGATGGTGTCCAGGCTATTTCCGCGTTTCATGATCGCGGGCGGATGTCCGGCCGACGCGATCTCGACCCTGTTTTCGGTCAAGTCGAATGCTGCCACCGTGGCCGTGACGAACGAGGCCACCTCCATCGACGAACCGATGTGCTCCTGCAGTTTCAGGAGGACTTCTGCAGCGGAGTTGACAGCTCCGCTTGAAGCATGCACCACGCCCTGCATTTTTTGCACGTACAGCGCAGCCGGCATTCCCTTTCCACAGACGTCAGCCACAATCACACAGAGCTTTGTCTGATTGAGCCACACATAGTCATAGTAATCGCCGCCCACATGAGTGGCAGGGATCGTCATTCCCCATATATCCAGTTTCTCACAGGACGGCGGGTTTGCGGGGAGGGAATGGCGTTGAATCTCCCTCGCTTTTTTGAGCTCTTCCTCATATGCCCGCGCGTTTCCCAGTGTGCGCTCGGTTCGCTCAAAGAGGTTTCGTACGCGAAGAAGAAGCTCCCGAACGCTGAACGGCTTTGACAGGTAGTCATCCGCCCCAAGGCCAAGCCCTCGCAGCCGTGAATCCTCGTCTCCAAGGGCCGTCAACATGAACACGGGCGCGGGGAAACCCTCCTTTTTCAACCGGGCACAGACCTCGAATCCTGTCATCGACGGAAGCATGACATCGAGGATGAGCAGATCAGGCATTTCCCGTCTTGCGCGGAGAAGCCCTTTCTTGCCGTCACTTTCAACAAGCACCTTGAAGCGCTCGCGCTCAAGGTTTTCACGGATTCCCAGCTGAACAGCCGGATCGTCTTCAACCAGAAGTATTGTTTTCATGCCGAATGGGAATCTTCACTGTGAATGTCGAGCCTTTGCCCGGTGTGCTTCGGACGGAGATGGCGCCTCCGTGCGCGTCCACAATATGTTTGACAACCGGGAGACCGAGGCCCGTGCCGCCGACCTGCTGAGTACGCCGATCCCTCACCCGATAGAACTTCTCGAAGATGTTTGGTAATTCTTCAGCGGATATCCCAATCCCCGAATCGGCAACTTCAAACTGAACAAACCTCGGTTTCGCCGTCACGGTGAACCGAATGTGTTTTTTCATCGTGGAGTACTTGAGCGCATTCGAAAGGAGATTGATAAGGACCTCCTCGAGAGCATCCGCATCGGCCCGAATGGTCGGGAGTTTCTTGGGAATTATCGTTTCCAGTTTCGCCCGCACCGCTTTGTACTCGTACTGAAGACTGGCAACGGCATTCATGGTCACACGCCGGATGTCGGCAGGTCCGAACTGATACTCTTTTGCCCCCCTCTCGATTCTGGCAAAGTTCAGAACATTCTGAATCAACCGATCGAGACGGGCGCTCTCCCCTTCAATGATTGCAAGGTATTCTTTTCGGCGGCGTTTCTGTGTTACCCGCCCCAGCCGCAGCGTTTCAGCGAACATTCTGATCGACGTCAGGGGCATCCTCAATTCATGAGAGACGCTCGAGACAAAATACGATTTCAGCTCGCTCAGCTCATTCAAGCGCTTCTTCTCGGCCTGTTCCAGGATCATGCGTTCCTGAACGTACAGCCTCTGGAGAACCTCCGCCGCCTGGGCTCCAAGCGTTGAGACAAGGTCAATCTCTTCTTCGCGGAATCTGTCCGCTTTTGCTCTCGGAGAAAGGAAGAGGGCCCCCCGCAGCTCCCCCTGCTCATCCGTCATCGCCCTGCACAGAGCATAGCCTGTTTGTTCCAACCAGCGTTCAGCTTCCCCGCTGTTCAATTTCGACGAGCCTCCTGCCGCAAGCAAGGGAGAGTGCATAAGGATTTCGCGAACATCACGGGGAACCTGAATCCAATCCGACATTGGCTCGCCCCGAAAAGTTCTGCGAATGAACACACTGTTCTCGAAGACATAAACACTGACGCATCTTGAAGGAACAAACGCGGCCAATCGTTCTGCCAATCCTGCGAAGAGGGCATCGACCGTTGGAGAGCGGTGAAGCTCTTCCGAAATGCTGTTCACGGCCGAACGAAAATGCACTCGCGCGGTGAAGAGGGTTTCGTCGGTAATCCTCTGCAGCCAGTCACGGACCGGCACGAACAGGAATGCCATCAGCAGGGCGACTCCTGCCACAATCAGATACTCTGCCACTGCCATCTGCCTGCCAAAAGCCGTTGTGACAAGAAAGAAGACCAGTCCAAATACAAGCACTATGAAAATCGTCAGAACCGAATAAACAATGCTCCGGTTGATGAGTATTTCGATATCGAGGAACCGGTACTTCAGGAACGACATTGACCACGAGAACGGGATGACGAGAAAGAAGATCGTCGCGTATTCCTCAGCGATGAGATATTGAGAAAAAAGCAATTGGGGCAGGATCTGAAGAAAGAGGAAAGGTGCCGACCCTATGCAGAGGCCCCACACGAGCCACTGAAGCTGCTTCTTCTCCTCGCGGAGCTTCGACGTACTGAACGAATGAACAATATTGAAGACCGCGCCCCCGAGGTAAAGAAAGAGAGAGACATGAAAAGCATCAAAAAAAGCCTGGAACTGTTGGAAATGCTCCAGCGATCGCGATTGAATGTCGAGCAAATGAAAATAGCTCATGCCCAGGATCAGAACGAGCGCTGGAAGAAGAGTGAGGAGGGCTGCCAGCAGCCGGTTGGGAAACAACGGTTTCGGGAAAAGAAACGTGAAAAAGCAAAAAAGACTCACGACACCCATGTACGCGACGAAGAAAAGAAACCGGGTCACGTAACTCAACCAGCCGCCGGAAACGGGACCTAATGTAATGAGAACCGTGACGCCGAACGCAATCATGGTCCAGTGCAGGACAGTTGCATTGAGACCGGGCGGCGCATTCCAGAGAATGAACACTCCTGTAGCCCATATGATGATTCCCACAACGAAAGAAATAATGAGGAATCGCGGGGAGGGATAGTAGGGAGTCAGCCTGATGAGTGTTGACCTGCTCTCACCGTCGCGTTCGAACGTGACGGCCACCGTATTTCCAATGACGTCAAGATCGGCGAGGAATTCGATCTCTTCGGGGATTGAGACGTCCAGAGTGTTCCACCGGAGCAAAATGTCTCCGGATCTCAGCGTGCCGCTGGAAGTTGAGTCTGTAATTGTAGTAATGACGACGCGATCGTCGGGTGCATTCACTTCAAACGGACTGTCCGGACGGTCAAGAACCGAAGTGAGATGGAAGAGGCAGACAACGAGGAGAACAATGTCAAAAACCAGGAACGCTGCGAAGGTCGGAGTCACTTTTCGCATCATCGACTCCTTCAAGTAGGAAATACGGCGATATGGTACTGAGTTGAAGAGTGAGAATCAAGGATGGGCCAAACGTCAGAGGATTGCCGAAAACGAAAAGAAAACAACCTTTTTCAAGGAGCTGAAGAGGTGTGATCGTACACGATGCGCCACCCCACGGATTTCTTCTCGAGAATCAGCGTGAACCTCCCCCAAGGTTTGTCGTTCGCCCGCATCAGACCCCAAACGCCGGTGACCACAGCCGAGGCGGAAGACATCACCCGTATTTGAAGATCATCGAACGTGAGTGAGCCCATCTTTTCGCGCGAGTCGTACAATTTCCTGTAACGCGCAAGTACCCCCGCGTATCCTCTTGTGACCGTGCCGCCACTGACAAATGCTGTTTCTTCCGAGTTCCAGTACCCCTTCATGTATCCTTCAATGTCGCCGTTATTCCAGGCTTTCACCTGATCATCCAAAACGGATCGGACTGCCTGTTCGTCCGTTTGAGCGAGGACGGCGGAGATAGAAAGAGCGAGGACTGCGAGAGTTGTGAGTGTTTTCATGCCTGAGGCTGCTGTGTGTTGTCGATTCTCTTCCGTTTAAACATCGAGAAGCCGATGAGCGCCCCCAACATGGCAAACAACGGATTGATAATGAGGTTCAGGAACAGATCCGCCAAAATGCCGATGAAGGTCCTTGACTGTGTGACTGATCGCCCGAATTCCTCCTTCAATTGATCCAATGCCTCGGAAGGCAAGCTTCCGCTTTCCTCCAGTCGTTCGATAAGGCTCCCGGCCAACTCGCGAGCCATCTCTCCCGCAACATCGCCAAAGAGGGCCATAAGGAGTAAGTTGAAAACTAGTGCGGACACAGCCGCCACCCCGCCCGTCATGATACCCAGGATCACGGCATCAGAGGATTCCATCGGTTGCATCTCTTCGGTGAATTCCTGTTGGTACAGGTACACTGCCAGCACTCCGCCCAGTATGACTCCCGCACAACAGCAACAGTTGATGAGGTTGAGTCCGGGGATCGCCCATACCGCGCCAATGACTGTTCCGCAGATCAATGAAACTCGTAATTTGTCAGGCTTGGTTTTCATGAACAGCATCTCCGCGATGAACCGTGAGTTGTCGAACCGCTTCGAGAAACGGCGGAAGAATATAGAACGGAAGAACACCCCCGGCAAGAATTCCGGTGACGAGCCTTGTTTCGGTCGTGCTTGTATGGATTCCGGCCACCGAAAGAGCGACATCGACCGCCATCGGAACTGCGGCGATCAGAAGAACCCATCTCGGAGGCACTATTCCCCTCTGCAGGTTCCGAAACAGGAGAAAAACCATCGACACGAGGAAACTGAAGTAGATGGCCGTGCACCTTGCACACACCCCGAGCGGTTCCCTACCCAGGAAGAGAGTCCTGTCGGGAAATTGATGGCAAACGTGGGCAAATGACCCGTACAGCACAGATGTGATGGCCGAAGGAAAACCGGCGAGTTTGGAGAGAGGGGCGAGAAGAATGAGGCTGCACCACAGTGCAACCGCCAGGAGGCAAAATACGTAAATCCTTCGAGAGGTATCCATCGGTGTTGGCAGTATCGCAACAAATGCGCGGTTTGTCAAGGGATCGATAAGCTCGGTAGTGTATCAGTTTCGCCTTTTTAGACTACAACGCAGAGTCGCAAAGGACGCAGACCTGCCTGCCGAAGTGATTCATTCACCATTTCAATATAGCGGAATGGTCGGCACGCAGGCAGGGGTTCGCAGAGAACAACAGAATCCGGAAATCCTCTGCGTTTTCTCTGCGACCTCTGCGCCTGCCTGCCGGCAGGCAGGCCTTTGCGTTGAAACTTTCAATCAAACTGATACACTACCATAAGCTCTTTCGTCCGAGCAATCCTGCGCGTATAATAGAAGCAGCAGTCGAAGAATTCGGAAAGGTACCTTCATGCATCATGCCATGTTTTTCATTTTCCTGGCCGCCATCATTCCTCAAGACCGGCCGGAAATGAGGTCTCTGGTAGAGGCCGAGCGGGCATTCGCCGCGGCAAGCGTCGAAAAAGGAGCGAGGGAAGCATTCACCGCGAATTTTGCCGACGACGGGATCGCTTTCCAGCCGCATCCGGTTGTATACAAGGAAGCAATGAAGAACCGACCCCTTCCCGCGAATCCCAAAGCATTCACGCTCGACTGGAAGCCTGTCTTTGGTGATGTCTCGGAAAGCGGCGACCTCGGATACACAACAGGACCTTATTCGTTGGTCGACAATTCAGGGAAGCAGCCGACCCGGTATGGTTTTTATTTTTCGGTATGGAAGAAAGTGTCAGGTCAATGGCAGGTCGCACTCGATATTGGAATAAGAACACCAACAGACTATGAGGGCGGCCTCGATTTCCGACAGGCACAGTCATGGGGGAAGACGGGCAAAAGTGCTGAGCCCGCGAAAAATGAACTGAAGCAGGCAGAAGAGGATTTTCTTTTCCTTGTGCTTACGAAAGGCTCTGTGGCAGCATACAAGGAGAACATTGCAGCCGACTGCAGATTGCACCTCGACGGCAGACAACCGATTCTGGGTAAGACAGAGATTGTTGCGTTTCTCGGTGTCAGGTCAACATTTGACAAGGGGAAGCTGCTTCACGCGGGTGTTTCGCGCTCCAATGATCTTGGTTTCAGTTATGGAAGCTACGAAAGCGGCAAAGGGAAACCGGCAAAGGAAAACGGTTACTTCGGCCATGTATGGAAACGAAATGAAGGCGGCAAGTGGAAACTCGTCGCAGAGATCCTCAGCCCGATTCCGCCAGAAAACCCCTAACCATTCGAGGACTCCTTATGAAGAAATCTCCCCTCATCCTTTTCTTCCTCCTGCTTGGTCTTGCTCCAGGCGAGGTTTCTCTTGGTCAAGAGCAGCCGCAATCGCGCGCAGACAGTATTCAGGCCGAGAACAATCAATACCTGCAAGCCTTGAGGTCATCGATTGCCGGAAAGGAAAACCTGCCGGCATCAGAGGTTTTTGAGAATATTCGCATCATGACCAGGTCAACCGCAGGGCGGTTGTTGGGTGTCATGAACATGGGATTCAGCCAATCGCTTGGTGTTTCCTGTACTCATTGCCACGTTCCCGATCGTTGGGAAATCGACGAGAAGCCGGCGAAACGGACGGCAAGGGCCATGTCGCAAATGGTCACGACCATCAACAAGGACCTCCTTCGTTCCATTGCGGATCTCAAGAGCGAGAATCCCATCGTCAACTGCACAACATGCCACCGGGGGCAATTGAAACCTGCCCTCGACCTCACACGTTGACCTTGTTTCTCTCTTCTCACTTCGATAGCTTATTGTTGTCGTTACGGAGGTACCTGCTATGGAAGAGAAAAGAAAAAAGATTCTCATCATCGATGACGAAGAGACTGTTCTCTTTATCTTTAAAACCCACCTGAACGCTTCCGGCTACGACGTGGTTACCGCCTCGTCGGGCAAGGCGGGGCTGGCGACAATGGAAAAAGAGAATCCCGATCTGGTCTTCTTGGATGTCATGATGCCCGAAATGAACGGGTTCGCGGTTTGCCGGGCAATTCGGGCGAATCCTGCGTGGAAGAAGCTTCCAGTCATCATGGTCACGGGACTTCACGGGGAAACGGATGCGCAGGAGGGAAGAATAAGCGGAGCGACGGATTTTCTAACGAAACCCGTTAACCACGACGAGCTGAGGAAACGGGTGACGAATCTCATCGGCTCGCCGTTTAAGTAGAACAGTTCCGGGTTTCGAGTTTCAGGTTCCAAGTCGACAAAAGTCCGACTTCTGGCTGAGGTATCGCTGCCGCGGGAAGTCGGACTTCCTGCTTCGTTGACTCATCGACTCGTTGTTTCGTCCCTGTTCATCTCCCCTTTCCTCTCCTCCCTACCACCAACGAAACTGCTCCGAACACAATCAGAAGAGCCGTAACGATGACAGCCCACCAATTGATCGCCCTCGAGGCAACCCGCATTTCGTGATCCATAATGTAGGCAATCTGCTTGAAGTCGTCGAATCGGACCGTGTTTCCCTCGATTTCTTTCGCATTTGTCTCCGTGATGATCCCCGGCATCTCGATGCTGACTTTGTAGGAGTTGGCGGAGATTGCTCCCTTGAAGTCCAGTTGTTCGTCAAAGAGGCTGAATCCCTCCTTGTTGGCCGCCATGGCCCTTGAAGCAATCCGTGTTTTCAGGACCCTGTTGAGGATCACCGTCAGAGTATCAAACTTTCCCTCTTGAAGCGGGATCTGCATTGCATTGAAGAGGTCTTCTTTACGGGAAACCATGGTCTCCTGCTTCAGCGCGGGATCATTGAGATTCCGAACTCCCTCAAGAACTACCAAAAAGTAGGATTCAAAAATATTCCGTGCGTCCCATTTCTCAAACCGTTCTCCCGCATCCGTCAGGGCAAGACTGTCGCCCTTCGTGTTGTACGGCTCGTCTTCCATTTCATGCCTTATCGCAAGTTCGAGCTCGGCAGGCGAGATAAAGTCCGTCAGAGGAACATTATCAAACGGGTTCCATCGCTTGTAGGTCTCCTTGTAGTGGTAATCCGTCACAAACCACCAGAAGCTCTCTTCAAGTTCCACCCGCACGGGGAGAGTCTTGTAGGGAACATTCTTGATTGCCTCGTTCAGCGCCTCGGCATCTGCAAACGTCCGCGAAGCAGAGTATTCGAATTTCTTGTCATCCACTTTCCGTATCGATGCAGACCAGAGAGAGTCGATCGTCAGCGGAAAGTCTCCGCGATACACTCTGGCGGAATCGCCGGTGAAGGTGATCGTGCGGGCCAGTGTTCCGTCCCGATTCACCGTCGTCTTTGTCTCCACATCCAGACAGCCCGAGAACGCCAGGCCCGCGAGCATCATCAGTGTGACACTCAGAATATTCGGATGGTTCTTCATGATCGCTCCTTTGAACGGATTGTGACTCGTGCCGATACCGAACGTTGAATGGTTTCAGCGAGGGCCTCAAGTTTTTTTCGGCTCACATCATCTGAGAAGGCATCGGTGGAACGGAATATGACACTCCCCACCACGTCGACGGCCCTCGAAAGGCTCCTCCCGTCGATGACAAAGAGTCCATCCCGCTCCCCGGCATCTGCCGTCCCGAGATACGAGAGTATCTGTTTTGATTTCGGTAAACGGTTGACAAGGTTCGAAGGCACCGAATACATCACCTGAATCCCGGCCTTTCCGCCCCGTCTCTGTGCCAATTTCTCCTCGAGCGATTGGACGTCCGTCGCCACAGCGAGTTGCTGAGCCAGGAACAGCCCGACCGAGCCAAGGACGAAGGTTCCATAAAGAATTCGCATGGTGCGATACGACAGAATTTGAAACACGCGGCCGGAGCTCGAGGCAGCGGCCTGAGTTGCACCGCGTCGTGCGCTTTCCACCGCATTCAGAATATCAGACGTCAGGTCTTGCGCGTTCTTCAGAACCGGTTCAAATGCACGAAGGGCCTCCATTCTGCGCATCGCGTCCTTGTTCTCCTGCAAATACGCCGCACAGTCTGCGCAGGTCTTGAAATGACCGCGCAGCTGGTTTTCCTGCTCCCTCGTCAACTCGCTTTTCCTCATCAACATCAGATCTCTCGATTCGGCACATGTCATCGCGATGGCTCCTTCAGATATTCGTACCTGACAAGCAGTTCCCGGATGCGCTTCCGCGCCAGATGCAGGTTTGTCTTGACGCTCGCCTCCGACAATCTGCTTGCTTTCACAACCTCGCCGACTGACAGATCCTGAAGATCCCGCAGGACAAAAACGAGCCTTTGAGTGGGCGGGAGTTGCCCGGTGAGGTTTTGCACGATGGACGCGAGTTCGGCATTAGAGTGAATTGTCTCAAACTCCACGGGATCAACGGGTTCTTCCTCCGAGTTCGAGACAAACAATCCCAGCCGCCGCTTTCTTGACCGAATGTGATCCATGCTGAGGTTGCTGACGATGGTATAGAGCCAGGTTGTGAATTTTCTCGACTTGTCGTACTCGCCCAGATGCTGCCACACTCTCACAAATGCCTCCTGAACAATATCCCGCGCATCGGGCTCGCTGCACAGAAACCTGAACGCAAGCGAGTAGGCATACGATTGCGTGGCCCGGACGAGCGCCCCGAAAGCAGTGGAATCACCGCCCGATGCAGCCGCGGCAAGTCGTGCAATCTCTGTATCTGACAGATCCTTCGGTCGCCTGTTCATGGGGCTTGGTAACAATGATACGACTGAAACAGAAAGAGGTTAAAAACAGATCAAGATTGAGATCAAGATCAAGGTCGGCGAAAATTGGGGAAAAAAGAGGGGAAAAGGAGAAAAGGAAAGGGGGGCGGTCCGGAAGAATCGTCGACGTACCCCGCCAAATTCGAACTTTCTGGGGTTTTATTTGATCAGGACGAGTTTTCGCGTGGTCACAACGGTGCCCGTTTCAAACCGAAGGAAATAGATTCCGCTTGGACGCGATGCGGCGTTCCATTTGAGCGCATGCCACCCGGAAGATGTTCTCCCGGCTGCCAACACGTCCAGTTCTTCGCCAAGAATGGAGAAAATACTAAGGCGAACGTTGGATTCCGACGGAACATAATATCGGATGTCGGTCGATGGATTGAATGGGTTCGGATAATTCTGGTCAAGCATGGGAGTGAGCGGCAAGGGGCGATCCCTCTCGACTGAGACAACACCTGAAGATGTCACATATTGAATTGGACCGTCCAGCAAAACGTTCCCCGTGTCCGCTTGAGTGTTGTCGGATCCGACGACAAGCAATCCCCCCGTTTCTGTGACATACTTGAATTCTTTGTACTGGTACGGCAGCTCTTCGACGAAACGAAAGCGGAGACAATTGACCGTGACGCTGCCCGGAAGCTTCAGTGTTCCCCATCCATCAACAACGACCGTCGATGTAATGCTATTCGAGCCTGTGTTGAAAGGGCTCCCCGACGCATAAGCCGTATCCGTTATCGTGCTTGTTTGTCTAGTCGAATCGCCGAACGTTATGGGAAACTTCACAAAGAGCTCGTGAGGATTGGAGTGTGAAACTTCAACGGTATCGCCGACAAAGTAATTGTAATGACCGCCCTGGGTCATTGAGGAATTCTCGAAGTAGATGATCGGTTGCTCATATCCCGAACCCTGTTTGGGAAGCTTGAATGTCATTCCCCCCGCCGCATATCGCGATGCAAGGTAGGGATAGTATGAGATATTTCTCACCGTATCGTTAGTCAAATCAGCGAATTGAAGATTGCTGAAGTCGTACGTATTCGATCCCCCCTTTTTCCCGACGTTGATCATCGTTCGCGTCGACAGAGTGTCAATCTGAAACTTCATGATCCTCCCAGCATCGAGAGTCTGCTGAAACGTAGCCTGACTGACTGTAATCTGCGCTTCAACGCGCGCCGCAAAGAGAGCCAAGAAGAAGACTGCCGTAGCAAACCGCAAGATTCTCATGAGAAGACCTTTCAAAGATTGAAAATGGTTCCCGCCATGCACAGGAAGAATGTATTAAATTACTTCTTGTCTTTCGTTTCCGCAATATCGTGAAATGATGATTTTTTCGCAGTCATTCAGTTCCATATGATTTGGGCGAAATCCGGGCCTTTCGTTTCTTCCGGAGAATGACTAAGTTGTGCTGTCTGTCACTTTGTTTGCCCTTCATCCTTCGCGGTCACATCATGAAGTCCACATCCTTCCTTTTCAAGACTCTTGCAGCCTCCATTGTTCTTCATCTGCTTGTCCATGCTCAGACACAGGTTCAACTCTCGCGGTTTGTCGGGTCGTTCGAGTACCGCTCATTGCGTACAGAGGGAACTCTTGAATCACGAGAGTCCGAACTTGCAGCCGACTCAGGCTCCATCGTCGTGGCCGAGAACAGGAACAATCCTTCAGCGCGCGGGATCAGAATTCCCATCGTACGAATCCTGTCGCCGGACACAACTGCCACTGTTCCCGTCTTCTGGCTCTCGGGCGGACCGGGCCAGTCGAATCTCCATTCCTTTGCCTACGATTATTTTCTCTCAAGGCATGATCACGTCATGGTCGGTTACCGCGGCGTGGACGGGGAGGTTTCGCTGGATTGTCCCGAGGTCGTGGAATTCCTTGAGCGGAGCGGGGACATCCTCTCCGAAGATGCAACCGTGGGGCTTGGCAACGCCTTCGGCGAGTGCGCAGGACGGCTGATGTCGAGCGGCATCGATTTGAGCGGATATACGCCTGTCGAAGTGGCTGACGACATCGAGGATGCAAGGAAGGCCCTCGGTTACGAAACCATCGATATCATTTCCGAAAGCTACGGAACAAGGGTGGCCTATCTCTATGCACTGAGATACCCTGAACGCATTCATCGGCTCATCATGATTGGCGGCAATCCTCCCGGCGGCATGGTCTGGGATTCATACCAGTACGATTCCTTGCTCACTCGGTACGGCGAATTGTGGAAACAAGATTCCGATGCCGGCGCCCGCCATCCTGATCTTGTCGCGGCCTTTCGTGCAGTCAATCGCGAATTTCCAAAACGGTGGCTCATTTTCCCCATCCGCGAGGGGACGGTAAAGGCATCGGTGAACGCATTTCTTTTCCATCGGGAAACAGCCGCTCAGGCGTTTGATGCATACACCGCTGCCGCTAACGGCGACGCGAGCGGCCTTTGGCTCTTTTCATTCATTGGCGGCCGGATCTTTCCTGACATTGTCAATTGGGGCGACAACGCAGCCAAGGCGACGAGTCTCGATTTTGATTCGACACGCGACTACGTTCATGAGCTGACGCCGCCGAATGCAGTGTTCGGTGCCCCGCTCGGAGCCTTTCTCTGGTCTCCCGCTCAATCGGGAAAGTGGCCCGTGTCTTTGGTCGACGCTCCCATGCGTACGCTTCAGCGCTGTACCGTCTCTACCCTCTTCCTCAGCGGATCATTGGACTTTTCGACTCCCGCTGAAAACGTCGAGCGCCACTTTGTTCCCAATTTTCCCAATGGCCATCATATTGTCTTCTCCGAGGCGGGACACGTATTGGACCTCTGGCGCTCACAGCCTGCGGCAACCCACAGGCTTCTCACGGCGTTTCTTGAGAATGGAGACATCGATACGTCCCTTGTTCGATACACACCCGTCTCATTCGAGGTAAGCTGGGGATTTCCCGTCTTGGCAAAGCTCCTGGTTGGAGGTATCGTTGTGGTTGTTTTCGGAGTCGGATGGGGCGGATGGAAGATATTTGCGGGAATAAGGAGAAGACGGAGGGCAGAACAAGAAGCTGGACGACAGGAGCTAGAATTTAGGAGTTAGAATCTAGAATCCAGAAGTCATCCCCGCGTACGAGGGGACAGAGGTCAGCGGAATTGCCCACAGCTTTAGCTGTAGGTAGAAGAGCAAGAAAATATCAAAAACCGTTTTAACGGTTTCAACAACATGGTCCAAAAAATAAAACCTGCCCTGAACTTTGAACCTTGAACCTCGAACCCTCATATCTTCATCCCGTAACCCGAAACTCGGAACCCGTAACTGCATCTTCAACTACAAACAGGAGGTTATTATGAGATCGTTCATTCGAATTGTCAGCTTCACTCTTCCATTCCTGCTCCTTTCCTGCGCCCCGAAGACCGACATTGAGGGCCTCAAGAAGGCGGTCGATGACTTCAATACGGCATCGATCGAAGCAATGAAAACAAATGACTTCGAGAAATCCCTGGTGTACTATGCCGACGATGCGCTGGAAATGCCACCCAACCAGCCGGCGATAAGAGGGAAAGAGAATATCAAGGCCTGGATGGAGAAGAGTGCACAGGCAGGGATCAAAATGATATCTGGTAAGTTCACATCGATTGAAGTCAATGCAGCCGGCGACATCGGTTACGAGATCGGGGAGTTTGACATGACATTCGAGGTCCCTCCGATCGGTGAAATGAGGGACACAGGAAAGTACATTGCACTCTTCAGGAAACACCAGGATGGTTCATGGAAGGTTTACGCGGAAACCTGGAACAGCGATTTGCCGGTCCCCGCACCGGAGCCGCCCAAAAAGAAGTGATTGCAGCTTCTGATCGCGTTCAAATCC
The DNA here is from genome assembly GCA_035291905.1 of Bacteroidota bacterium. Classification (GTDB taxonomy): domain Bacteria; phylum Bacteroidota; class Ignavibacteria; order UBA10030; family UBA10030; genus JACPLA01. Next base: position 18,944 of record DATDRF010000018.1, read on the forward strand.
CCATTTGCTCCTCGGCAGATGGGGATTGTTTTTGTGAAAAATTGTCGCCAATCTGCTCTTCCCGTTTGAGGAACTCATGATGAAACGATTTGCACTTCCGTTCTTCTTGCTGCTAGCCACCATTGCGGACTCTCCAGGCCAGAATGGTCCCGTGACGGCACAAGATGTGAAAGCCGAGTTCCTTCATGCATGGAATGCGTACAAACAATACGCGTGGGGGCACGATGCGCTGAAGCCCCTGACGAAGAAACCCCACGACTGGCATTCTGTCTCCTTCCTGATGACTCCCGTCGACGCCTACGACACCATGATCCTGATGGGACTTTCCGACGAGGCAAGAGAGACAAAACAGCTGATTCTGGAGAAGCTTTCCTTTGACCATAATATTGAAGTGCAGGCATTCGAAATCATTATCCGACTGCTCGGCGGGCTTCTCTCGGCATACCAGATGGATGGGGATCCGAAGTTCCTTGCTCTTGCAGAGGACCTCGGAAAACGGCTCCTGCCGATCTACGACTCCCCCACCGGCATGCCTTATCGTTATATCAATCTCCGCACAGGTGCGAAGCGCGACTCCGTAAACAATCCTGCCGAAATCGGAACCGCACTGCTCGAGTTCGGCACCCTGAGCAAGCTGACAGGTAACCCTGTCTATTACCAAAGGGCGAAACTCGCTGCCATTCAGGTCTTCAACCGGCGCTCTTCGATCGGGCTGGTGGGAACGTGGATCAACGTCAATACAGGCGAATGGACAAACACGTCAAGCCACATCAGCGGGGCGATCGATTCGTACTACGAGTACCTGATCAAGTCCTGGCTCCTCTTCGGGGACAAGGACTGCAAGGCGATGTGGGATGAGAGCATCAAAGCCATACACGCCTCTCTTGCAGACACAACAAAGGGGTCGCTGTGGTACGGCCGATCGGACATGAATACCGGAAAGAGGACGGCTACGCGGTATGGCTCACTCGACGCTTTTTTCCCGGCGGTACTCTGTCTTTCGGGTGACTTGGCCCGCGCGCGGGAGCTGCAGGAATCCGGCTTTCGGATGTGGAACCTCTACGGCATAGAACCCGAGGAACTTGACTATGGAACGATGGAACCTGCGTCAAAGGAATACTATCTGAGGCCCGAGATCATTGAATCCGCTTACTATTTGTTGCAGTTCACCGGTGATGAGCGCTACAGAGAAATGGGCAACACATTCTTCCGGAATCTGGTCAAGTACTGCCGCACCGATGCAGGATACGCCGCTTTAAAGGACGTCACAACGAAGGAAAAGGCTGATGCAATGGAGAGCTTCTTTTTTGCCGAAACTTTGAAATATCTCTATCTCATCTTTGCGCCCAAAGAGACTCTGGATCTCAACAAAGTCATTCTTAACACAGAAGCTCATCCGTTGCAAAGGACATGGTAGGTTGTAGGCGGGTGATTTTGGGCGTAAAGAAGATATGCTCGAAAACGTCCCGGATTCCCTCAGAATATTCTTGACACAAGATATGAGAATATATATTTTAGCACATCATCCCTTTGGGACCTCGTGTCTCATTGGCCCCGGGTCGCCTGTGCGCCCGGGATTCTTTTTTTATAGGGGGGGGCCTTCCATGAAAAACCGACTAGTCGTCCTCATCGATGGATTCAATCTGTATCAAAAGCATTTCAGAACCAGCATGTTTCCCGACGAAATTGACCTGGGAAATGGTCACAAAGTGAAAAGGCCCACGAAATGGGCGTAGTATGGATGTCATTGCGTCCCCGTAAGTATTTCAGATACCCTTCTGACCCTTCCCCTTTTCCTCCTTTTCTCCCTACATTAAACCGGCTCCCCCATCCTTGAAAGGAAACGTCATATGCTTCGATCATTTGTTGTCTTTGGTCTTCTTCTTCTCTTTTCTCTCAGCGTGTTTGGTCAGAAGAGCGAGACGCCATTCTACAAAGTCAAATATGATCCGAAGGCTGACCCGGCCGTTGAGCTTCAAAAAACTGTAGCTGTCGCAAAGGAATCGGGCAAGAACATTCTTCTCGATGTCGGCGGCGAATGGTGCAGCTGGTGCCACAAGCTGGACGCTTTTTTTGAAACGAATGAAGACGTCTCCGCGTTCCTGCTCGCAAATTACGTGCCCCTCAAGATCAACATGAGCAAGGAAAACAAAAACGAGGAATTCCTCTCCAAACTTCCGAAGATTGAAGGGTATCCCCATCTCTTTGTTCTGGATCCGAACGGAAAGCTCCTTCATTCGCAAGAGACCGGCGCATTGGAAGAGGGAAAAGGACACAGTCACGATAAGGTCCTTGCTTTTTTGAAAGAGTGGGCGCCAAAGAAACAGATTCAGTAAAGAGGGAGAATGGATTCTGGCATCTGCTAATCCCTGTGTGCACCAAACAGACGTCCACCTTTACCAAAGAGGGAAAAATGTACCGCGAACTACCAAAGACCTGAATTCCAATCATATGGCGAAGTCCAACCTCCGCTCGGCTCGACTGAGCTCGCCGAAGTCTTCCATCGCCACACTCCCTGACTCGCCGGGAGTGTACCTCTTCTACGGCCCGGCCGATCAACTCCTCTATGTCGGAAAAAGCAAGGCCCTCCGAAGCCGCATCCGTGCCCATTTCTCTTCATCCGAGGAACGATGGCTTTGCCGCAGAATTAAACGCATCGAGGTGAGACAGACGCCGGGCGAGCTTGGAGCACTCCTCCTTGAATCGAGGCTCATCAAGGAGCTGCGGCCGCTCCACAATGTTGCGGCAAAGAGACGAAGGAGGATCGTCATTGCACGGCGGATTGAATTGCGGGGCGGATACACGGGAGTCGCCCTCGAATCTGTCGACCACCTCACTCCTTCCGATGCCGGACTCATCCTCGGGATCTTCAAGCACACCACCCAGGCAAAAGAATACCTTGCGGGAATTGCGCGAACAAATCGCCTGTGCCCGAAACTCTTGCGGATTGAACAATCCCGCGGGCACTGCTTCTCCTATCACTTGGGCCGCTGCGACGGGGCCTGCGGGGGTGAAGAGGATCCGGCACGGTACAACAAGCGACTCGAGGCGGCCTTTGAAGAACGAAGGGTCAGGGCATGGCCCTTCGAAGGGAGTGTCATCGTCGAGGAACGATCCGAGTCGGGGGTCGACCGGGAATCGTTCTTCATCGACAACTGGTGTCTCCTGGCAAGTTCCCGTTTTCGCGAGAACGAGCGTATTGACAACGTGTACGACGCTCACCGATTTGACTACGACAGCTACAAGATCCTCTATTCCTATTTGTCCGACCCGCTGCATTCAACCGGCTTACGAACACTTGCCAGGCATTCAGGATCCCTGCGTCTCTTTCTGGAACGAGAGGGCAGGAATTGATGCGAACCCATTGGTTGCATTTCCATTGCGATTCCTCTATATTGCCCGCGATTTTTCAAATGAGGAAACAGCATGCCGCGAACACTCGATAGCAAGTCAAACTTCCTGGGACTCGACAAAGAATTCTCTTCGTTTGAAAAATCGAAGGTTGTCATCCTCCCCGCCCCCTACGAATCTACGGTAAGTTACGGCCGCGGCACGAAAAAGGGCCCGGCGGCAATACTCGAAGCCTCCCGTTATGTGGAATTCTTCGACGAAGAGACCAAGAGGGAGATTCACAGGGAACGGGGAATCGCAACGCTCGCTCCGCTGGACTTCTCCAAAAAGAAGGACGCCGCCGCCGTCCAACTTCTCCACGACGTTGTTGCGGACCTTCTCGCCGGGGATAAGTTCATTGTTACCATCGGGGGAGAGCACACAGTCTCCATCGGTTCCATTGCAGCCTACGCAAAGAAATACTCCGACCTTTCTGTCCTTCAGTTCGATGCTCATTCCGACCTGCGCCCTGAATACGGCGGAAACAAGTTCAGCCATGCGACCGTGATGGCCCGCGTATGCGAATTCCTTGATCCTAAGCGTCTTGTCCAGGTCGGAATCCGCTCGCAGGCGAGAGAAGAGGCGGAATTCACCCGCGAGAACGGCGTCCACACGTACTATGCTCATGAAATTCGCGGCGGCAAGTACACGAGACTTCTCCGCTATTGGGATGATGCGGCAATCGAGAACCTGACGGACCACGTCTATGTCACGTTCGACGTTGACGGTCTCGATCCCTCCATCATGCCTTCGACAGGCACCCCTGAGCCGAACGGCCTCCTTTGGTCCGAAGTGACGCAGTGCCTCCGCAAACTGTCCCAGAGAAGGAAGATTGTCGGATTCGACATCGTAGAACTGGCTCCGATCGCCGGCCTGCATCACCCCGACTTCACGGCGGCCAAACTGATCTCCAGGATTCTCAACTACGCCCTTTGAGATACCTATGCCCTCCCATGCGGATCCTGACCCACAACTCTCCAGGCGAACGTTCCTTCGTCAATCGGTTTTCGGCTCACTGTTTCTGACCGTCGGCGGGCTGGGACGCCCATTCCAGGAACAGCCGGGCACCTCCAGGCCGCTTCTTTTCTTTTCAGATCATGAATTCGAGATCATGAAAGCCGCAGCAACGCGCATCATCGACCTTGATTCTTCCAGCCCATTGACCCCGGAAGAGGTTACCCTTCGGGCCGACCAGTTTCTCGCAGGCGAGCCGCCGGAAATCCAGGATCAGTTTCATACTCTGTTGTATGCCTTCAACGCACCGTTGTTCACATTCCTGTTTGACCTGCGGTTCTCGAGTTTCATCGGAATGTCGGCGGAAGACCAGAGAAGTTATCTTGAGGACTGGATGACGAGCACCTTCGCATTCAGAAGAACGGGGTTCCAGGCCCTGAAAAGAGTGAGTTTGAGCATGTACTACACCGATTCCCGCTCCTGGCCGGGGATTGGGTACGATGGAATGTTTCTGCCGTGGGAAAGGTCATAAAGAGAGGCGTTA
>DATDRF010000019.1:0-8875 GCA_035291905.1 Bacteroidota bacterium
AATCCCGCCCCTTCCCCTCCCCCGACCGCTTCCTCGAGGGCTATTCTGAAGAAGTTTCCGGCGCGACGCTCTCTTACTGGAATTTTCACACGTTCGCCAAAAAGTCCCTCCTTACGCGGTGCACGACGGGAGACATGGCGATCGCATGGAAGACACAACAGCTCCCCTCAGCCGGCAGTCAAGAGACTCACTCAATCCTCTGGATAGGTGCTTTCTCAACCGGGACCTCCACAGCGGATCATGACTTTGACTTTTACGTCAACGATGAAAAGTCGCTGACGTTCAGGACTTTCAGGGGAGGGAACTACCGCAATTGGTCCGTTGAAGGGAAAAGGGGAGTCGTGTTGCACTATAAGCACGTCTGGACCGATCATGTGAACGATGCGCACGGCTACTTCTGCCTTCAGGTGCCGGCCTCTTCCTATCCTGCAGGACGGCCGCTTACTTTGAAAGCTGTCGGCCATAAGGGCGGATCCAATGACTGGTACATGACATTCATGTACGCTGTGAAGGAATCGGCGATGGTTCGTTCTCTTCCGCTGCTCATGCGCGACGGCGAATCACTCCGGCAGCCGATAGAAGTCTCGGTGGATTCTCCATCCGACCGGGGGACCGTAACAATCGCTCTCGAACGGGAGAAGCCGGTAACGCAAGAGTTGAAGTTAGGGTGGAACGCCGTAAATCTCTCGGTCCCCGCCGTGGAGAAGGAACGCACGGTTCCGCTCAGCATTTCGATCAACGGGAAACCCGCCGTGAAGAGGTCTGTTCAGGTCAAACCTGTGCACCATCGCACCATCTGGCTGCTCCCGCATTCCCACAACGATATCGGCTACAGCCACCTGCAACCGGAAGTCTATAACATCCAGGTTCAGAATATTCGCGATGCTCTCGGGCTCATCGAGAAGTCAAAGGACTATCCTCCCGGCTCACGGTTCAAATGGAATGTCGAGATCCTCTGGCCCGTCGATTCCTTTCTCGTCACAGCTTCAGCACGGGAGAAAGAGGCCTTCCTGCGGGCTGTGAGGAACGGCGATATCGGGTTGAACGGATTGTACGTGAATCCACTCACGGGAATAGCAAGACCCGAGGCTCTGATGCGGCTCACAGATTTCGCCCGTGAACTCAAGCGGGACCATGGGATTCGGATTCCCGTCGCGATGGTTTCAGATATTCCCGGTTACAGCTGGGGCATCGTCCCGGCGCTTGCCCAGAGCGACATCAGATATTTTGTCAGCGGACCAAACTCCGGGGATCGGATCGGCCACTTCACAAATGCGTGGGGGGATAAACCTTTTTACTGGGTTGGGCCTTCGAGAAAGGACAGCGTGCTCTTCTGGGTGGCGGGGACCGGCTACTCGATGTTCCACGCAACGAGGACATTCGCGACAAACAAGGCATTTCTTCAGAAGCTGGAGGATTACCTGGAGCAGTTGGATGCGTCGCGGTATCCGTATGACATTGTGCAAATGAGGTACTCGATCTATGCCGACAACGGGATGACCGACACGACCATGTCGGATTACGTGCGGGAATGGAACGGGAACTATGCATCTCCGACACTTCGCATTGCCACGGCGGAGGAGATGTGCGTCGCGTTCGAGAAAGAGTACGGATCGCAGCTCCCCTCGTTTGCAGGCGATATCACGCCGTATTGGGAGGACGGGGCCGCATCGACCGCAGCAGAACTGGGAATGGCGCAGCGAAGCACTGAGCGCCTTGTGCAGGCCGAGATCATGACAAGCATGAGTGCGCCGGAAGCATACGATCGCAAGGCCTTTGCGGATGCCTGGGATGCAATCAACCTGTGGATTGAGCATACATGGGGCGCATGGAACAGCGTGAGCGACCCGGACCATCCCGATGCAGTGGGACAGTGGAAATTCAAACAGGGATATGCTCTACAGGCACATGATCGGAGTGAAAGGCTCCTCAAGAGCCAGATTCGGAACCACAAGAGTCCGAATGCCATCTTCGAGGTGGTCAACACATCGACGTGGTCTCGGACGGATCTGGTCAGGTTGAGCCCGGAAGAAAGCCGTTCGGGCGATCGCGTTGTTGACGAGACCGGGAAACCCGTTCCCAGTCAGCGCCTCACCGATGGGCGGCTGGCGTTTCTGGCCCGCGCTGTTCCGGCCCTCGGTTCGTCGCGTTTCACGGTCATGAAAGGCCCGGCAGGAAAGGTGTCGCGGGGGGTGTCGATAAAGGATCTCACACTGGAGAATCAATTCCTCCGGCTGACGATCGATTCCGCGACGGGCTCGGTGAAGAGTATTCTTGATCTCGCTCTGAGCCGGAGGCTCGTCGGCAAAGAATATGAGGGGGGAATCAACAGTCTTGTCGTTGTCGAGGGGACCGACCCGGGCAATCGGACAAACGGAAAACTGACAGGGTTGCGCGTGGGTGAACGCGGCCCGCTTGTGGCTTCCATGATCAGCGAAAGCGTCGCCCCGGGAGTGGACAAAGTCGTTCGAGAGGTCACCCTGATAGCGGAGGTGGAAAGGGTGGACGTTCGGAACGTTGTCATGAAGAGATCGGTCCGTACCAAAGAAGCACTTTATTTCGGATTCGGATTCAATGTTCCCGAGGGGACCACACGGCTTGATGTGGGGTGGGGGTTCATCAGGCCGGAGCGTGATCAGCTCCCCGGCTCATGCAAGGATTACTTTTCCGTGGCGCGGTGGGTCGACATGTCAAATCACCATGAGGGGGTTACATGGGCTTCCGTGGAGGCTCCTCTGGTGAGCCTGGGCGGACTTGTCGATGAAAGGCGCCACAACGAAGGTCCCAGCGGATGGAAAACGCAGGCTGCATCGTCCCCGCTTCTCTATTCCTGGGTGATGAACAACTATTGGCACACGAACTACAAAGCAGATCAGGAAGGAACGAGCTCATTTCAATACGCGTTCAGGCCGCATTCCGGGTTTGAGGCAGTTCGGGCATACCGCTTTGGCGTGGAGACAAACCAGCCGCTTCTCGTGCGCCAGATTGAACCGAGTGCTCCGCGGCCGTCATTGCCGTTCGCGTTCACAAGTGCCGCAGTGAGCATCACGACCGTCACCAGGGCTGCGGACGGCGACGCGTTGCTGGTTCGGCTCTACAATCCGTCTCCTCAACGATCCTCATGTGAGATTGCTGCGGCTGTCCCGTCCCTGCGCTTGTACGAAAGTTCGGTTTCGGGAGAGAGGGGACGTGGAATCGCCGGAAGTATTGAGATGGGTCCCTTTGAGATCCGAACGGTCCGATGTGAGACGTCCCGATAGTTGTGACATGAGACGAAGGGTTACTTCGAGGCGATCTTTTCCATTTCCCGTGCCAGCGAGAGCCGCATGCACGCGCGCTTGACCGATTCATCATCCGTGAATTCTCCCGTCCTCTTGATCGCAAAGTCGCCTCGTGACGACCTGAGAGTATAAAGCGCAAGAGACGCGGCAATTCTCGACGTTCGGTCACATTTTTCTTCCTTCACGATGCGCATGAGGGGAATGATCGAGCGTTGGAATGAATACGCGGGATTGGATTCTTTGAGCTGTTTGACGGTGAGAGCTGCACAGGCGCGGATCCCCGGGCAATCAGAGCGCAGGCACTGCAGAAGACGGTCCTCGATTTGTTCGAGTTGTTGCGCGGTGCATTGAGGCGGGGGATCGGTCTGCCAGGCGGCTGAAAAAGACGGAGTGCCGAGGACCAGGCTTGCCGCCATGCCAAATCGAATGAGGATTGCTCGTTTCATGGCTTTCTCCTTGGGCTGGGATCTTACACTTGAGGCTACGACGAAGGCGGATGGATGTTCCATCTGGGCACCTCAAAATCTGCGTAAATAGGATTGTTTCTCAGATAGGACCGAAGTGCCGCGCGAGAGCGGCATCCGTTACATCCTCTTCGTTCCACACTTTCACGTCAGGCAGACTTTTTCTCCTAACAAAATCTTTGTTTTCTCGTATACTATTTGTCTGTCAAACGCTTTGACGTCAATTCTTCTCTTTGCCTTTTCTTCCTATATTGCATCCTAAGAATGTCTGTTACACGCTGAGCTGTCAAATCATCTCTCAGAAGGGAAAACCATGATCCGGAAAATCCTCTCGATCTTCATTCTCCTCCCGTTTCTTCAATTTGTTTATTCCCAACAAGATGCCCGTCTGCTCAGGTTTCCTGCAATTCATGGGAATCAGATCGTTTTCACCTGTGCAGGCGATCTTTACACCGTCCCCGCAAGCGGCGGCGTGGCACGCAAACTCACCAATGATGTGGGATTCGAGATGTTTGCCCGTTTCTCTCCCGATGGGAAGACCATTGCCTTTACGGGTCAGTATGACGGGAACACGGAAGTCTATGTCATGCCTGCCGAAGGAGGAGTGCCGAAACGTCTGACGTACACTCCTACACTCTCCCGCGATGACGTTTCCGACCGTATGGGTCCGAATAACATCGTGATGACATGGCGCGACAACAACACCATCCTCTTTCGCTCGCGCATGATCGAGCCGAACAGCTTCAAAGGACAACTCTTCACGGTTTCGCTCGACGGCGATGTGCCTGTGCAGCTTCCGCTCCCCAGGGGAGGATTCAGTTCCTATTCAGCCGACGGGAAGAAGCTTGCGTACAACCGCGTCTTCAGGGAATTTCGCACGTGGAAGAGATACCGGGGCGGACAGGCAGACGATGTGTGGATCTATGATTTTCAAACGAAGACGACAGAGAACATCACGAACAATCCTGCCCAGGATATCATTCCGATGTGGAGCGGCAACACCGTCTACTTCATTTCCGATCGGGATGAGAATAAGAGGTTGAACCTCTATTCGTATGATCTGCAGACGAAACAGACCGGCAAGCTCACTGCGTTCACGGAGTACGACGTCAAGTTCCCCTCGATCGGCGACAAGGCCATTGTGTTCGAGAACGGCGGATACATTTACACCTACGACCTCGCAGCGAAGAAGGCGGAGAAGGTATCAATCAGCCTGAATGAAGACTTCGCCGTCGGACGCGGGGGACTCCAGAATGTCGACGACAAGGTGACAAACTATGAGATCTCTCCCGACGGGAATCGCGCCCTCTTTGGCGCACGCGGAGATATTTTCACGGTGCCGGCGAAGTACGGCAACACCCGCAACCTCACCGGTACACCCGGAATCCACGACCGGAGCTCCAAATGGTCTCCCGACGGTAAATGGATCGCCTACATCTCCGATGCCACGGGCGAAGATGAGATCTACATCATGCCGCAGGACGGGAGCGCGGCGGGGACACAGCTGACGTCGAAGAGCGATACCTACAAGTACCAGCCCCTCTGGTCGCCCGACAGCAAGAAGCTCCTCTGGTCCGACAAGATGCAGAGGCTCCAGTATGTCGATATCGACTCAAAGAAGGTGACCATCGTGTCGCAGGCGAACTCCTGGGAAATTACCAACTACGCCTGGGCTCCCGACAGCAAATGGATCGCCTATGCGAAACCGGAAGAAGAGGTGATGACGACCGTCCAGCTCTATTCCGTTGAGAGCGGAAAAACCACTGCGGTGACGGATGGCTGGTTTTCGTCCTATTCCCCCTCGTTCAGCTCAGATGGGAAGTATCTCCTCTTCATCTCAAACCGCTCCTTCAGCCCTACCTACAGCCAGACGGAATGGAACCATGCCTATCTCGACATGGGGAAGATCTATCTGGTGACCCTGGCGGGGGAGACGAAATCTCCGTTCGCGCCGAAAAGCGATGAAGTGAGTGTGAAGGCGGAGAAGAAAGAAACGAAGGAGGAAAAGCCGAAGAAGGAAGAAGAGAAGACCGTTTCCGTGAAAGTCGATCTCGAAGGATTGCAGTCGCGAATCGCCGTATTGCCCGTTTCGGCGTCGGGTTACCGTGACGTGGTTGCCCTCCCGGGGAAGGTGTACTACCTGCGCCGCGGGAGTAAGGACGAGAAGACAAAGCTGTTCCTGTATGATCTCGAGAAGCAGAAGGAGACGGAGCTGGGCGAAGTGAACGGATATGAGATCTCCGCGGACGGAAAGAAGATGCTGGTCAACCAGGAGCGCTCCTATGCCATTATTGACCTCCCGACCGCAAAAATCGACATCAAGGAGAAACTCAGCCTCTCCGACATGACAGTGCGGCTCGACAGGAAAGCGGAATGGACGCAGATGTACAACGAATGCTGGAGACAGATGCGGGATTTCTTCTTTGACCCGCATATGCACGGGGTCGATTGGCCTGCGGTGAAGGCGAAATATGCGGCGCTGGTGCCGTACGTGAACCACAGGGCCGACCTGACCTATATCATCGGTGAAATGATCGGTGAGCTGAGCGTCGGACACACCTATGTCGGCGGAGGAGACCTTCCGAAGGTGGAGCGGATTCAAATGGGGCTTCTGGGAGCCAGGCTGGAGCGTGATGCGGCGTCGAAATACTACAAGATCACCGAGATTCTGAAAGGGCAGAACTGGGATGCATCCGTCCGCTCTCCTTTAACGGATATCGGCGTTTCCGTCAAGGCGGGAGAGTACATCGTCGCCGTTGACGGGAAACCGACCAACCAGATGACGAGTATCTATGAGGCGCTCGTCAATACCGTCAACAAGCAGGTGACGCTCAAGGTGAATGGAACTGCAAAGGAGGCCGGTGCCCGCGATGTTGTGGTGGTTCCGACAAACGATGAACAGGGGCTGTACTATTACAATTGGGTTCAGTCCAATATCGAGAAGGTATCGAAGGCAACGAACGGCCGAATAGGATATCTTCACATCCCGGATATGGGAGTAGGGGGACTGAACGAGTTTGTGAAGTATTACTATCCGCAATTGAGGAAAGAAGGTTTGATCGTGGACGTGCGCGGGAACGGGGGAGGCAACGTATCCCCGCAGATCATCGAGCGATTGAGCCGCGAGATCGCGATGATCGACATCGCACGCAACGGCGCCCCCGGTATTGATCCGGGCGGAACGATTCTCGGGCCAAAGGTCATGCTCCTTGATGAATTCTCAGCATCCGACGGAGATATTGTGGCGTATCGGTTCAAGAAGCACAAACTTGGCACGATCATCGGAAAACGGTCGTGGGGTGGTGTTGTGGGGATCCGCGGGTCGCTTCCCCTCCTTGACGGCGGGTATCTGAACAAGCCGGAATTCTCGCGCTATGATGTTGAAGGGAAGGAATGGATCATGGAGGGTGTCGGAGTGGAGCCCGATATCAGGGTGGACAACGACCCTGCCAAAGAGTACTCCGGCGTCGATGAGCAATTGAACAGGGCGATCGAAGAGGTTCTCAAACAAATGAAAGACAAGCCGGCCAAGCTTGCTCCTCCTCCGCCGTATCCGGATAAAAGATGAATGAAAAATGACAACACGAAGAGCACAAAGGAGACACGAAGAGCGCGAGGACGAATCCACCACTTCGTGTTCTTCGTGAATTCTCTGTGTCACTTCGTGTAATGCTTTTTCTCAAAGAAACAATGACACGAAGAGCACGAAGGAGACACGAAGAGCGCGAAGATGAATCCGCCGCTTCGTGTATTTCGTGAATTCTCTGTGTCACTTCGTGTCATGCTTTCTCTTTGGGAATAAACTCATTGAAAGGTAATACACATGCAGCGATTTACGGCAACAATCGCAGTCGCCCTTTTCATATCTCTCTTGTCAAACGCCCAGGAGAAGAAGAGCGAAATGGTCCATTTCACTCCCATCGGGCACGCCAGCTTCGTGATTCATTCGTCCGTCGGGACGATCTACGTCGATCCCGTCGGTGAGGCAAAGGCCTATGCTTCCATCGCCCCGCCCGACCTCATTCTCATTACCGACATTCACGGTGACCATCTTTCCCCTGAGACCGTCGCCTCTCTCAAGAAGGAGAAGACAACCATCGTGGGCCCGAAAGCGGTGACAGACAAGCTCGGCTACGGATCGGCCATGAAGAATGGAGACAAGGCGACATTCGGAAAGATCATCGTTGAGGCGATTCCGATGTACAACCTGACCGAGGAGAGAAAGAAATTTCATGAAAAGGGGAGAGGGAACGGATATGTCGTGACTGTGGAAGGGAAGCGGATCTATATCGCCGGCGACACGGAAGATATTCCGGAGATGCGGGCGTTGAAAAACATCGACTATGCATTTGTGTGTATGAATCTTCCCTACACCATGACGCCGGAGCGGGCGGCTTCTGCCGTCCTGGAATTCAAACCCAGAGTGGCGGTTCCCTACCACTACCGCGGGAGCGACATCGAGAAGTTCAAAGAGCTCGTGGGAAAGGACAAGTCGATCGAAGTGAGGTTCATGAAATGGTATGAATAGAGACGACGCTATCCCCGCCCCGATGCCGGGATTCAACCGAAAGCCCGAACTCGTCCTGTTCGGGCTTCTCATTATCGTGCTCGGAACTCTTATCTGGAGATCGGATGGGTTCTATCGTTGGGACGAAGGGGCTCATTTCGTTTTTGATGCATCGGCTCCTGAACGGCCGGTGGTGAGTCTGGGGGTGTGGCAGCGATTCGGCGGGGTCTGGCTCTTCACCTTGCCGGCGCAATGGGGCCACAAGGCCGTGAAGCTCTTCGCGTCGGTTTTGTTCCTTCTCACTGTCTTTCTCGTGTACAAGGTGGCGGAGGTCGAGGAAATTCCGGGCAGGCACTGGGTCATCGCATTGGCGGGATTTCAGCCGGCTTTTCTCGATATAGGGTACACCTGCATGGCAGAATTACCGGCAGCGCTCCTCCTGACCCTGTCGTACTTTCTCTACAAGAAATCGAAATGGACATGGAGCCTTCTCGCTGCTTCACTGGTCTTCCTGTTCCGTTACGAGATGTATTTCTTTGCCCTGATCATGATGTTCATGGTGTGGAGGAAGAGGCAATTCTCGGCTCTCCCATGGATTGTCGCCGGTCCGGCAATCTGGTATT
>DATDRF010000020.1:0-14698 GCA_035291905.1 Bacteroidota bacterium
GGCGCTGGGGATTCTTGCTTTTGTTCTTGCGAATTTCTTCAAAAGCATCCTCGATATGGCATTTACTGCCTACGCAATGGTTGGAGCCGGAATCACCCCCGCACTTCTGGCGGCCTTTCTCTGGAAGCGTGTCACGGTGGCTGGCGGAGTGGCGTCCATTGCCTCAGGAATGGGCGTGACGCTCCTGATAACAATAGCGAATTTTGTGCTCGCCGAGCCGGTCATCGAGACCGATTATATTATCCTGCCCGCAGCTGCAGCCTCGCTCATAGCGCTCTTCCTTGTGAGCCTCATAACAACGCCTTCACCTGTGGAGAAATGGAAGCCGTTTATGGAGAATATGAAGATGTAATGAATGGGAAGTATGAAGTACAAAGTACGAAGTGAGAAGTGAGAAAAGCTGTCAGCGGTCAGCTATCAGGCGTCGGAAGATCAATAACTGATGAGAAGTGAGAGCTTACATTTGGTGCTGCTGGGTTGCTTGATTGCCTCCTCGGGATTGTGCCGCGCACAGGCGAAGTCTGGAGCGGAGGTCCTTGCGCGCTGCGAGAAGAACATGGAGGGGATTGAGGACTATGTCGTCGATCTGACGGCTGAGGTCGATATGGAGGGAGTGCGCATGCCCCGCATGGAAGCGACGATGTATTTCAAGAAACCCGACAAGGTGCACTTCGAGTCGCCGAACTTCGCCATGTTGCCCAGGGAAGGATTCGGGACCCCCGTTTCGCTCCTCATCGGACGATATGACGCGACCTTAAGGGGGGAGGAGATGATCGGTGATATTCCGACCCACAAGCTCCATCTCGTGGCAAAGGATCCTGCGGCCAGGCTCCAGCAGCTGTACGTGTGGGTAAACAAATCGAACTCGACGGTTGTGAGGACCGAGAGCGTTCCATATCAGGGACGGTCAGTGAAAATGGATTTTACGTATGCGTTGCAGGAAGGCCGCTATTGGCTTCCCTCGAAAATGCAGGTAGAGCTCAAGGCCCCGCCGGTGGACACGACAGATTCCGTTCAACCGATGGCCGTACCCGGCGCCCCGCAACTGGGCACGATGAGGCGTGCAAGAAGAAGCGGGAAGATAACAATCGAGTATTCCGATTATCGTATCAACACAGGACTTTCCGACGAACTCTTCAAACCTCAAGAAACGGACAACCCATGAGACGAGTGGTCATAACGGGAATCGGGATGGTGAATCCGCTCGGGCTCAACACAAAAGATTCGTGGGATCGCTGCGTGAAAGGGATCTCCGGAATCGATCGCATTACCAGATTCGATGTCAGCGCCTACCCGACAAGGATCGCAGGAGAAGTGAAGGGATTCAACGCCGCCGACCATATGGATCGCAAAGATGTAGGCCGGTACGATCTTGTGTTTCATTATTCGTGGGCGGCGACCAAAGAGGCAGTTGCCGAGGCTCGGCTGGCCGTGCAGGGCGAAGATGCGGAGAGAGTGGGAGTCATCATCGGGTCGGGGATCGGAGGATTGAAGAACATCTTCGAGACGAGCATTGAAATCGACAAAGAGGGACCGCGAAGGGTGTCGCCGTTCTTTGTTGCAGGCTCAATCATCAACACGTGTTCGGGGTATGCAGCGATTCAGTTGGGAGCGAAGGGCCCGAACTACAGTGTTGTTTCGGCATGCGCAACCGGCAACCACGCAATTGCCGACGGTTTTCACAGCATCCGGCGGGACGAGGCTGACGTGATGATCGTCGGCGGGTGCGAGGCCCCGATCATTGCGCCCGGGTTGGCCGGTTTCTGTTCGGCAAGGGCTCTCTCGCGGCGGAACGACGAACCGGTCAGGGCGTCGCGTCCGTTTGACAAAGATCGCGATGGGTTTGTGCTTGGGGAAGGAGCTGCGGTCCTGGTGATCGAAGAGCTGGAGCACGCGAAAAAGCGGGGAGCTCCCATGATCGCGGAGATACTGGGATGCGGATTGAGCGGCGATGCGTTTCACATTACCGCCCCTTCGGAAAAAGGTGAAGGAGCTGCGAGGGCCATGAAGCTCGGCCTCAAATGGTCGGGACTCAAACCGGAGCAGATCGACTACATCAACGCGCACGGGACTGCGACACCGATCGGAGATGTCGCAGAGACGGACGCTGTGAAGGGCGCTTTTGGAGATCACGCCCGAAAGGTCGCAATCAGCTCGACAAAATCGATGACCGGCCATCTGCTTGGCGCAGCTGCGGCGCTTGAAGCCGGTTTTACAGCCCTCGCGTTGCGCGACCAGGTCATTCCTCCGACCATCAATCTGGAAACACCCGATCCGCTGTGCGACCTCGATTATGTTCCGAACAAATCCCGCAAGGCAGAGATACGATACGCCATGTCAAACGGATTTGGATTTGGCGGGACAAACACATCTCTTCTTTTGGGGCGGATTTCCTAATTTTCCATCCGTAATTCATCAATCTAGAAGCATTTCCAGGACCAAGGACGATTCTGTCCGAAAAACAGCTTGACAAGGGGAGTTTGTTATCATATATTTAGGCTAACCTAAATCAATTTTATGGTTAATATTATCTTATGGCAAGCGAACAGGTCGAAAACTACCTGAAGCAGATTTACAAGATCCAGGAGCAGGAGGGACGCGTAACAACCTCTGTTCTCTCCGACAGGCTGCAGATCTCGGCGCCGTCGGTGACGGAAATGATTAAGAAGCTCGCCGACGAGGGGAGCGTGACGTATACACCGTACAAGGGAGTGGAGTTGACCGGGGCGGGAAAGAAAAAGGCGCTTCACATTGTACGAAGACACCGGCTCTGGGAATTGTTCCTCGTTGAGATCCTGAAGTTTCCATGGGACGAAATCGATGAAGAGGCGGAACGCCTCGAACACTTCATGTCTGAGAAGCTGGAGAAAAGGATCGACGAGATTCTCGGCTATCCGAACCGCGATCCCCACGGCGACAGCATTCCTACTCCCGACGGGAAAGTCGAAGGAGCACATCATTCTCCTCTCGCCGCCATCGTCCCGGGGACGACTGTGCAGGTTGCCCGCGTGAGCGATGAGAACCCTGAGATCCTCCAATACCTTTCAAAGCTCGGTGTCGCGCTGGGGACAGAGTTAGCGGTGACGGACATGATGAACTTTGACGGATCACTTCGGGTAAAGGTGGGAGACCGGGAACAATTCATCAGCTCCAAGCTTGCCCAGAATATCTTTGTCACAACACTTGAAAAGGCCGGGACATCTCAATGAACATCTCGTGGGACATCGTTCTGCTGATATGTGCGCTGTTGGCGGTGGTCCTTTTTGTTCCCCGCTCCGGAATTCTTGCGCGGCTCCGTCGTGATAGTCGGGAAGCCATCCGTATCCTGCGCGAAGACGCTCTGAAGCATGTTTATCACTGTGAATACTCCGGAATAGCCTGCACACCCGACAGCCTTGCAGGGGCATTGGGACTGAAACGCAACGCGGCGGTTACCCTGACGGAAGAACTGGGAGAACGCAGGCTCATTTCCTACGGCGGCACCGAAATTACGCTGACCGATGCAGGGCGAGCATATGCGCTTTCCATCGTTCGCCTCCATCGCCTGTGGGAGCGTTATCTCTCGGATGAAACCACTGTACAGGAACTTCGCTGGCATGAAGAGGCGGAAAAGCAGGAGCACCGACTTTCAGACGAAGAGGCCCGCGCCCTCGCGAAGAGGTTGGGTCAACCTCTCTTCGATCCTCATGGGGATCCCATCCCGGGCCCGGGTGGCACCGTTCCTGAACAGAAGGGAAAGCTCCTCAGAGCGTTTTCCGAGGAAGAGGTTGTGCGGATACTCCACGTAGAAGACGAACCGGCCGAAGTCTATGCAAAGCTCGTTGCTCTGAGACTTTTTCCCGGGACGACTGTCAGGATAACCGAGTCGACAGCCGAGAAAATGATCATTGAGATGGAGGGGCGGGTCATCGAGCTCACAATAGGCCTGGCGGCAAATATCACAGCCAGGCGCGTACCAACGGCGCAACTGAAGGCGGGCCAGCGCACGCTCGCATCCTTGACGCCCGGCTCGGAGGGGACCGTGTCAGAGATTTCCCCCGGATGCAGAGGCCTTCAGCGCAGGAGGCTGATGGATCTTGGCGTTATTCCGGGCACAAGAATCGGCGCGGAGATGAAGGCGGTGGGAGGCGACCCCACGGCCTATCGCGTTCGAGGAGCCGTGATTGCATTGCGCCGCCGGCAGGCAGAACAGGTTTTTCTGAAAGATGAAGAGAAAGCGAAATGAAAACACACACCGAACAATGTGAAGTATGCCCCGTGAACAAGAACGCGAAGCTCATTCGCATGGGGATCGATATCGGCTCGGCCGACTACGTGGTTGCCCTGGCAGGGAATCCGAACGTTGGAAAGAGCACTGTCTTCAACGGCCTTACCGGCCTGAAGCAGCATACGGGAAACTGGCCGGGAAAGACCGTCCTGCGGGCCGAGGGGGCGTATTCGTTCGGCGGCAAGAGGTTCAAAGTGGTCGACCTGCCGGGTACGTATTCGCTCCTTTCAACAAGTTCGGACGAAGAGGTGGCGCGCGATTTTCTGTTATTCGGTGAGCCGGATGTAACCGTCATCGTGGCCGACGCAACCCGGCTGGAACGAAACATGAACCTGGTCCTTCAGGTTCTGGAGATCACCGACCGGGCGGTAATCTGCCTCAACCTGGTCGATGAGGCTGAGCGTCACGGGATTACGGTGGATGTCCGATCACTGATGCGGGAGACGGGTGTCCCGGTCGTCCCGACCGTTGCCCGCACGGGAGAAGGGCTTCCGGCTCTCCTGGGTATGATCAACGAGGTTGCTACAGGCGAATTCGTCTGCAAGCCGAAGCGGATCTGGACCGAGTCAAAGAGACTGAAGAAGGCGGTCGACACAGTGGCGGAACAGCTCTCGCGGGAATTTCCGTCACTGCCGAATGTCCGCTGGGTGGCTTTGAGACTGTTGGAAGGAGATCAACGAATCATCGAGGCTGTCCGATCCGGCGAACTTGCCGAAACAGCCGGGAGAAACGGAAACACTCAGGAAGAGAAAGCGGGTCGTCATGGCACGACGTGAAGAGATTCTGAAGACAGTTGAATCGCTGCGATGGGATCTGGGCGAAGATTTTCATGATCATACGGTTGAGGCGCTCTATGCCGAGGCGGCACGGATTTCTTCCCGCGCGGCCGTCGTCGCGGAAGGAACCGTGCGCCCGCGGTTTGACCAAATCCTCGATCGCCTGGTTACCAACCGATGGACCGGGTTCCCGCTCATGGTGCTCATCCTCGCCGTGGTCTTCTGGATTACCATCGAAGGCGCCAATGTGCCGTCGGCGTTCCTTGCAAGTATCCTTCTGGATACTCTTCATCCCATTCTCAAGGATTTCGGTGCAGGGATCGGTCTCCCGTGGTGGCTGAACGGCTTTGTGTTCGACGGAATGTACCTTGCGATGGCCTGGGTGGTGAGCGTGATGCTTCCTCCCATGGCGATCTTCTTTCCGCTCTTTACTCTCGCAGAGGATTTCGGTTATCTTCCGCGCGTTGCCTTCAACCTCGACAGCCTCTTCCGGAAGGCGGGTGCGCACGGGAAACAGGCGCTGACGATGGCCATGGGATACGGCTGCAACGCCGCGGCGATCATCTCGACGCGGGTCATCGACAGCCCCCGCGAACGCCTCATCGCCATCCTGACAAACAATTTTGCCATCTGCAACGGCAGATGGCCCACACAGATTCTCATTGCCACCATCTTTGTCGGGGCGCTCGCTCCGCCGGCCCTCTCCGGCCTGGTCTCTTCGTTTACGGTCGTCGCGGTTGTGATGGTCGGTATCGGCATGACGTTCCTCGTCTCCTGGGGATTGTCGAAAACGATCCTCAAAGGAGAGGCATCGTTCTTCAGCCTCGAGCTCCCTCCGTACCGTCCTCCGCGAATCTGGCAAACTCTCTACACATCGATGATCGACAGGACGCTCATCGTGTTGTGGCGGGCGGTGGTGTGGGCTGTGCCGGCGGGCGCCGTCATTTGGCTCATATCCAACATTCAGGTCGGGGGAGTGAGCCTTGCCGAGCACACGGTCGACTTCCTCGATCCTTTCGGAATCGCTGTCGGCTTGAACGGAGTGATTCTCCTCGCCTACATCATTGCGATTCCGGCAAACGAGATTGTCATCCCCACCGTCCTCATGCTGACGGTGCTGGTTACGCGGATGGCCGGAGTCGGGGGCGGCGTGGGAGTGATGTTTGAGCTGGATTCAGAGCTGGCAACAGCCGAGGTTTTGAAAGCGGGCGGGTGGACTCTGTTAACAGGGATCAATCTGATGCTTTTCAGCCTTCTGCACAACCCCTGTTCGACGACGCTTTACACAATCTATAAAGAGACTCAAAGCGCGAAATGGACGACGCTGTCTGCGGTGATTCCGACTGTCATTGGTTTTGTGGTGTGCTTTGCGGTGGCGATGGGATGGAGGGCATTCTAGCGGTCAGCGATCAGCTTACAGCTATCAGCTGCTGACCGCTGAAAGCTGACAGCTGTCCGCTATTTCAACGAATCAAAATCTCTCCCCTCGTTGATCCGGATTTCCACCACACGGATCGCCGGGAATTCCTTCAACGTCCGTTCTACCTGTGCGCGCAGGCGCGGGGCCGTCAGGAGCCCTGAGAACTGCGCCCCCCCTTCAAGATAGACGTACGCTGTGTCCCCGCCGACCCGAAAATCCTTCAGATGCAGACCTTCGAGCGTCGTGGAGTAGCCCTCCGGTATCTCATCTCCGTGAGGACCGGCGAGAAGCTGTTCCATGGCAGTCTTCTCCGGCGTGAGGGTGACAATCTTCCGGTCCACGGAATAGAGTAGGAACGGGGGAGGAGTGCCTGCCACCATCTTCATGTCCATGGCTTCCCTGGAATGGTTGACAAAGTAGATCCGAAGAAGGTGCTCCTGCGATTCGGGGCGCGAAGTGGAGCAGCCGGCGGCAACACTCAGGACGAAGGAAAGAACAGCGGAAGTCGTTCTCATTTGAGGAGCATCATTTTCTTGACAGAAACGAAATTGCCTGCTTTCATATGATAAAAGTATAAGCCACTGGCAAAGCCCGTTCCATCAAACACCGCCCGGTGACGTCCGGCCGGTTGTTCTTCTTGTACGAGGAGTGCCACGCGCTGGCCGAGTATGTTGAAGACAGAAAGCTCGACGGGGGCGGAACGCGGGAGCGCGTACTCGATCGTTGTCGAGGGGTTGAAAGGATTGGGGAAGTTCTGGCTCAATTCATATTCCGAGGGCAATACCGGCGGACCGTCGCCGGCTACTTCGGTGACACTGTTTCCGGCTCTCAAGTCATCGAAGTAGATTGTACCGCTGAGAGACGCTCCGCCCACCTGATAGACCATGAAGCTCGAGAACTTCCTTGGGGTCGATACGGTGCTGACCGGAACGGCACTCAGGGGAAGTGTCATCAGCTTCCAGCCGGTCCAGTTGATCGGACCAAGGCTGACGGTCGCAAAGTTCGTCACACCTGTATAATAGTAGAAGGCAAACCGCAGCGTATGCCCGCTGTTGTCGCCGTATACCCATGCTCCGATCAACGATCCGCCCACCTCGACACTTGGAGTCGTCGGGGTATGCTCGCGGATAACACCGCCGGCAGAATTCTGAAATGTATATGTCAATTTACCTGCCCCCGATCCGCTCCTCTTTGTATCCGCGACTATAGCCCATGTCGCAATAACCCCCGTCGTGCTTCCACTGACGGAAGGTTGCCACCAGTCTGCCCCCGATTCCACTTCGTTGATTGAAGTTCCCGGAAGGGCCACGGCATTGCCTGTTGCAAAAGTGAGATTCAGCGGCGGAATGGAGTTGTTACCGTAGTCTTTGATCTGGTCCGTTACGGACAGTCGGTAGACACTCTCATGTTCCAGGTCGGCTTGAGGCCGTACCCTGATTGTGGTCCCGGAGGCCTCCACCATCGAAGTGACCCCGGGATTTCCGTCAATGAGAACGCTGTCGGCATCCCGAATCGAGAATGCGCCGCCGAAGGTCTCGGACCTGAGCGGTTCGCTGAATCGAAGAAGAAACTCAAGGGAAGTGCTGAGTCCTGTCTGATTGTCGGCCGGGTAGGTTGACACAACCGAAGGAGCAATGCTGTCGATTTCGGTTGTCTGGAACATGAACGAATAGGTTTCTCCTCCGCCCACACCATTGCTGTCGACATCAAGCCCCACGTTCAAGTAGTTGCGCGCCGTGGTGTCAATGGTAAAAGTATAAGTGGTATCGTACAGGAACTGCGCTGACGGAGTAAAGGTCAGGGTGCGGAAATCGACGGACCATGAGAAAGTCCCAGAAACGGCCGGCGAGATGGCGACCGCCGATTCGGTCAGTCCCTTTTGCATCCGCTGATCGAATGAAACGGAAACAGACTCGTACACCTGGATCGGTTGGGCCGGGGGAGTGGAAACGATATGCGGAGCGGTGGAGTCGTCTTTGACGATCTGCATGTAGAAATCCCAATCCCAATACGGGCCGGGATCGGTGTGGGTGTTACAGCTCGGATCGAAGTTGGGGTAGGTGACCTTGTACACCGTATTCACCCAATTCACCCAGGCCCCGTTTGCCTTCTCTCCGTGTGCTATGATGTGGTTGCGGTCCTTCGGAATTCCCCATGCATCGCAGAGATGCTTCGTGAGCCGCGCAGAGGCGATGTACATTTCCGGAGAGAACCACGCCGGGTTATTCGCGAATCCCTCGTGCTCGATCCCATAGGAATACCTGTTCCAGCAGAGTGCATGCCAGGCCCAGTACTGCTCCTCGACCATTTGCGCGATATCGCCCGCAAGGCTGTCGTTGGCGTTGTCCTGCAGTCCGTTGATACAATAATGCGCACTGGCCTGTGTCCCTGATTGCTGAAAGTAAGAAAGAACGCTGATGTAATATCCTTCCATGTCGTGGATGACGACGAAATCTCGCGCGTATCCCGTAGTGTACCAGTGGCCGGGGTAAGCCGGCACCCAATCTGCTTCGGGATAGTCCGGCTGGGCGGCTGTCTTTGCAAGACGCGGTTGTTGGGCGAGATGAGCTTCACTCCATGCCCGAATCGCCGTTCGCTGAAGAGGCGCCAGGTTCACCGGCCGCCCCTGAATGCGGATACCGAAGTCGTTGTATCCCTTTGCCAGTCTTTCATAGATCTGAAGAGCATGTTGTTGGGCAAGCTCGGGCTGCGGAATTCCGCAGTACGCCGCAATTGCATTCTGCCAGCTTTCAAGCTCTCCTCGTGTCGTTCCCTCAGGCACGGGAAGCGTCTCATAGAGCGATCGAAGATATGCGGCAGCACCGCGTACGTTATGGACGAGATCCTTTTTCAGAACATCAGGCTCCATCCCGAGAAGGCCCGCAGCTTTCTCCAGGCTGTGTCCGAACCAGCCGTCACTGCGGAGGGCCATCACGCCATAGGCGCGGGGGAGTCCCATGCAGCTTGCCGTATCACCTTCGGCCCACTCCAGATGTTCCCAGCGGGTTTCGGCAAACGCAATGCCTCTGAGGATGTCAGACGGCACATGGAATTCCGCAGCCGCCGATTCGAAAGTGGACTGCAGGAAGGCTTTCTCCTGGGCCGCGACGATGGAGAGGAGAAGAAACATCAGGAGCAAAATGAATCGAGTCTTCATCTGAGATGCCGTGGTTTGATTTACGATCGTGAACCTTGAAACCTGAAGCCTGAAGCCAAAACCCGAAACCCGAAATCCGAAACCCGAAACCCGAAATCCGAAATCCGAAACCCGAAACCCGAAACCCGAAATGTCAACTTAAGCCGGAATCGGTCTCCGTTCGTTGGCACCGGTCACACGCGACGATGGAAAAATCCGGGAATTTGAAGCCGGCGAAAGCTGAATGGCTTTTTTCGCGCTATTTTACGAGCACCATCTTTCTTGATGCCCGGTAGTGGGGGGTCGTAAGAGTATAGAAGTAAACGCCGCTGGGTACCGATGAAGCCTCCCAGGTAACGCTGTATCTCCCCGCCTCTTGTTCCTCATTCACCAGTACCGCCACCTCTCGTCCCAGCATGTCAACAACACTCAGTCTCACGTAGCTCACAGCTGTCCCCGCCTTCGCGGGAATCTGATAGCTGATGGCTGTCACCGGATTGAACGGATTCGGATAATTCTGAAACAGTGCAAAATGATCGACCGTTCCGGGGAGCTTCTCGACGGAATTGATGACGCCGTTTCCGGAGAGGGACACTTTCACGGGATTGACCGCTGAACTGTTGACGATAAAGAGCGTGTCGGGAGCGATACCCACCCCCTGAGGTGCGAAAGTGATACTCAGGAACACTGTGTCTCCCAACTCCAGCCCAAAAGGAAACGATTGTGGCGGGGAAACCTGGAAAGCCGCAGTCTTCGTGTAGATGCTGTCTATCTGAACGCCATTGACGGACGGACTGCTCAGATACATGGGACGCACCTTGCTGGTGTCTGTTGTTACGGTTCCGAAGCCCATGAATGAATGACTGATGAGCAGCGAGGATGCCGGGGAGCTACCGGTCGCGGCTGCGATAATCGTTCCGCTGTCGGAGGCCAGGACCATGGCGTCCGAGAAGGAGCCGAACGTTGCAGGGCTGAAGAACACTTCGATCGATGTGCTGTCGCCGGCGGCGATGGTGTCCGGGAGGGTGGCCGTTGTCCAAAACTCCCCTGTCGAGTTCGAAATGTTTTTGAGGACGATGCCGTAGGAAGCGCGGTTGCGAACGACCAGCATGACCACGGCCGTGTCGCCTTTCTTGACCTGCCCGAAAGAAACAGGAGCGGCCGCCCTCAGAGCAGATTCCGTTCGGAACGATAGGTGAAGCGTATCGCCGCCGATCTCGTCGCCATTGAGGTCAACACCATATCCGTTCAGTCCCTTTGCCCCCGAATCGATCATGATGGTGTAGGGGGTGTAGTATTCCAGCGTATCAAACGTCGCCGTGAGCCATTTCCGGTCCGGCGTCCAGGTGAATGTGGCGTTCGCCACGGGGGAGATCGAAAATGCCTGTCGCACCGAAGCGGTGTCCATCTGGTAACTGAATCGAACCGACACGGCCGCGTTCACGGCAATCGATGTGTCGCCGTCAACCGGGGTCGTCTGGAGGACGGTGGCGAAGGAATAGGAGAGAACGTTATCCAAAAAATGGACCCCACCTGTGCCAACCGTTACCTCCACGGTATCCTCGATGAAACCGGGAGTGTCGAATATGACTGTGTGAAGTCCTGTTGCTAGCGAGTCGAACATGTAGAAACCGTTGTTGTATGTGTCGCCTGTGTAGATCCGATTCTCGGGAATGATCCTCACGACCGTCCCGTTCATGGGCGCTCCCGTCTCGGCATTGGTCTGGATTCCCGCGATGATGCCGAATGTATCCGCAGGGGCGCCGAAATACTGCAGAAACGCTTTCGTGAGAGCGTAGGCCTCCATCTTCCGATAATCGTTGTTCATCAACCGGCGCGTTTCCGGGAAGTAGTCATGAAACGATCCCTCTGAGAGTTCCCCCGGCATTGTTAGCCCGCTGAGGACGCCGAGATTAAATCCGCCATTCGTACCGCCATAGAATGTGTAGTCCAAATAAACGCCTTCAACAATATTGCCGACTGAAGATTGTGTCCTCAAATGAGCGCGAATCTGGGTATAGATATTGCTCGACATTGTCACCGCCTCCGGGAACTCGGGTTGACGAGTCTCGATGTCTTCCTTAAGCAGGACGATGGTTCGGTTGATTGTGGTGTTAGAAGAGAGTCCCGAAGCATTACTGTGAATGGAATGGAACCAGTCTGCGTAAACCGAATTTGCAAACTGCCACCGTTGGGTCAATGTGGGGTCATCGCCGGGAGAGGGATCGGGATTGGCGTTTCCCTGTCGCGTCAGGTAAACGGTGTCGACGTACGGTTCCAGGAGGGCTTTAAGATGGAGCGCTTTGTAGAAATTACTTTCCGACTCCCAGAAATCGATGCCGGGATCGGGAATAAGATGACGGTCGTCCGATTCATACCCGCCATGGCCGGGATCGATGACGATCACCAGACCTTCAAGCTGAGCAGAGGATATCGCGGGAATAAGAAAAAGAAGGATGGAGAGGAATCGTTTCAAGCTCTCACTCGGTGTACGTAAGAATGAATATCCTGCCGTCGAGAGTATTGAACGCTATCTTCTTCTCGCTCGGCGAGCAGGAAGGGAAGAGTTCGATGATGTCAGGGGTCTCGGTGAGGGCGACCGTTGTCTTCCCGTCGTGTGAAACGAGCATGATGTCCGACGAAAGGATCCGGTGTCCGTCGTCCCGATCGTCCATGTACGCGATCCATTTGCCGTCATGGGTCCAGGCGGGGGCATTGCGTCGGCCGAGCCGGCTTACGACATTGCCGTCCAGGTCAAAGACGAACGTACCCTGTTCCATCTGATTGGCTACAAGCAGCCTCCTGTCGGGAGAAAGGGAAGGCCAGATGTAGCGTCCGGTGCCGAGGGGATCGAGGATGACCCTCTCCGATCCCTTGAGCAGGGCGATGTTTGCATCATCGGTCGCGAGGATCTGGACGTTGCTTTCAGCCATTTCGAGCTTGTATTGCTCCGACCGCGCTCCCTTGGTATAACGGATCCCCTGGCCCGCAAACGTCGGTGCGGAGAGCCGTCTGCCGGAGTCGACGACCGAAACAGAGCGGGTATTCAGGTCCTGAAGGACAATCGTGTATTCTCTTCGGCGGCTGGCGAGGGTCCTTGTTGTCTTATAGGTGATTTTGCTTTCGTCGGCGGAAACGCTGAACCCATATCCGGCGCCGGGTTCATCCGTGATTTGCTCGACGGTGTTGTCCTGCAGCGAGTATTTCCAGATTCCCCGAAAGCCGGCGGCTGTGTAATACAGTGCATTGCCGCTTGGAGAGAATCTTGCATTCTGCCACGGTTGGTTCATTCCGAGCGGCAGCTCTTCCAAGGAGACAACTTTGGGTTGAGAGATGAGAAAAGAGGTCAGCAAAACAATCAAGATCAGAACATGCCGTATCAGTTTCATCGGTTACGCGCAGAAGGAGGTCGAAATATTCGCAAAGGAGGATGGAAGTTGCACACTGATAAGGACAGGAAAACTAGGTACAGATGCAAGGATTGACGTCACATCGTTGCGGGAAAAATACAGTTGCATGGCGGGAACTTGATTAATATATTCAGTGAGCCTTTATGCCAGAATTTCCTACCGACGCAACAGCCATCCGTTAGATTGAGGTCAGCATGCGACAATTACGTATTCTGTCAACCGTCCTCTGTGGGTTTGCCTGTTTCGGATTCCTCAACGCACAAACCGGAGGGAAGATCGCCGGAACGGTCACGGATTCACAGACCGGTGAAGCGCTTCCGGGGGCAAACGTTGTCATCGAGGGGACATCGATAGGCTCATCCACCGATCTTGAGGGCAATTACGTCATCCTCAACGTTCCTCCGGGAGTCTATATTGTCAACGTCTCCTTTGTGGGATATCAGCGCTCGCAGATACGCGACGTGAGGGTCTCGACCGGTTTTACGGCGAGAATCGATGTCACTCTTTCACCGGGTGAGATCGAGCTGGACCCGATCGTTGTCCAGGGGGAGCGTTCGCCCCTCATCCGCAAGGATCTCACGAATCCCGTTGCATCCCTCTCCGGCGAATCGTTCAACGAATTGCCTGTTACGGATATCTCCGAGGTCATTGGACTCCAGGCCGGGACCACGGTAGATGACGATGGCTCTATTCATATACGCGGCGGATACGGAAACGAGATTGCCTATACCCTGAACGGAGTCAATATCAACAACCCGTATGGCAACAGCCGTTCGGTGGGTCTGGCAACCAACGCAGTGCAGGAGGTTTCTGTTTCGAGCGGGACGTTTACGGCTGAATACGGCCAGGCGCTGAGCGGTGTCGTCAATTACGTTACAAAAGAAGGAGGCTCACGGCTGAGCGGGAGTGTCCGGTATCTGACGGGCGATCATGTGAGCTCACGAAGCGCCCTCTTTCCAAACATTGACAAAATCAATCTTTCGAACGTTTCGCGCCTTGAGCTCTCTCTCGGCGGACCCATCATTTCCAACACACTGAGTTTCTTTGCATCGGGCGTCTATAATTACTTCGGGGGGACGGTCTACGGGACCCGCATTTATCGTCCCGAGGATTCGTATCTCTCGCGTGAAGGTTTTCCCAGCGGGGACCCGCGACGCAGTTCTTCAACTTCCCCTTATTATTTTGCCCCTTTCAGCCGTTCTGCGTCGGATTTGGTCGGCGGCCCGACGGGAGACGGAGAAATCGTTCCTCTCAACTGGAGCCAATCGTACAACGTTCAGGGCAATCTCCTCTACCGGTTGTCGCCGGAGCTCAGATTCAAGTATGAGATTGTGATGGACAGAGGCCTCAGCCCCACGAACAGCGGAAATTCCGGTTCCTTTGCGGCGAGGTTCAAACCGGACGGGAGAAGGTTCTCGAAAAGTGAAGGGTACACTCAAACGGTCGAGATGACCCACGTTCTCAGCGACAGGGCGTTCTACACTCTGAGACTATCACACATCGTCGACCGCTCAACCAGCCGTGCGTTCGACGCGGTCGGTGATCAGCGATATCTCCCCTCATTCTATCTTCGAAGTCTCGGCAATACGTCGTTCCTCACCGGCGGCGTTGATCTCTTCCGGTTCAAACAGAAGACGGAAATGATCGTGGGGAAGGCAGATGGAGTCTATCAACTCGACATCCATGAGC
>DATDRF010000021.1:0-4576 GCA_035291905.1 Bacteroidota bacterium
GTTGCCGTGAATCCGGAGAAATTGAAATCAGTCAATGTCTGTTCCTGCATCGATCCCTGGAGGCGCCGGATCTCGCCGTCCATTTTCCCGACATTGCCAAACCGGTACGAGGCCTCCGCTTTCAGAAAGAAGGGATTAAAGACTCTCCAGGTCAAAACACCGGCCGCGTCCGCGATGAGCCTCGTTTTCCTGTAGATCGCATCAGAATCAAAGTACACGACCGTGACTGTGGTGGCACCGGACTTTTCCTCACGGGTGTAGTAGCTGATCGCCTCCGCCCTGGCAAACAAGAGCCCAAAATCGACGCCGAAAGAGACCTCCATATCAAAGAGAAGAGGGGGAAACCAATATGCGAGGCCCAACATCACCCCGGTCGTCTGCACTGACCGGTCCAGATTCAGGTATGCCACCGTGTCGCGGTAGGAGGCATTGACGGTCTGTCCGGAGTACGAAGCCGAAAACGAGACCGAGATATCGCGATCATAACGGTAGATACCGCGGAACCCGAACGAAGGGGCGGACGCAAAATGATCGATCGGACCGATCGGAATCAAGGCGTTCTGGTTCCAATCGCGGATGGTCTTGTCCAACGTCTCGTTCACCGCGCCGAGGACCGGAGAGGCGAGTCCGCCCGAGACGGAAAGCATCCATGTCCCTTCCTGCGCAACACTGACAGGAGGAAAGAGAAAGAAAAGAAAAAAGAGAAAGCGGCCGCTGTCAGAAAGGAGTTTCATCTGGCCGGCCGGCGGGAAGGAGGACATCGTCGCGCGTGCGCGTAAGGTTTTCGAATCGTGCGTACTGTTTGATGAACGCCATGCGGGCCGATCCGGTCGGGCCGTTTCGCTGTTTTCCGATGATCAGTTCGGCAGTCCCTTCCGTGGAGTTGCCGTTTTCGTCCTTTTCGATACCGAACATCTCGGGGCGATGGACAAAGACCACCACATCAGCGTCCTGCTCAATGGCGCCCGATTCCCGAAGATCGGCGAGCACGGGGCGTTTGTCGCCGCGTGCCTCCACAGCCCGGTTGAGCTGGGAGAGGGCAACAACAGGAATGTTCAACTCCTTGGCGAGCGCTTTGAGTGACCGGGAAATACTGGAAATTTCCTGCTCGCGGCTCTGGGCATTCCTCGGTCCCTGCATAAGCTGGAGGTAGTCCACCACGACCATTCCCACATTGTGTTCGGCCTTCAGCCGCCGCGCTTTTGCGCGCAGTTCCAGCACTCCCAACGCAGGAGTGTCATCGATGAAGATCTTCGCTTTATAGAGCCTTCCGACGCTCGTGCTGAGTTTTCGCCATTCGTCTTCGGGAAGGCGTCCTGTGCGCACACTGTGGGCATCCACCCGCGCTTCGGCGCAAATCAGACGCATAACCAGCTGCTGCGTGGACATTTCAAGGCTGAAGAACCCGATGGGGACGTTGTGAATGACGGAGGCGTTGCGCGCCAGCGAAAGGACCAGAGCCGTTTTCCCCTGGCTGGGCCGTCCGGCGACGATGATCAGGTCTGATTTCTGGAATCCACCGGTAATATTATCGAGCTCCGTGAAGCCGGCCGGAACACCGGTAATGCCGCTGTGCTTGCCATGGATGCTCTCAAGAAGCTCCATGGTGCTGTGAACGGCGGTGTTCATCGAAACGAAGTTCTTCTTCATCCGCTGTTCGGAGATCTGGAAGATGCGCTGTTCCGCCTCATCCAGGAGCTCGAGAGCGTCTTCCGTCTCGTTGAAGGCGCGGCTTGCGACTTCAGCGGAAGATGCGATCAGCTGACGCATCAGGGCCTTCTCGAGAACGATGTGTGCGTGAAATTCGATGTTCGCCGCACTCGTCACTTTTGTCGTCAACTCGGAGAGATAGAATTCGCCGCCGATCTTTTCGAGCTGGCCGCGTCTTCGCAGCTCTTCTATAAGAGTAATGAGATCGACAGGCTCACTCCGTTCGAACAGACCGATCATTGCGGAGAAGATCTGCTGATGAGCGGGTTTATAGAACGCCGTCTCATCGAGCACTTCGATCGCTTTGGCGATGGCCTCTTTTTCCAGGAGCATTCCTCCGAGAACCGCCGCTTCCACATCAACCGCTTGAGGCGGCACGCGACCCTCGACGGATCCTCCGGCACCACTCAGATCAAATATTTTTCGGGGTTCTGCCAATTTGGTTCAAGGTTCAAGGTTCAAGGTTCAAGGTTCAAGGTTTCAAGTCCCGCCTAACAGCGGCGGGATCCTCAATTTGGCATCTGCTCACTAAAATCGTTCGCAGGCCAAATTGGGATTTCAGGTTTGATGAGATGCTACTTTTTCATTGAATCATATTCTTTTCGAAGCTTCTGCACATCCTCCCACGTCGGGCGCTTCCAGTTCGGGTTTCTCAGCAACGCCGCCGGATGGTAGGTGACCATCAGCTTGATGCCGTGGTAATCGTGCATGGTCCCGCGCAGATTCGTCAGTGAGGCATTCGTCTTTAGAAGCACCTGGGCGGCAACGCGGCCGAGGCAGAGAATGATCTTCGGCTTGATGATCTCAAGCTGCTTCCAGAGATACGGTTCACACTTCGTGACTTCTTCGGGTAGAGGCTCGCGGTTGTTTGGCGGACGGCACTTCAGGATATTGCAGATGTAGACCTCTTCCCGTTTGAAGTTAATCGCTTCCAAAATCTTGTTCAAGAGCTGTCCCGCGCGTCCTACAAACGGCTCTCCCTGGGCGTCTTCGTCGGCTCCCGGCGCCTCCCCCACAAGAACAAGGTCTGCCTGCGGATTTCCCACGCCAAAAACGAACTTCGTACGAGTGCTCCCCAGAGAGCATTTCTGGCAGGTGCAGATGGTCTTATTGAGGTCATCCAGCGTTGCACAACCCACCCACGGCTCGTTCGGGTACGCGGCGGTTGCCTTCTCGGGCGGCTTCACAAACCCTTGGAACAACTCCACTTCTTCAGGTGCGCGATCTGTTTTCTTTGCCATTGGCATTGCCGGTGCCGGTTCTTGATCCGTCTTTGACAGAATGATGTCGCCGTACAATTCCTGCTGCTGCCGGAGAAAGCGTTCAACATCGGAAAGAAGTTTCTGCATTTCGGGAAGCTCGGAAGACAAGGGAAAATCGTCAGTTCTTCTGCAGACGGGCACTCACACGGTCGAGGATCGAATTTGCCACGTCGAATTTCGACATCCTGGGGAGACGTTCTTCTTTTCCGCCGGCCTCGATGATCGTCACGATGTTGGTATCGGTTCCGATCCCGGCTCCCTCGTCGTTCAAGCTGTTGAGGATGATGAGGTCGGCGTTCTTCTTTTTCAGTTTTTCCCGTGCGTTCTCGAGCTCGTGTTCGGTCTCAAGTGCGAATCCGACCAGCACGCCGCCGTTTCGTTTCTGTCCCAGGTTTTTTAGAATATCGGCGCTGCGCGTCAGGCGCACGACGGGGGCGTTGCCTGCGTCGTCTTTCTTTATCTTTTGCGACGAGGGCTTCTCAGGTTTAAAGTCACTCACCGCGGCGGCCATGATGACCACTTTGGCTTCCGGCGCATGTTCCAGGACGGCTCGTTGCATCTGTTCCGCGGTTTCCACATCGATCCTGTGGACGTGGCGGGGCGTTTCCAGGCCGACGGGTCCGCTGACGAGCGTCACCTCAGCCCCCCGCATCGCCGCCGCGCGGGCCAGGGCGAACCCCATTTTGCCCGATGAGCGGTTTCCGATGAAGCGCACGGGATCGATCGGTTCATAGGTCGGCCCCGCCGTGATAAGCACGGAGACCGATTTCAGGTCCTGGTAGGATTTTTCGAGGATTCCGTCGACAGAGTGGACGATGGTGTCGATTTCCGGGAAACGGCCGGGCCCGTGCAGGCCGCTGGCATGCTCTCCTTCTGCCGGCGGAATAACGAAGAATCCCCGTTCCCGCAGAACCGCCAGGTTCTTTTGAGTCGATTCGTTCAGAAACATATCGGCGTCCATCGTCGGCGCAAGGACGATCGGCGCCCTGCATGCAAGGGCGATGACGGTGAGCAGATTATCAGCAAGCCCATACGTCATTTTCGCCACCGTATGTGCGGAGGCGGGGGCAACAACAAACAGATCGGCCCACGTTGCAAGGTCGATATGTCTCGTGCCGATTTCCGATTTCGTCGTTTGATTTTTGTCCCAGAGGTCGACGGCGACTTCGTGTTCCGACAGGGTGGAGAACGTCAGCGGAGCCACGAACTTCGTTGCCGCTTCCGTCATAATCACCTTCACATCCGCTCCCGCCTTCTTGAACTCGCGGACGAGGTAGCACGATTTGTACGCTGCGATCCCTCCGGTCA
The DNA here is from genome assembly GCA_035291905.1 of Bacteroidota bacterium. GTDB lineage: Bacteria > Bacteroidota > Ignavibacteria > UBA10030 > UBA10030 > JACPLA01. The sequence goes on from DATDRF010000021.1 coordinate 4,281, forward strand.
CTCCCAGCACTATGTGCTTGTTTTTCAGCACGCGCGCCTCAGGCCGCTGATTCGGGTTCCTCTTCCTCGCTGGGTTGTTCCGGCTCGGGCTTTTCCTCTTCGCGCCTGCGCCATTCGAGGCGTCCTTCGCTGAATTCCTGAACCGCGAGCTCGGTCGGCTTCGGCCGTTTCTCGAACTCCAGGCTGATCTTCAACTGGTCAGGGTTCGCGCTCACGTCCATCTCATCTTCCGTTTCGACCGTCTGTGTCAGCTGTGCAAGGGTCTCCAGGTGCTGATTCAGTTCGATCTTCACGTC
>DATDRF010000022.1:0-2823 GCA_035291905.1 Bacteroidota bacterium
CAGCCGCCCATGAAAAAGGCATCGTCCATCGCGATATCAAGCCCGAGAACATCATGTTCCGCAAAGACGGGCGCGTGCAGATTATGGACTTCGGACTCGCCAAGCTTCGCGGAGCCTCACGACTGACAAAGGAAGGTAGCACAGTCGGTACTGCAGGATACATGTCGCCGGAACAGGTTCAAGGGCAGGAAACCGATCATCGGTCGGATATCTTCTCCCTCGGTGTCTTGCTGTACGAGATGCTCACAGGCCAGGCTCCATTCAAGGGAATTCACGAAACCGCGATCGCCTACGAGGTCGTCAACGTGGATTCTCCTCCCATGTCGACATTGAAGCCGGAGATACCCCCTGAGTTGGACATGATTGTGTTGGAGTGCCTCGAAAAGGACCCAAACGAACGGGCTCAATCCGCGAAGCAGATCGCAATCGATCTGAACAGGTTCAAGCGAACTTCGAGTCGTACGAGGTTGAGCAGAACCATGCCCGCAGGCGTGACCTCACGTGTGCAAGGTCAATCGGAATCAACGATCCAATCATTCATTATGCGATTCCTGCCATGGGCCCTGGCCGCCGTTGTCGCTCTTTCTTGCCTCGGGTGGTTCCTCCTGTTCCGTGATAACAATGCCGGCGGAAATCTCGTCAGTCGATTGAATATCGCAGCGGTCAGTGCGCCCAATCAGCTGATCCTTCATTCCGACATCACATGCCTCGCCCTTTCTCCGGATGGCCGGCAGTTGGTGTATGCGGTTTCCGATGGCGGAGGGTCCCAGCTGTTCCTCCGTTCCATCGACAGCTATGAAGTGCACGCCATTCGAGGCACGACCAACGGCACCGCCCCCTTCTTCTCTCCCGATGGACAATGGATTGGATTTGTCTCTGATGGAAAGATCAAGAAAGTCCCCATCACCGGTGGAACGGTGGAAATACTTTGCGAGGCTCAAGGATTCCGCGGTGCATCATGGGGTCCGGATAACAGAATCTACTACGCACCTACCTTTTCCACAGGACTTCTCTCAGTCTCCGCGAACGGGGGCAACCCCGCTGTGTTTTCCACGCTTGACTCAAGCAAGGGCGAGCGCACCCATCGCTGGCCGCAGGTGTTGCCGGGCGGCAAATGGGTTTTGTTTACAGTGGGAAATCAAAGCAACCCAAATTCCTACACCGACGCTGTTTTGATGGTTCAGTCAACAGAAACCGGTGAACGTCACGAGTTGAACGTGCGGGGCGAGATGGCCCGGTATGTTGACCCTGGATATTTGGTCGTAGGACGCAGCGCATCACTGCTTGCCGCTTCCTTTTCGATCGACGATTTTCGCATCACAAAGTCATTATCAACGGTCGTCGACGGAGTGAGCGGTGATCCGGGAAGCGGTGTGGTCGATTTTTCCTTATCTCAGAACGGCCACCTTGCCTACCTTCCCGGAACCCTGAATAAGGACTTCGAATTAGTCTGGGTTACACGTGACGGCAAAACCAGCCCTCTACCTTTACAGCCCCAGACCTTCTTCATTCCTCGAATTTCTCCCGATGGCAACAGACTGGCTGTCGGTTTGGGGATGGCCGGCGCCGACATTTCCATATGGATTTATGACTTCATGAAGAAGACGTTCAACAGGCTTACATTCAACAAGACAGGAGGCGCCCCCCTTTGGAGCCTCGATGGAAAAAGCATCTACTACGCCGCGCAAGTCCCGGAGGGTATCATAATTCAACCTGCCGATGGCAGCTCTCAGGGAACCCGGATTATCAACAGCCACATCCCGATATTTCCGGCCTCTCTTTCGCATGACGAAAAGCAGTTGATCGTTGGCGGGCTCGGAGGCCCCGATGTCATGATGCTTGATCTTGGAAAAGGGACCGAACTGAAGTCATTGATCGTTGCTCACCCGTATGCCTATGGCGGATGGATTTCGCCCGATGGCAAATATATTGTGTATGGATCAAACGAAACGGGCACGCTCGAGGTTTTCGCCACCACTTTTCCACAGCTTGCAGGAAAGTGGCAGGTTTCGGTTGGTGGAGGATTAAGTCCCCTTTGGTCCCCCGACGGGAAGGAGCTCTTCTATGTCAGTACCGTCGGCAAGATGATGGCGGTCGCCATCAAGACTTCACCGGTGTTTTCACCCGGGGCTCCCCGGGAGTTGTTTGATGTCTCGCAGATGTCGTTCCCAAACAATCCGGTGACAAACTACGATATCACGCCTGATGGAAAGCGCTTTATCATGGTCCGGAAAACAAACGGCGGCGCCAGAGAAACTTCCTTCAACTACGTGCAGAACTGGGTGAGAGAGCTGGAGGACAAGATGAAGTAGGGGAATGGAAAGATGGGGAGATGTTTTGTGGAGTCATGTGGTGATTGCGGAGAAATGTCAGTTGATTCAACAGCTCATCTTCTCGTTGAATCATTTGGGAACCCCTTATGCTCTAGCCATGAGGATCTGCAGATGAGCAAATGAACTAATCGAACTAATGAATAGATGAGTAAATCCCTTATGATCGACCAAACAATATCTCACTACAAGTGCCAAACTTCCCGACGAGTGCTTTTTCAACGAGTCGATCGAAGTTTGTGCATCCCGCCGTTTTTCGGCGGGAACTGACGGAGGAATTCATGATTGGTAAATTAGTTTCCCACTATGAAATTGTCGAAAAGCTGGGCGAGGGCGGCATGTCCCAAAATGGGCTGCGAGCGTTTTTTCAGCGAGCGGTCGCCATTTTGAGGACCCCGGCGTTTTCTGCCGGGGGCTGGAAGGCGAGGGCCCTATGATTGGCCAGACTATCTCTCATTATAAAATTCTCGACAAGCTGGGGGAGGGTGGAATG
>DATDRF010000023.1:0-5439 GCA_035291905.1 Bacteroidota bacterium
CGACTTCCATATCCCCCGCAGCGTCGCATCCACAGCCTGCCATTGTCTTCGTTCTTCAGCAAGCTGTGCACGGCCGCTGGCTGTGATCCGGTAGTACTTTCGGCGGCGGCCGGTCTCGGACTCTTCCCACCGCGCTTTGACGAGGCCAAGCCGCTCGAGGCGGTGCAGAACGGGATACAGCATCCCGTCCGTCCACTCCATATGTCCTCCGGACAACTCTTGAACCCGCTTGATGATGGCGTAGCCGTAGCTGTCCCCTTCCGAGAGTATCGCCAGAACAATGGGGGTCGAGGAGGCGGCAATCAGGTCCTTGTTGAATTCCACGATCTTATGCGTTGCGGGTTTGTTTGTGCATTATTTCAATATACATAGAAGTGCTATGTATGTCAAGAGCCCGCGTTCTTTTTTGCTGAGATCTGCGAAGGGATTGAGTAGCGGTTCTATGTCCGAAAACTGCCGGCGGGAACCCCCAATCCTGACAATCCAACAAAGCAGAGAGAGTCATCATGGCTGAAAACGCGTCCAGGTACCATTCGCCATATTCATTCTTTCAAATTCGAGAAGGGTCAACGCCTCTTCTTGTCAGGTGTGAGAAGAATCAACAGATACCATGCCGAATTTAGCTGTTGAAACGCCCCTCCGGAGCGTTTTCGAAGCTTCTTGAATCATGACTAATTCAGTCCCATTTGGCATGGAACTTGTTGATTTGCCTCGGAGTCCTCGAGAAAGGATGGAAATCATGCAACTGACCGCTAACGCAGAGTATGCAATAAGGGCGATGGTCCATTTGGCTGGCGTTCCTCCGGGAACGGTGCTTCCTATCGGAGAAATCGCCAAGGCGTGGGAGATTCCGGAGAGCTACTTGCGAAAGATCGTGTTGACTCTGCATCACTCCGGCCTGGTGCGCTCAGAGCGTGGGATTACCGGCGGGATTAACCTGGCGAAACGGCCGGATTCGATCACCGCACTGGATGTCGTAGAAGCTGTGCAAGGGCCCTTGGAACTGAAAACCTGCGTGAACAACCCGAAAGAATGTGGTCGAGCTCCAGCATGCTCCATTCGTTTTCTTTGGGGCGAAGCCCAGGAAAAAGTGCGCTTGGCACTTCGTAGCCATTCTCTCGCGGAACTTGCCGAGATCGAGAGCGGCGCCAGAAGTCCGCATAATAATAGGAATCATTAGCATTTAGCTCATTTTCCCAGGTTTTTGGCTTGACTGCAAACTAAGTCCGACTTAAATTGTCGGAGTTAAATGGGACGAATTTAGTCCTATATCAGGTTCCTGTATAAAATTTCAACACCCCAATCGGAGAACTGTCAAGTTGAGATCAGCTGTTCACTACCTGCCGATTCTGACAACCGCACTCTCAATTGCCTTTGCAGTCGAAATCTACAGGCATTGGAAAAGCAAAGAGAACGCTCCTCACCTGGCATGGTGGACTTTTGGAATTCTTCTTTTTGGTGTCGGAACGGCCACCGAGAGTCTGATCACGCTGTTTGGCTGGCGGGAGTCATTCTTCAGGGCATGGTACATTTCCGGTGCGTTGCTCGGTGGATCACCTCTCGCACAAGGTACTGTGTACCTGTTGTTGTCGCGAAAGACTGCAAACCTCCTTTCAGTTCTTCTTGTGATCGTTGTCGTTCTTGCCGCTGTTTGTGTCCTTCTGACGCCAATCGATTATTCCCTTGTTGAGCAGTTCAGGCCGACGGGCAGAGTGATGGAGTGGGGGTGGGTGAGGGCATTTTCACCTCTCATCAACACCTACGCGCTTATCTTCCTCGTGGGCGGGGCAGTATGGTCGGCCCTGAAGTACAGAAAGAACCAAGCAACCAGGGGGAGGTACACAGGTAATATCATGATTGCTGCCGGAGCGCTGTTACCCGGCATTGGGGGTGCATTCACACGCTTTGGTCTCACCGAAGTCCTCTATGTCACCGAGCTCGTGGGGCTTTCCCTCATCTACGCCGGATATCGGACGATACGTGCTGAAGGGAGAACTTCCTTGCAGCAGAGCCAGGCGCAACAAGAGTTCCATCCATCACCTCAACCATCCGGAAGCGTATTATCTGAAGAAGAGAAGAAATGACAAGAAATCTGATTCGGGTGTTTTCCATTTTTTGTGTTATTGTGACATTGGGTTCCGCTCAAACGCCAAAAGCCTCTTTGCTCGGAAGAATTACGACGATCGAGGGTAAACCGGTTTCACTCGCCAACGTCCTGATCAAGGAAATCTCATTGGGAGACATGAGTTCCGATTCAGGGGACTTTTTGATCTCCAACGTTCCCCCCGGATCCTACATCGTTGTCGTTTCATGTTTGGGGTTCGCATCTCAAAGCCATCAGGTCGAAATACGCGCCGGCGAGACAGTCGATCTGAGGATCACGTTGGTCGAGAAGCCCGTTGACATACCGGAGATAGTGGTGACGGGCACCCGGTCCGAGAAACTTCTCGTCGATGTTCCGATTCCAACGTCCGTGGTTTCGGACAAGGAGATCAGGGCCCGCGCGGCCGTTCAACTCAGTGATCTGCTCGCCGAGCAGGAAGGAATGTTCATTAATTCCAACCAGTGGGGGACGGGAATACAGGTGGAGGGGCTCGACCCGGCGTACACCTTGATCCTCATCGACGGTGAACCGGTTGTCGGAAGAACAGCGGGGACTCTTGAGCTCACCCGCCTGAGCGTCGGCAACATTCAGCGCGTCGAAATCGTTAAAGGCCCCTCCTCTTCATTGTACGGAAGCGATGCACTCGCCGCCGTCATTAATCTCATTACCAGGCAACCGGCCGAATCACTGGGGGTTGGATTCAAGTCACGCTATGGAAGCTTCAATACGCTCGACCTCAATGGACGCGTTGAGGCAATGAGGGGTGGATTTGGCACTTCCATTTTCGTTGAACGCAACAGCTCGAACGGATTCGACCTGACCCCGGAAACGAAATCCCGGACGACTCCGCGCTACGTCAATTACTCGCTTAGCCCAAAACTTGTCTACGACTTCAATGAAACAACAAAGGCAACTCTCAGCGCCCGATATGTCACTCAGAAGGTGTCGAACATTGCCACCGTTCTGGTGGGTCCGTCGGATATCGATTTTAACGAACGCTCCCAACTGACGGACTGGAGCGTTGCATTGAGCGGCGTCCACCGATTTTCGCCCACTATGAAATTCGAAGGGAAGCTTTACCGGGCTGACTACAGAACAAATTCGGAGTTAAGATACCAGACAGACGGCGCCCTCTTTGATCGAAGTACATTCAACCAAACGTTCAATAAGGCCGAGGGGCAGCTTGACATTATTGTTTCGAAGACCATGTTGACGGCCGCGGGAGGCGGTTACGTTTATGAAACTGTTTTGGCGAACCGGATTTCGGGGGACCAGCGCTCGGCAGCGTCCTATTTCGCATTTGCGCAACATGAGTGGATACCTGATGAGAATCTTGATCTTATTGGGAGCTTTCGGTACGACTCACACAGAGATTACGCAGCTCGCCTCTCGCCAAAGATTTCCGCACGTGTCAAGCCGTTGAGCTGGTTCACGGTTCGGGCATCGCTCGGAAGCGGATTCAAAGCTCCCACATTTCAGCAATTGTATCTCGATTTCACCAACCCTCAGGTCGGCTACAGCGTGTTTGGCTCGGTGGGTGTCACAGAAGCATTGAAGAGACTTCAGGAGACGGGACAGGTGCAATCCGTCCTTATAGACCCCACTTCGCTCCAGACGATTCGCCCCGAGAATTCGCTCTCCTACAATGCAAGCATCGAAGTGGATCCGACCGACTTCCTGCATGTCAAAATCAATGGTTTCCACAATGATCTCAAAGATTTGATAGAAGCGGCGCCCATTGCCACCAAGACCAATGGACAGGCCATCTATACGTATTTCAACATTAACAACGTATTCACTCAGGGATTCGATGCAGAAATCACCCTAAAACCGATTTCAGAAATATCGTTCTCTGTGACGTACCAATACCTCGAAGCCAAGGATCAGAACGTCCTCGATGAAGTTCGCGCCGGAAGCATTTTTAAGATTGGCAGCACGGGGCGTGCGCGACCCGTCCAGGAATCCGAATATGGCGGCCTCTTCAATCGCTCGAATCATTCAGGCACAATCAGAGTGGGCTACAACAACGACGAGATTGGGCTGACAGTCAACCTGAGGGGCATCCTGCGAGCCAGGTACGGTTTTGCCGATAACAACGGCAACAATATCCTTGACGATGACAGCGAATATGCTCCGGGCTATGCGCTCTGGAATATGACAGCTTCAAAGAGGGTTTTTGATTTCCTCACAGTGCAAGCGGGGGTGGAAAACATGTTTGGCGCGACAAACCCGCAGTACACACCGTTTCTTCCGGGGAGTATTGCGTATGCGACGCTAAGCGTGGAATTTTGATTCCCTTTGCATTCTCTCTCTAAATCCTTAATGATAACCTGTATAAGGAGTTGATGATCATGAAGACCTTTCGCGTTCTTGCAACACTTGGTTTTGTTCTCCTGGCGGCCGGCTGCAAAGAATCCGTTACCGAGCCACCCCCGGTGGAATCGACCCTGCCGATTCACACGATAACAAACATTCCAGCAGATACGGGGAGTGTCGCAAAATATACGTATTTCAGCTTGAGGGATAGTTCGATCATTACCGGCTCGGACACTGCAACTGTCAAATGGGACCTTGCATTTGCAGCGACCACAATTCGGACAAACAGCGGAACGAGCGGGCCGGGACAAGGAGGCGCCATTGTACTCTCCGGCACCGATTTCGACACTGTCTCACAAGCCATGGCATCGGGCTATTCGATCGATACCAGCGCAACAAAGCTCGCAATAACCACCGGATCTGACAAAGGATGGTATCACTACGATTTTGCGACGAACATCATTACGCCGATTGCCGGCAGAGTGCTCATCATTCGCACAGCCGACGGTCGGTATGCGAAAATGCAGATTGTGAGCTACTACAAGGATGCTCCCGTCACACCGACACAAAATGACATATCGCGTTTTTATACCTTTCGGTACGTCTTCCAGCCGGACGGTTCGACAACATTAAGATGAGTTTAGTCCCTATCACCTTCAGATAAGGAAATTTCAGAGTATGAAGATGTACAGCGTTGTGCTGATGTTCCTCCTTTGTGCTGGGTCTTCGATTGCCCAGGATAAACCGGGCCTCCTCGTGCTCGCTCACGGCGGGAGCGGAATTTGGGAGCGGATGGTGACAGCTGCAGTAGCCCCGTTAAGACAGAAATATCCGACCGAAATTGCATTTGGAATGGCCGACCCGAAAACCATCCAGAAAGGGCTGAATAATCTCGAAAAGGAAGGCATACGGTCAGTCGTTGTGGTGCCTCTTTTCATATCCAGCCACAGCCCCATCATCCGGCAGACGGAGTATCTTCTTGGGCTGCGTGAGGATCTGCCAGATGAGCCGCTTGTTAT
>DATDRF010000024.1:0-6434 GCA_035291905.1 Bacteroidota bacterium
CTCAAAGACTGGGGCCATACGTGGATCAATGAATCGTTTGCCACCTACAGCGAATACCTCTGGTCCCGATACAGCTTGGGAGACGACGAAGGAGCGCTCAATCTTCATGACAAGCGGGAACAGTACTTTCGGGATGCACGCACAAGGTTCCGACGGCCGATTGTCCTGGATCGATGGAGGTTTCCCAACGACAACTTTGACTCTCACACGTATCCCAAGGGGGCCAATGTCCTTCACATGCTTCGTGCCGAGATCGGCGACAGTGCATTCTCCAGGTTCCTCAAGACAGCGCTCACAGAGCACGCCTTTGGCTCTGCGACCACAAGAGACATCCTTCGGGCAGCAGAGAGGGTGTCGGGGAGGCCGCTGCAGTGGTTCTTCGATCAGTGGCTGATGAAACCGGGCCATCCTGTACTGAATATCTCCTGGAGGTGGGATCTGGACAAGAAGTCTGTTGTCCTGCGAGTAGAGCAGAAGCAAGACACAACCGGCGGAGTTCCCATTTATGTCCTGCCCGTAACGATAGGGCTGACGAGCGCCAAAGGGCACTGGGTCGAACAGATTCGCTTGACTCGTGCAATGGAAGAATTCGCTCTTTCCGCACCTGAGCAGCCGATTCTGGTTGAGTTCGACGAGCCACACAGTGTGCTTGCCGAGATTACGTTCCCGAAAACCACGAAGGAGTTGATCGTCCAGCTTGAGCGGGGAAATGCGTTGTCGCGGGTCTTTGCATCGAACGAGCTAGCCGTGTCTGCCGGTGATCCAGGAGTTGAAGCAGCATTGCGGAAGGCATCTATCAGTGATCAGTTCTGGGGAGTCCGGAGGGCAGCGCTTGATGCCATGAGGTCGGCCAGAGCTCCAACGATTGCGGCGTTCCTGAAGGACCGTTTGAGTGACTCACACTCGAAGGTGCGGGCAGCGGCTGTTCGCGGATTGGGAAGTCTGCGATTACGGGAACTCGCGCCCTTCCTGCAATCGCGCTTTGAAAGCGAAAGCAGCTACGTGGTTCAGGCGGAACTGGTGCGGGCCATAGCGGCCACCGGCGACCCAGGTGTCACATCGTTCCTTGAGAAGGCATCGCGTCTTCCTTCACACCGCGATATCGTGCGCACGGCTGCGCTTGAGGCCCTGGCCACCCTAAAGAAATAGCCGCGTCCAGTATATCGTGTCTTGATTGAGTCAAGAGTCAGGACGTCGCCTAAGTGCCAACCAACATTGCTTTCGTTTCACACCCTGGCGACAGCGCCATCAAGCCGATTACTCTCCTGCTATCTGCGAAGCTCGCCAACCACAAATCCCTCCACTTGGAGAGGGGAAGCAGATGCCGGTTCCGCGGTTGCTTTCTGTTGTTCTTTTGCAAACCACTGCATGTCCAATCCATTCAGCTCGGCCGTCAGTCTGAGCCATTCGACCTCCGACGGATGCATTTCCTTGTCGGAGAATGCGAGGACAAACCCGTCCTGAACAAATTTTGCCGCAAGTTCTCTCGTAGAGAACTTTGGAGGCTGATCCCTGACGTGCTGGTTTTCCAGTATTCCGGCTATGGCTTGTTCACAGAATGCTTGCTCAAATCCAAGGGCTTTCCCGATGCGTTTCATGAGAGCGACTTCGGAATCGGAAACCTTCCGGTCCTGTTTGATAAGCACAAGGAGTCCCTTGAAATAGTTGCTTGCATCGACAATCGGAATGTTCATCCAGAGGCTCGCTTTCGCTTTTCACTCCCCAACCACTCTACCTTGTCCGGGGAGTCCAATGTGACGGTTTCTACTTCGCAGTCGGTGTCAATTCACCAGTGCCTGTGTGCTGATGTATCTCGGGGGTGCGAGGCTGGTAATTCGTATGGACGATCTTCGCCGGGTCGAATCCATTGAACCTCGTCGTGGATGCTGTGCTGTATGCCCCGATGTTCTCTGTCCACAGAAAATCTCCTACATCGAGATTCCAGGGAAGCTCTACAGAAAGTGAAATCTTGTCGAAGCTGTCGCACGTCGGCCCCACGACTGCACAGATCTCCTTGTCACCTTCCTTGAAAGCGTGGAAGTTCGGTATCCAATGATCGTACACAACCCCCGAGAAGGTGTGATAGACGCCGTCGTTGATGTGATAGAAAACTTTCCCATCCCTTCGAACCTTGCCGATGATCTCCGAAACCAATGTAGCTGTCGTGGCGGCAATAAACCGGCCGGGTTCCGCCAGGATCTGGACATCGTCCGCAAACAGCCTCGCGAATTCCGAATTAAGGATCGCGCCCAACTTCTCGAAGTGAGGAACCGCAAGATCATAGGGAACCGGGAATCCCCCTCCTATGTCGACCAGGTTCAGCGGGAATCCCTTCTTTCGCGCTTCGTTGAGGATCGTCGCTGCAATATCGAGCGCCTGAGTATAGTTGTCAAAGTTCGTGCACTGGCTCCCCACATGGAAACTCACCCCTTCGACTTTCAAACCCATGTCAAACGCCTGCTGGATGAGCAAGTGTGCATCGCCGGGCTCACAGCCGAATTTCGATGCCATCTCGACCTGAGAACCGGTGTCAGGCACCTTCAGACGAAGGACCAATCCCGCCGAGTCGCAGTAGTGCTTGAGTTTGACCAGCTCCGCGTTGTTATCGAACGTCACGAGGGGCTTATATTGTTTTATTTTCGCAAGCGTTCCCCGGTCCTTGATCGTGTTTGAGAAGATGATCTTGTCCCACACGAAGCGCTTCTTCTCTTTCCTGTCAAAATGCCTGATGTATTGATAAACCTGCATGAATTCGTTGTATGACGCGACGTCGAAGCTCGACCCCTCCGCGAAGAGTGTTTCGATGATCTGGGGCACGGGGTTGGCTTTCACTGCATAGTAGCACTGAACCCTCGGCAGGTTCTCTTTGAATTTCCGGTAATTCGCCCTCACTTTGTCGTGGTCAATGATGAACAACGGGGAGCCATGCTGCTCCACCAGCTTCAAAAGCTCGTCTTGTTCCAATGTTTTCTCCGGTTTCGGATTCTCAACTTCCCAAATCTACAGTTTCTTCATGAGCGATTTCAGCTCATCGATCTCTTTGTTGTTTTCAAGATACGATTCGATCAACTTCTTTCGAAGTTCCTCTCCCCTGTCATAGAGCCGCTTCAATTTCTTCGGCCTGGTTGTCTGCCGAACATATGCAGCCAGGAGCGGGAATGCGACGGTCACGTCGATATAGGCCGTAACGGTCTCCTCAAGTTTTGTAGGATCGATCTTTCCCCAACTTGCCGCCTCACTCGGAGGAGCGCCGGAAAGTCCGCCGGTATCGGGCCGCGCATCGGTAATGTTGATGTCGTAGTCCTGACCTGCCTCAGGAATCATGAGCACCTCCTGAATCTGCGGTTCAGTTTGAAGCAGGAAGTTCTTGGGACTGCCGCCGCCGATCAGAAGAACGCCGGTCTTTCCTTTTTCGTACCTCTTCGCATTCAGAATGATGGCCGTCGAATCGTTGACATCGATGCTTGGATTGATCTTCAGTTTGAATTGGTCCAACAGCCCCGCTGACTCGGCAAGCAGTTCCAGTCCCGCCACGTTCATCCCAATGGTGGAATCGCCCGGTGAAGATGTGAACACCGGAATTCCGTTGCGGTAGGCTGCGGCCAAAACACTGACTTCTCCCAGTTTGTTCTTCTGTTCAAATTCGTTGGCAACTTTCCCAAGGAGGTGGTAGTACTCACGTGTTCCCATTTCCTTCTGAAATTCCGGCTGAAGCATGATCTTCCTCAGCACGCGATCGGTTGCCATAAGGACATCTTCGTAGTCAAAAAGAATGTCGTAGATGCGCGTCACTCCTTTGTCGCGCAGGTCGGCATCATCAACCGTGTGACTGCCGCGAAAGAGGGGCATATTGAAAGCAAAATGCAGATCGTGGTACATGTTGGCACCGGTGGATACCAACCAGTCCACGAATCCATGATTCATCAGGGGGATGATCGTCGATGCTCCAAGGCCCGCCGGAATCAGCGCGCCCGCGATACTCAGCCCGATGGTGACATCTTCCGGCGAGTATTTGTCACGCATCAGCTGACAGGCGGCTCTCAACCTTCCGCCGTTATAGGCATCCATATTGTCTATGACGCTCGCAACGTTGCTTTCCTTCGAGACCGGATTCGGCTGTATTCTTTTCCCCGACAGGTAATCGTGCTTGTGCGTATGGTGTTTCGCGGAGTGATCCATGGTATTCCCTTGTTCTGGCTGCGATTGGCGTGAAGTCCGTGAAGCCGAATGCCCCAATATCGCCAGAATTGGCACAAATTCATAGCGATAAACGGCACACAGTGCTGTCGCAAGATAGATTCCCTTCTTCTTTAAATCAAGATGGATGGGAGATTGGGAGGGCTGCCCGACGGATGGCGGGCTTGTGGGAGACAGGCCGGCTAACTGGTTTGATCGAGGCTTCGAACGGCCTTCATAAACGCCGAGAGTTTTTCCTCATCCAGGAATCCTTCGCCGGTGCGAACACCAGTGCAGACATCGACTGCATACGGCCCAACACGCTCGATAGCCTCGCGGACATTCTCCGCTCTCAACCCACCCGCCAGAAACACGGGTTTCCCGCACCGGTCGACGATCTCTTTGCTTAACGCCCAATCATGCGTTCGCCCTGTTCCACCCAGTACTTTCACAGGAAGAGAGGGATTTCCCGAATCGAGCAGGATCCCGTCCACGTGCGGACCGACTGTCATCGCCTCTTTTACTGACTCCTCATTCCTCACATGAATCACCTGCACAAGCTTGATTCCCGGAAGGCCGTTCCGGAGTTCCTTGAGCGCCTCAATTGAAACCTCGTCAACCAGCTGGAGTGTGCTCGACCGAAGCCGTCGCTGCTGTCTGATAATCGAAGCGGCGTCCTGCAGGCTTGTAAGAAGAAATGTCGATACGCCGGGAGGCACTGCCGCGGCAATGGAGGCTATGCGGTCTTCCGGAATCGGGCCGGGGCCGCTCGGCATTGCGGAGACCAGGCCGAGAGCAGACACGCCGTATCGCATTGCCATTTTCGCCTCTTCAATATTCTGAATACAGCAGATCTTTATTCTGGTCATATGGTTATTGTTTCAATGCCTGTTTTTGACGTTCGTTCGCCCGTAGTACTTGCTGCTGATGAACGAGACGGGCAAACCCACCATGCCGATCAGGATGACAACCCCTTCAACCACCCTTGCGGGATCCCGATGCAGAGCCGGGACATTGCTCAGCGGCAGGACAACGAGGTTCATGACGAGCCAGATAGCAAAACCGTAGCCTATTCCATTCCAAACTCGGTTCTTCGACAGAAATTCACAACGTTGGTGCATCAGGAAGAAGAGGGCTGTCCATGAGGTTGCGATGAAATAGTGGAAGGCCAGGCCCCACCACATCATAGAGTTGCCCGCCGTGAAGGCATCGCGCCCAAACACACCACTCGCAATGTAGACAAAGATCCTTGTCGGATTGCCGCCCGTGTGAAGAAGGAACGATGCAACAGCGGCCGCCCCGTCGAGCGTGCCGACGAGCAGCCCTGTGAGGAGAATTGTCTTTAAGAGAGCGCTTCGCTGATTCCCGACTCCTCGAGACAACGTCTCCCTTTCGTCGGTATCCCGGCCGTTTATCTCTTTCTCTGGCATCTCTCGTTATTGTTGCTCCATCAGTTGAATGAGATTACCACAAGTGTCATCAAACACGGCGACCGTGACGGGCCCCGCCTTCGTTGGGGGCGTCGTAAACACAACGCCGAGTTCTTTCATTCGCTGATATTCTTCCTGAATATTTTCACGGTACGTCCGTCTTCTTCATAAAACCAAGCACTTCCGTGTAGAATTTGAGGGCTTTACTCTGGTCGTCGACATAAACGCTCGAAAGCGTGATCCGCATGGATATTCTCCTTTGTTGGCATCTTTGCCGTCCCCTAGGAGAATATAATATGGAGATACTTAGGTTGGAATCGAGAAGATAGTACCCAGGACGGGTGGCAGTTCTCTTTGATGGTCACGGCCTTATTCCGACTTCTTCGCTCTGCGGACCCTCTGCCCCATATCTGTTCTCGTACGTCACATAGTAGAAATAGAGAGTTCCCTTACGGATCTTCGAATCTGTGAATTCCTGATCCTTTGATAACTCCACCGAGGCGACAACAGAGGCTTTCTGTCCCCGCTGATAGCGATAAACCTTCGTGCGAAGGACGCTCGGATCCGGGACCTCACTCCACTGCAGTCTGATGCCATTTGCCGTACGAGTCGCTGTCAGACCTGCCGGTACGGGGGGTAAGGGAGTAACGGACGTGAGACGAATCGCCTCGCTCGGGTCGCTCTTTCCTCCCATGAATCCAAGTGCCCGAATTGCGAATTCGTACGTCGTTCCCGCCGAAAGTGTCGTATCGGTGTAGTTGTTTCTTTGCGGCGGCAAGGTATCAGGGAGAACTTTGACCGGCGACCATGTCCTGCCATCCTTCCCCA
>DATDRF010000025.1:0-8115 GCA_035291905.1 Bacteroidota bacterium
ATTTCAAATATAGACTACAACGCAGAGTCGCAAAGGACGCAGAGGTTCGCAGAGAAAAGCAGAAATTCGGAGTCTCCTCTGCGTTTCTTTGCGACCTCTGCGTCTCTGCGTTAGAAACTACAACCAAATTGAGACACTACCCGCGATTTTCCTTTCTTGCAAACGTGAGAACGATTGGCTATCATGAGCTCCCAACGCCGCGGCTCGTGACGTCAGGCAACATTTTGCGATGACGGAAAATGGTACTTTGACGAGGAGACATGGGCCTGTTCGATAAGAAGGAAAAAGTCGAAGGAGTGAACTATTTCGGTAAGCCGTTACTCCCCCCCGGCCAATACAAAACCGACAAATTTCCAATTCTGACGTACGGTCCTGTTCAGTCCATCAAAAAAGAGGAATGGAGGTTCCGTGTTTGGGGTCTTGTGGACGAGGAACGGGATTGGACGTGGAATGAGTTCATGAAGCTGCCTCAGAGCAAACTCAGGGCTGACTTCCACTGCGTAACGCACTGGAGTCGCTTTGGAGACGTGTGGGAAGGTGTGATGTTCAGAGATCTCTATTCTCTCATCAAAGTGAAGCCCGAGGCAAAGCACGTCATGCAGCATGCGTACGGAGGGTACACGACGAACCTCCCGCTCCGTTGGATGTTGGACGAGGATGTGATGTTTGTTCATGCCGTCAACGGTCTGCCGTTGGAGGTCGAACACGGAGGGCCAATGAGGGTCTTCACGCCGCGACGCTATGCGTGGAAAGGGGCAAAGTGGGTTCGGGGGTTGGAGTTCATGGCGAAAGACAAACCCGGATTTTGGGAAGAAAACGGATATAGCAACAGCGCGGATCCCTGGAAAGAAGAACGATTCTGGTAAGCCACCGCGAGAAGTCCGACTTCTCGCACAGAAATAAACTGGTAAGAAGTCGGACTTCTTACAACCAACGTCGGGAACTCCCATGAAACGACAGCTGGCCGTTTTCCCCTTGATGATCCTCTTGACGCTTCTCCTTTCCTGCAGCTCGACGAAGGAAATGGATGACCAGATGGAGATGCCTCCGCCGGCCGGACCCGGCATTGCCCCGGGCTACTGCCGGATTGTGGCCACCGTGATGAAGATCGAGAGTGATAGCACCCCCATGGCGGACGACCCCTGCTCAAAGGCCCCGTGCCTTGCTACGGTCCGCGTGGAGGAGGTGCTCGGGATGGGAAGCGGATTCGCCCGCACCCTGCCGAAGGGAACAGAAATTCAGGTTCGCTTTAGCTTAACGCTTGGTCCGACCAGGGAGATCCTTCCGCAAGTCACTCCGCCACTCCCCGGACTTTCTGTGGGAATGAAGTTCCAGGCAGACATCGCAGGTGGACCCGCGTTCAAAGCGGACGGGCCTCTTTATCAAGCGGCCCTCTATCAGGTCAAAGAGTAAATCATCTATCAGGATAACATAATTCAAGGAGCGTTATGAAGCGAATCCTGTTGTCGGTGGGGGTCCTTCTGTTCATCATTGCTGCCGCCTTTGTGTGGTATCTTCAGGTCAGTACACCCGAACCCGGTGTGAACAGTTTTGGAATCATACAAAAAACCCAAAAGGGAGTGGGAGATGATCCTGAGGCACGTGCAAACTGGGAATGGAAACGAGTGCGAAGCCCCCGTACGAATTCGATCCCTGAAAACATCAGATCCAGGGAAATGGAATTTGCCCGATCGATTCCGTCGAAAGAGGAGTTCGCCCGCAAAGCGATGCTGAAGGGCGGGGCGGCTCAGCTGTACACATGGACCCGGCGCGGTCCGGTCAACGCGGGGGGACGTACCAGGGCCCTGGCTATTGATGTCACCAATGAAAACATCCTCTTGGCCGGAGGCGTGAGTGGCGGAATGTGGCGTTCAACGGATGCGGGAGCGAACTGGACCCGCACGACCCCGCTCAACATCGACAACCAGAGTGTAACCAGTATAGCGCAGGATACCAGAAGCGGGAAAACGGGCATGTGGTATTATGGGACAGGAGAGTTTTCAGGTGGCAGCGGAAACGGCGGGGGGCCCGCGTTCTACAGCGGCGATGGTATTTTCAAGTCGACGGACGGAGGGGTAAACTGGTCCGTTCTGCCTAGTACATCCACCGATGTGCCGCAGTCGTTCGACAACTTCTTTGATTACGTATGGAACGTGGCCATCGATTCCAGCAACGCGGCGCAGGATGAGGTCTATGCCGCAACATACGGTGCCCTCTTTCGCAGCACGAACGGCGGGACATCGTGGTCGGCTGTGAGGGGCGGTGCGAGCCCGTACTCTCCGTTTGTCGACGCGACGGTCACCAGCACCGGAGTGGTGTACGTTGCTCTCAGCAGTGAAAGTACCCACAAGGGGATATGGCGTTCAACCGACGGAGGTACCTGGGCAAGTATTACTCCGGCGGGATTTCCTTCAGCCTACCGCCGGATCGTGATCGGTGTTGCACGGTCGGATGAAAACCAGGTGTACTTTCTCGCCGAAACGCCGGGCGGAGGAACGCTGGATCACAGTTTCTGGAAATACACCTACGTCTCCGGCGATGGTACGGGGGCAGGCGGCACATGGGTGAATCGCTCCGCGAACATTCCCGCGTTCGGGGACCCTGTCGGCAATTTCAGCTCGCAAGACTCATACGACCTCATCGTGAAGGTCAAGCCTGACAATGCCAACGTTGTGTTCCTTGGCGGCACAAACCTCTACAGGTCCACTGACGGATATGCAACCACGGGAAATACGACTTGGATCGGAGGATACGCGACCGTCAACAATATCAGCACCTATGCAAATCAGCATCCTGATCAGCATTCCATGGCATTCCTTCCGTCAAGTGCGTCGGTCCTGATCTCCGGCCACGACGGCGGACTCAGCAAGACCGCGGACGCCCTTGCCAGCACTGTCGCGTGGACACCTCTCAATAACGGTTACTATACGACTCAGTTTTACACGCTGGCGATCGACCATGCGACAAGCGGCGATCCCGTGATTGTCGGAGGCATGCAGGACAACGGAACGTGGAGGGTCAATTCGTTAAGCCCCGCGGCAGCATGGTCAGGACCGTTCTCCATCGGCGGCGATGGTTCGTATTGTGCCGTTGCTGACGGGAATACGTTCTATTATGTCTCTACTCAGCCCAATCCTAACACCAAGTTGCCGAATGTGTACCGATACACCCTGAACGGAAGCTTCGGGGAAGCCTCTTGGACAAACGTTACTCCAACCGGCTCGATCACATCCCTCTTTATCAATCCGTTCATTCTTGATCCCAACAATTCGAACGTCATGTACATGGCGGGGGACAACCAACTCTGGCGGAATTCGGATCTTTCGGCTATACCGAATTTCTCGAATAGCTCCACCGCGCAGAACTGGTCGTCGTTCTCGAACGGGGTGCTCAGCGGTGAAGTCATTACCGCGCTGGGAATGGGAGAATCCGCGTCTATCGCCGGACCCACGAATCGGCTCTATTTTGGCACCGATGTGGGAAGTGTCTACAGAATCGATACTGCCAGCAACGCGAGCGCGGTCCCTGTTAATGTGACCGGAGCAGGTTTCCCCTCTGCGTATGTCAGTTCCATCGCGGTGAATCCTGCGAATGACAACGAGGCCATGGCGGTTTTCTCGAACTACGAGGTGCCAAGTCTCTTCTACACGACGAACGGTGGCACCTCATGGACGAACGTGAGCGGAAATCTGGAAGCTCCACCTTTTGACGGATCGGGAGATGGCCCGTCGTGCCGGTGGGCCGCCATTGTCGCAACATCACAGGATACGACGTTCTTCGTTGGCACAAGCGTTGGCCTCTATTCTGCCTCGGCTCTCAGCGGATCGACGACGTGGGTCCAGGAAGGCGCCTCGGAGATCGGGAATGTCATCGTCGATATGATTGACTTCCGCGTCTCGGACGGTCTGGTGGTCGTGGGGACTCACGCCAACGGCGTCTTTTCGACAAACGTGGTTGTTTCGGTGCCCGGAGAAAAGAGTACGCTTCCCACAAACTACGTGTTGAATCAAAACTTCCCGAATCCCTTCAACCCGAGCACGACGATACGCTACTCGCTGCCCGAACGCGCTCAAGTCAGGATCGGCATCTACGACGCAGCAGGAAGGGAAATCATGATACTGAGGGACAGGGAAGAGAATGCTGGACAACATGAAGTCCGATGGAATGCGAAAGACGCCGGGGGAAATTCGGTTTCGTCAGGGGTCTACTTCTATACCCTTACGGCTATGCGAGAGGGGAATGAAGTGCGGTTCACCCGCAGCCAGAAGATGACCCTCGTGAAGTAGAAGTCCCGTCGGATCTGTACAATAAAAATCCCCGTCAATCGACGGGGATTCTTTTTTTTGATCTCTGAGGCAACCGTTCAGTCGTCGCAGGCTCTACACTTCTTCAAGCATTGCGCGCTGATTTCGACGAATAGCTTTCATTCTCTTCATCCGCTTTTTGACGGATGGCTTCGTGAAGAACGTCCGTTTCTTGAATTCCTTCAATACCCCGGACCTCTCATACTTCTTCTTGAATCGCCGAATTGCCTTATCGATCGGTTCGTTATCACCGATGATAATGCCGACCAAAAAATTCACCTCCTCACGGTTCGAACGTTATGCTACTTTGTCCTGGAGAGCGTCCGCACCGAGATTCTCGATGAGCTTCCGCTCGCCCAGTTTTTCAAACGAAACTGTAATGGCCTGAACACCACCTGATGTCTTGATTTTCGAAGTGACCCGGCCTATGTCGTCCCACTCCGTATGATAAATTGTCTGCCCCACAGTGAAGATCTTGCTCGCCGCGTATTCGATCGCCTCTTTGCGGTCAAGCTTGCGCAAAGCCGATTGTCCCAGAAGCCCGGAGCTTCGGTCAATGAGCGCACTGTGCTTGCATCGTGCACACCGATACCACATTTTCGACGGGTCACCTGCGGCTCCGTCGGCATTCATTCCCCCGACGAGTTCCATCCTTGTTTCCTTGTGACAATACGCACAATAGTGCGTGATGTACTTGGATTTTGCCATTATGTTATCTCCACGAGCGTTGATGATCAGAGCACTGTGCCCGTTGCGGTACCGCTTCGCTAACTGGAATGGGGAGGGCCTCGTAAGGCAAGGGGCTTAACATACTTTCATGATAAAGATACGGATATCTTGTAACGGAGTCAAGGTCGATTACGCCCGCGATGATCGCTTCACGGGGTTTTCCATTGAAAGAGAGTGATTTGCGCGCTATTTTGAATCGGTTGAACGATTCTCCCTTCAATGGAACGGCATTGACATCCCTGGATCACGCTAAGAACATCTTCGGGCGACTTGACTGGAAACTCGTCGCGGTTTTGGCACTCTTCCTCGCGGTGAGCTTTACTGCACTGAACGATGTCTTCGTCTACATCCCCGACAGCGCACGATATCTCGTGTGGGCCGAATCGCTTTCGCACTTTCAGGGATTGACCGATGCCTCCGGGCCTGATCCGATCAGTTACGTTATCCACGCGCCCCTATACTCCTTTCTGCTCGTCCCTGCATCGTTTCTTGGGGGCGTCGTAGCCGCAAAAATACTCACGATTCTCTTCGGGCTCGCGCTTCTCATCCTGATCTACTTCTATCTCTACGAAAGTGCCGGGACAACGCAGGCCGCCATTGGCATTGCTTTTCTTGCGCTAAACCCGCTTCAGATTCTGTATTCAACACAGGTCCTTTCAGACGTTCCGTTCGCTCTCTTCTTCGTTCTCATCCTGATCATGATCGATCGCGTGGTCTTACGGAGTCTGCGCCTGAACGGCCTTCTCATCGGGATGGCGGTGCTCATGTCCGCAGCCATGCTCCTCAGGGAGGTCGGAATAGCTCTCGTCCTTGCGTGCGGACTTCTTTTCCTTGTGAGGAAAGAGTATCCCCGCGCAGCCGTCATGATCATCGTTCCGCTGGCGCTGTATGCCTTCTGGTTCCTCCGTAATGAAGTGGCCGTTGCCGGTTTGGAGCATCCGCCTCTCCGTAATTCCGATCTGTTCACCGCTCACCTCTACACCGTTCGGGAAGCCCCTCTTCTGGAAGAGTTTCTCGCCAGGGTAAGCAGCAATGTGCGGATCTATGGAGAACTTGCAGGGAAACTCCTCTTTCTTACTCAATATGATCTCCGCGGATACGGAATAATCCCGCCGGGCGAATCTGCATTCGGATGGATCCTGAAGAACGGCCGACTTTTGGTCTGGCCTGTTTCAATTCTCACGATCGGACTCTCCGTGCTGGGCCTCTGGCATGAATGGAAACGACGGGAAAGCATGAGGATGGTACTCTACTTCCTCATCTTCTATGTTCCCCTTATCCTGATCTATCCCTTCAATGATATTAGATTCCTTTTTCCGCTTCTCATCATACTGTTGCTTTCTTCAGTCATCGGTGCAACGGCCGGAGTCAAAGCACTCCTGGGCGGGAATCTGCCGCGAAGGGCAACGCATGCCGCGGTCGGATTGTGCCTGTTCCTCCTGGCGGTTCCAAATTCTGCATGGGTGTGGTCGTTTGTCAATCATAATGCACGATATGGTTCCGACCCGGAGCGTTATTTCCAGTCAATGGCCCTGCGGCCCGATGCACCCGAATTGCTCCTGGCTCCAATGAGCCGAATAGGAGAATGGCTCAACCGAAATACGGAGGCCGATGCGGTGATCGCGACGCGGTGGAAACAGCTTTCCTTCTGGCTCGGCGGGAGAAAGCTCCTTGAGCTCAATCCGATGCTCCCCGTCGACCAGTTTGAGAATCAGATGCGCGATTACCGTGTGGGATATCTTGTCGCCCTTGTTGATCGATCCCGTCTGAGGGAATTCGAGACTCAGATGGCCCTCTCCTCACGGTTTTCGTTTACACCGGTACACCGCATAGGGAATGCCGTCATCATAAAGGTTCATTCCTCCCGCGGGACATTCAGTGATGAGGATATCCCCGTAATCGGTTTCGGGGAAGATCTCCTTCTTGACAGTCTGAACCGCTCCGATGCGCAGTTCCAGTATCTCTTTCGCTCCGCACTGCTGAGCATGGACGCCGGAATGCCGGAAGATGCAGAGGAAACTTTTCAGAGTCTTTCAACGAAGGCTGGCCGGTCAGGGACGGTGGTTCTCTATACGGCGATTGCCCGATCGCTGGGGGAAAAATTTGAGGAGGCGGAAATTCTCCTTCACAACGTTCGCGAGGCGCAGCAGGCAGGGCCGCTTCTCATCCATTCCTGGTATCATCTCCAGATCATCGAGAAGCTCAGGAAGGCTTACGCTGCGCCGGATTCGTCCGTTCGGGCAGATCTCCTCACCAAGGTTGCGGGGGACTACTGGAGCCTGGGATTCAGAAAGCACGCGGGGCGTATTCTCGAGAAGGCGATGAGTTCCGACGCCGGCTTCGCCCCGGCGCTGGTTTTTGGGATCTATTTTGACCTGCAAAGAAAAGACACCGTCTCTGCGAAGAAACGGCTTGGGCAACTTCGATCCATTGACATCTCTTATCCTGCAGTTGTTCGCTTCGGGGAGTTGATTGCGAGTGCGGAGACGGCAACAAAGGAGAAGGACGTTGTTGCTTCCCTCATCTCTCGCGAGGCCGTTGCCCGGCGCTACATGGACCTGAACCTGACGGAAAGTGCCATCGACGAGCTTGTGGATATACTGGCGCTTGATCCCGACCGGCTCTCTGCTCTTCGGACCCTGGCAGCAATCTATGTTGAGAGAGAACGGTACGCGCCGGCTATGAGCATTCTGGATAGGATATCCGCGATCGACCCTCAAGACCCCGCGTTAAAGGATATGAGGGAGAGGTTGAGCAGTCGGTGGGGAGATTGAGATCAGATTGGGGGAACCGACTCCATTCAGGTCAGTCTTGACTTTCGACCGGGAATTGGATATTTTAATGTGCTTTTCGGGGCCGCAAGCCGGACTTGGTACGATTGGTTCGATCCTCATCAGCAGGTTGGGGCCCTTAGTCCCAAAATATCCCGTGAACGCTTCTCAGCGAGCGGCTGATATTTTGAGGATCCCGCCGCAGGCGGGACCCGGATTAACCGGATCGATTCTTGGGCCCTTAGTCCCAAAATATCCCGTGAACGCTTCTCAGTGAGCGGTTGATATTTTGAGGATCCCGCCGCAGGCGG
>DATDRF010000026.1:0-4753 GCA_035291905.1 Bacteroidota bacterium
ACTCCACCGAGAGCGCTCGAGCCGTAGAGTGCCGACCCTGCTCCCTTCACCACTTCTATCCGTTCAATCTCTCCGACGGGCATTGTCTCCCAGTTGATCTCGCCGGTGTCTCCGGTGAGAAAAGGCAAACCGTCCAGCAGAAGAAGGACGCGGCTTCCGACACCTCGACTGTACCCGGTCGAACCGCGTATATTGACCTGATCCTGCATCATGTTAACACCCGGGACGTAGCGTAAGGCATCGTCAAGAGTAACGGTTACGCGTTCAGCCAGTGTCGCAGCCGTGACCGTTGAAACTGTTACCGGCACTTCCCGCAGGCTTTGCTCTCTCCTGCTTGCCGTGACGACAATGGGTTCAGTCTCAATAGCGACGGGCTTCAGAGAGAATTCCAGCGTCAGGGTCCTTCCCGCCTCGAGTATGACATTTTCCTTCGTTTCAGTCCTGAATCCCACCATGGATGCCGCAATTCCATACCTTCCCGGGGGAAGCGGCCTCAGCCGGAAACTTCCCTCCACATTCGTCGCCGCACCGACAAGGGTTCCCTTCACAACGATGTTGGCCCCAATCAGGAACTGCCCCGTTTCGGCATCCCGGACCGTCCCAAGGACGAAGCCCTCGATCGGCTGCCCTATGAGGACTCCGGAAATGGCAATCGGACCCACGATATGGAGGATCCACCGTTTCAAAATGGCTGCGGAGGAAGATTATAGAAGTCGATCGTGAGGTTCACTCCTGAAACAACCTCGTAGTCACGTATCGTAATGGTCTTGGGTATTCCCGGAGTCGTTTCATCGCTATAAACGGCCACAACGCGATAGCTGTTTGGATCGAGTGTGTTGTCCCCAAACCTCTGGAGAACCCCGATATAGTAATACGTGGCCGGGGGAAGGGCAAAATTGAACGATTGTGAACTGAAGTTGTATGGGAGGGATTCTATAATCGAAGGGTACAGCAGAATTTGATTTGACAGAATCCCTGATGCAACCTTGGAGGAGTCTATAGGGAAGATTTGCGAGGCAAAGATCCACAACGTCTGCACGCTGTCCTGCGGCGGCCATGTCCCCTGAACCGTGAGCAGACCCGAAAGCCCCGGTTCAATATCCGGGGGTAATGTCAATCCACCGTCACAGGATAGAAGGATTCCGGCAGAAATCAATACAGGAAGAAAAAGCGATTTCATCGAAACTGAAAGTAGCTGTTGTGATAGTGAGATGCAACGGCGTCCCCTTTTTCAATTGGAATTCAAGGCACTCTTTCCTATATTGAAGCCTGTTTTCTTGAAGTCAGTTCATCATTTTCGCATCGCAGGACCAGTGCAATCAAAGGTGGCTGTCACCACAAAGAGGAAAATCGCGGCAAAAGAAAAGGCCTCGTCCGGAACCATCAACCGACGAACGTACGACACCGACTACGTTCGGACGCTCTTTGACGGCATCGCCCCCAGGTACGATTTTCTCAATCACCTTCTAAGCTCCGGAATCGATGTTTTCTGGAGGAAAAAAGCGATTTCTCTGCTCAAGGAGCAGCGTCCGAGCAAGATTCTGGACGTCGCAACAGGAACAGGCGACCTGGCTTTTGAAGCCTGCCGGCTCAACCCTCAGAGCATCGTGGGTATCGATTTTGCCACTGCAATGCTCGACCTTGCACGGCTTAAAGCGGGGAGAAAAGGCCTCTCTTCCCTCGTCTCGTTTACAAAGGGGCAAGCAGAGAAGCTCCCGTTTGATCGGGACACGTTCGATGCGGTGACTGTGGCGTTCGGGGTGCGAAATTTCAGCAACCTGGAGAAGGGCCTCAGGGAGATGGTGCGAGTTATCCGCCCCGGTGGTGCGATGGTCGTGCTGGAATTCTCAAGACCGCGATCGCCTTTCATGGCCGGCTTGTATGGATTCTATTCAAAGAGGATCCTTCCCATGGTGGGCGGATATCTTTCGAGTAAAGAGGCATACGAATATCTTCCCAGCACTATTCAGGAATTTCCCGACGGAGATCAGTTCGCAAAGGTCCTTGAACAAGCGGGCCTTCAGCACATCAGGACATTCCCTCTCACTTTCGGAATCGTAACGATCTACCATGGCATCAAAGGCGGCAGAAGCAACCGCGCAAAAAGAGATTAAGACCGATCTGGTCATCCGTGTCGGTCACAGCCCCGATCCCGATGATGCATTCATGTTCTATGGCCTTTCCAGCGGGAGGGTCAAACTGGACGGCGTCAAAATCGAACATCTCCTCGAAGACATCCAGTCATTGAATGTGAGGGCAATGAAAGGCGAATTGGAAGTCACCGCCGTCTCTGCCCACGCATACGCGTCGATTGCAGATCGGTATTGGATCATGGCGACGGGGGCAAGCATGGGAGAGGGATATGGACCTGTCCTTGTGTCCAAACGATATACCTCCCTGGAAGAGCTGAAGGGGAAAAAGATCGCAACACCCGGAAAACTCACGACAGCGACTCTCCTGTTCAAGATCTTTTGTGAAGGGATGTCAAATACGGACATACCCTTCGACCAGATCATGCATCGTGTCGCCGACGGCGAATTTGATGCCGGGCTGTTGATACACGAAGGTCAGATCACGTACGCGGAACAGGGGTTCAACAAGATCGTCGATTTCGGTGAGCTCTGGTCCTCGATGTACGGCCGGCTTCCCCTCCCCCTCGGACTGGACGTTGTGCGGAAGGACCTGGGCGAAGACCTCGCCCGCCGACTCTCAAAAGGGTTGAAAGAGAGCATTCACTACGGTTACACGCATCAATCCGAAGCAATCCCCTATGCACTCCAATATGGGAGGGGGATCGATCAACAGCTGGGCGAGCGGTTTGTGAAGATGTATGTGAGTGAACTGACTGTCGATATGGGCGAGAACGGGAAGAAAGCGCTTGAATTGCTGTTTCGCCTCGGATCGGAACGAAACCTCATTCCCCCGGTGCCGCAGGTACAACTGGTTTAACTATGATTGGACTCCTTAAAATATTTGATGCGCACGTTCATTTCTACTCCAACTCGTTCTTCCGATTCCTGGTGAAGCAGAAGCCGAATCGGGCCGACGTCAGCACAGAGCTGAAGAACATTGCGATGAAGGGGCACATCGAAATCCCCGGCGACGATCCCGTGCAGCTCGCAAAAAGATGGGTCGACATCATTGACAAGTGGAAGATCGAGCGGCTCATTCTGATCGGCAGCATGCCGGGGGATGAAGACGCGGTTGCAAAGGCGGTTCAATCGGCTCCCACCCGTTTTACGGGGTTCTTCACCGTTGACCCGAACTCGAATCTTCTGATGGAGAATGCTCAAAAGCGGATCAAGGAAGAGAAATTTCGCGGCGTTTTTCTCTATCCTTCACTTTACCAGATCAGTGTCGCCGACGAATGGCTCTTCCCCCTCTATAACCTGCTACAGGAGTCCAAGGGAATCGTGTACGTCCAGTTCGGGAAATTGCTCATTCGCGCGCGCGAATACGCCGGGGTCCCGACCGTCACAAACGAAGCATTTGCGGATCCGGCCACCATCATACCGGTCGCCAAGAAGTTTCCGAAGCTCAGATTCGTCATTCCAAACTTCGGTGCCGGAAAATTTGCCGAAACCCTTGAAGTCGGGAAGCAGTGTCCCAACGTTCTCGTCGATACAGCCGGATCGAATTCGTGGATGGCCAATCATCCCGACAAGCTGGATTTACGGGGGGTGTTTCAGAAGGCTCTGCAAGCTTTTGGACCGACGAGAATGCTTTTCGGCTCAGATTCGGGGATGATGCCGCGGGGGTACCGCTACGACATTCTCGACAACCAGATCAAGCTTGTGCAGGAGATGCGCATCCCCACGCCGGATGCAAAGAAGATCTTCTACGAAAACATGGCTTCTCTCATCGACGGCTAGTCTACGCCGCCGCTTCCCGCTCTTCCACCCGAAGAATCTCATACAGCGTCGTCCGTTGTGCCGGGATGAATCCCGACTCCCGGATCAGCTGTTTACATTCCTCTGTATTCGTTTTATTCACGAAATTGGCTGCAGCATGGACATTCTCTTCGAGAAGGGTCCCGCCGAAGTCATCGGCTCCAAAGTGGAGGGCAATCTGTCCGGTTTTCTTTCCTTCCGAGAACCATGAAGCCTGGATATGAGGGAAATTGTCGAGGTACACCCGCGAGAGCGCGATCATTTGCAGATACCGCGTGGGGGTTGCGTAGTGAGGTATGACTTTTTCAAGGGGGGTGTTGCCGGGTTTGAACGACCAGGGGACGAACGCGGTAAATCCATGGGTCTCGTCCTGGAGCTGCCTTGCCTGGTCGAGATGCTCCACGATATCCTCGTCATTCTCCAGGTGTCCGTACATCATCGTCACTGTCGATTTGTATCCGATCTCGTGGGCAATTCTCATGACGGAAAGCCAGTCGGCCGACGTCCCCTTCCTGCTGCTGATCTTCTTCTTCACCCTGTCTGAAAGGATCTCGGCTCCTCCGCCGGGGATGGATCTTAATCCGGCTTTCCAGAGTCTCTCAAGCGCCTCGCGAACGGTGATTCCTCCCACGTCCGCCATGCCGATGATCTCAGAAGTCGAGAAGAAATGCGGATGGACTTGCGGGACTTCGGAGACCGTTCTGCGAACCATCTCTTCGTAGTATTCAAACGGGAGAGCCGGGTTGACGCCGCCCTGCAACAAGACTGTTGTCACTCCCATTGCCGCCGATTCCTTGAACTTCTGGATCATGTGTTCGACGGAGTACGTGTATTCTCCCTCTTGACCGGGGTGACGATAAAAA
>DATDRF010000027.1:0-11928 GCA_035291905.1 Bacteroidota bacterium
GATGACAACGCTCCCGGCCTGACCAAATGCGCTCTGGCAAAGAAAGAGACCGCTGCCTAGCCCCGCGATGAGAGACACCATTCGAACATCCATGAGAGATTTCATGCTATTTACCCTTTCCTGAGATACTTCCGTCCTGAGGTATTCTTATGAAATCAGACTTTCTCACCCCAAGACTTTTCTTTAGGCCCTGTCCTCCCGGCTTAGGTTATTCACGATGTAACTTCGAAGAGCACCTGCCCGGGTTTTTGCCTCAGCCCTATCTTGGTAGACCCTGACCCGGCCGTAAGCTTTCAGTGCCTGAATCTCTTTGTCAGTGATTCTGTCCTCGCCTCCATATCTCCACTTCAGAACAAAGAAACTTAAGTTATTTCCAAGACCCAATATCCGTTGGCACTTGTCGAGACACCTGCCACGCCTTTGCCACTTCCTGTGCCTAGTGCATAGCCATAGACACCGTAACCAGAGGCTCCCAAGAGACCATAGGCTCCACTCTGTTGCCAGCAGGAGACCCACAACCACCACTGCTCGAATACGCGCTTCCGGCGACACCAACGCCACTGCTTGACTCAGTAGAGCCATCAACTCCGGTGACATCGCCACTTGTAGCGGTAGCTCTACCCCA
This sequence comes from Bacteroidota bacterium, assembly GCA_035291905.1. Lineage (GTDB taxonomy): Bacteria > Bacteroidota > Ignavibacteria > UBA10030 > UBA10030 > JACPLA01. The sequence goes on from DATDRF010000027.1 coordinate 626, forward strand.
TATCCCACGAACTCCAGTGTTGCTACCTATATTAGTGGCCATGAAGGCAGCACCTGCCGTTGTGTTTGCCGTCCCCGAAAACGGCAGCGATAGACCGCCAGTTTCATCCGTACTCGGTGACCACTGTGTTTCGCTCCGCTTGAGCACTTGTCCGGTCGAAGGAGCACTTGACGAGACAACTCAACCCTGTATTCTTGGTGTATTGAGGCTATGCCGCCGAGGCAAGCTCAACGCGCGGTGAAAACAAAGTGCCTTCAACGGTAATGTCGAGCCAATAGGGGACATCGAAAGCATGCCTCTGGGACGGTGCTGCCGGCGTAGTGACTGCGGAGGAGGGGTGGGTTGGAACGAACGAGAGTGTATCTCAATGCTACTGAGGTTTCGCCCCAAAAACAAACAGAAGGGACTAATAGAAACGCACATGCCGGACTTTCCTCCCGGGTAATACATGAGAGTTTGGCGTTTTGTGGCGTCGAACGGTTGGGAACTACCGACGAATGTGCAACTCAAACCATTCTGCTTGACAGTCCCTCGAATTACCTCTACTATTACTCAATGTTGGTGCCCGTGATTTGGGGATCGCGGGTGTTCAATAAGGAGGCCTCTGAGAGCTCGAGAGAGCTTGAAAGAGGCTTTTGCGTTTTTGGGAGCCCTTGCATGGAATAATGCTCAGACGGGTGCCGAAGTCGTTACGGAGTGCGGAAACACTGTGCAAGGAGTGTCAGAATCCGGTCTCCGTCTGTTTGAACCAGCGTCGACAAAGGAGTAGACTCATGAGAAATCGAACGAACCTTGGAGGTCAGCGGCCCCTTATGGTGTTGCTGGTCCTGGTGTGGACTGTGTCGTTTGCAGCAGGGCAGCCGGACAGGTCGAAGAGCGGCAAGAACACCATTGCCAAAGGCACAACCGGCTTGACGTGGGCCGTGCTGAATATCAACAACCTCTGGACGTGGCATCGTTCGGACGGTGATGGCAACCACTCCCCGTTTGGCAAAGAGGGCTTGGTCTACCCCGCTTTTACGGCTCACGCAGTCTACGAAGATAACATCGTGTTCGGCGGACTAATGTATACAGGCGGTTTCCCCGGAGCCGGGGGGACGCCTGTGGCTAATCAGTTTGTCCGCGTCAACGGCGGAACGTACAACTCCATTCATGGAATGACTCAGGGATGGGTGGAAGGGAATGGGGCTACGGCAGCCTGGACGCAAACCGTGAACGACCCTAGGGCGCGGATCTACCGCATTCGCCGGGACTACACGGAAATGACGAGCGCAGAACTCGTGAGAGATGCCTCTATCGTCAATGAACTGTCATCCGCTGCAGTTGCGACCCAAGCCATGGTGGATGAGATGCTTGCCCGCTATGCGATGGACTGGGCTGAATGGCCCGCCGGCAACTATACGGCGACAACAGGAACGGCGGTCATAAACCTCGGTGCTCCGTACATTGACAGGAACCACAATGGTGTGTACGATCCGCCGCCGGCATTCAGTGCCACATTCACCGTAGACAGTCTCATCGCCGGGAATCATGATGAGCCGGGTGTCGCCGGCAGCAATCCTCACATACCGGCTGATCAGGTCCTTTACACAGTGTACCATGGTCTCGATCGGACCAAGGTTCTCCAATTCGCGGGTTCTGAGCCAATCGGCCTGGAAGTCCAGAAGACCGTCTGGGGTTACGAACGGACGGATGCTCTCGGTAACGTGTATTTTACACGCTATCGTCTGATCAATAAGGGCGGTGTTGAGCTCACACCGGGCGGGGCAAAAGGGACTTTCTATCTTGACAGTATGTTTTTCTGCCAGTGGTCGGATATCGATATCGGAAACGCAGGGGACGATCTGATCGGCTGTGATTCGCTCCTGAGTCTGGGGTATTCATATAACGGCAACCTTGCTGATCTGCAGTATGCAAACTACTTTTTGGCGCCTCCGTCTGTCGGATACGACTTGCTGGCAGGTCCATCGACGCCCGCACCTGGAGATTCCGGAGTTTTTGACTTGAAGCGCCGATCTGGTATTAAGAATCTCGGCATGTCTTCCTTCGCGTACTTCTCATCAGGAAGTCCATTCTCCGATCCTCCCTTTGGAGAATACGATCGCGGAACAGGCAGATGGTGGGCAATGCTTCGCGGTTATGCACCCGTCGGCAGTCTCCTGGATGTCCCGACTCCATATCCCCATCCGATCGGCGAGCCCGTTACAAAGTATCCTTTCTCCGGTGACCCCGTCGCCGGAACAGGATTTGTTGATGGCATGGGCACAACGTACTCTTATGCGCCGGGCGATCGACGCCAGCTCGTAAATTCCGGTCCATTCCGAATGGCCCCGGGGGACACGCAAGAAGTCTATGTTGCCGTTATCGCGGGCCTCGGTGCCGATCGGCTTTCAAGTGTCGCTCTCATGAAGGTCATTGACAATGGTGTGCAGAGCGAGTTCAATTCACTGTTCCTTCAATCGCAGATCGCGCATACCTCCATAGTCAGCTACCCGGATTCGGCAACCACAGAGCTTGCAATTCGGATCACCCCCCCTCAGAATATCACAGTCCAATCGGCGGAATTGTATTTCGAACCTTCCCGGAACACAGAACCTCAGCTGTCATTGACTCTCTATGACGATGGAACCCATCAGGATAGTCTCTCCGGAGACGGAATTTGGGGGAATGCCCTGAACACATCGAACAAGGCGGGCCCCTACAAGGCGAAGCTGGTGCTGCAGACATCGACGGGACCGTTGACCTATGATCCCTATATGAGCAACGTCTCGTTGCGTCCGAGGCCGATTCTGACAAACTGGGAAATCATTTGGGAAGACGGGAAACAGGATTTGATGATAAATCCAAATGAGAATGTGCTTGTACGCTTTGATATCCACAATGCCGACGGGTTGAACTCCATTATCCAACTTAGGGTACGAAGCCTTAGCCCGGTGCAGTATGAATCCGGGCGAATTGTCGACCTCATAGCGGACATGATGCCGGGGACTGAGATCTGGCCCGGCACCACCAGTTCTCAGGATTTCTTCGTGTTGTCATTTCGGAATGAATCCCCCAATGAGACAGCCATGCTCGCGTATTCCGTTTTGTACGACGGGGCTGCGTACGTTTCAAGCGCGGAATTCCCTGTGGCTGCGTGGACGCCCGGGGAGACCTGGAGGGATACACTGAAGGTGTATCAGGTAGCTGGCCCGTCTGAAAGTGTCGTTCCAATCATTGCGGATCCGGCCCAGCTGACAGGTCACAACTACATTGTTACATTTGACAGCGTTGGAGCCGAATTATGTTGGTCGCTAAAAGACATCACCACGGACAGTCTGCTTCTTACAAACCAGAAAGTGTGGCCAGGAGGTGTGACGTGGTTCCATCCGGTTGTCGATGGAATACAATTCATTGTCCAGGGGATAAGGAAAGACATTGAGGACTTTCGCCACGTCCAGAATCCATCGGGTCCGATCGACCCCCCAACCTATGCCGCCTTCGCGTTCAATTCGAGCGGTTTTCCAACGACGCTTGAAGGGAACCCGGATCGTCCCGCGGCTGATTGGGGCGGCGGCCAATGGGGGATTCATACGAACCCGGATCCCGCAGATATCAGCTATACGCGGTTCAGGTCCCGCGTGTTCCGCAATGATAACTTCTCCCGATTTGTTCATTACGACTTCGAGATACGCTTCACCGCGGGTCCTAACAGGGCCTGCCTGTATTATACGAACGACAAATTCGTCAACGTTCCGTTCGAGTTGTGGAACATCGGCATTGGCACGCTCAACGACCCTTCGGATGATTACCGGATGATCCCATGGATTCTTGATGAAGACGGAAACGATGCATTCAATCTGCAGGCAGCGGACCATACCATCTCCGGTGGTGATAATGATGCGTACACGGACTGGATCTATTGGATGGACGCGAATCCGAAGACTCCCGGACAGGCTGCTTACAATGCATTTGCCGCCGATTCCGTGAATTATGCGACAGGATACTACACGGGAACGGGTTCAGAAGTAATGGCCCGCATGGTACTGGTTGCTTACAATTCCGGGAGTGTAACTGATCCGGGTTGGCCGGCGAACGTGATGGGAGGAACAATGCCGGCAACGGGAAACGTCATACGTATTCTCTCAAGCAAGCCGAACTTCCCCGGGGACACGGTCAAGGTGTGGGGAAGTATCTTAGCCGGCATTGAGGGCCAGTCAGAGGTTCCTCTTACGTTTGACCTTTCTCAAAATTATCCGAATCCGTTCAATCCAATGACAGTCATCGGGTATCAGATACCGAAAAAAGGTCGGGTGACAATCGAGATCTTTGACATGTTGGGGAGGAAGATAAAGACGCTGGTCAATCAAGATCTGATCGCCGGGTCGCACAGTGTCGAGTGGGACGGAACAACTTCAGCGGGCCTCGTGGCATCGAGCGGGGTTTACTTCTATCGTTTGACCGCACCCGGCAACGCCACCACGCGAAAAATGTTGCTGCTAAGGTAGCAGGCTTCTTGCCTTCGTTGGAGAGTCAGGGAGACCAATTTGCGTTGGATTGCGCGAAGAAAGAAACTAAAAAGCCGGCTCAGGAATGAGTCGGCTTTTTGCTTTTGGTTGGCATCTGTCGGGATCACTGATGAAAACCTGTCCTGCTGCCATACCTTTTATGCCATTCAGGATCAAGGTACTGCTCGGGATGTTCAAGGAACGCACTCCAGATACCGCAAAGATCCTCGGCCGACTCGACACCGGTCAGGAGCCGGCTGATTCGCCATTGGTTTCCGGATGGGATGGAGAAGGAGATCGAGTAGGAGCCGCCCCAGTTACGAACTTCGAGGCTGATCCGACGATCATTGAATGAGAATTCGATTCGCGTAGAGGACGGGGATATCAACCTCTGAAATTGCTCAACAGTGGGAGGTTTCATGGGATCCCTTTTTAAGATCGGATCCGGGGTGCCCCGGGAGATGGCAGAATACTGCGAATATGGATCTAAAAAGTCAAGTAAATTCGCAAAAATTTGTGATTGAGAGAAATGGCCGAATCAGCGTGTTTTGGGTGTGAAGGCGGGCTTCAAGATGCCAAAGTGTGAAACACCGAGGTGCACACTGTCGTAGTCTGATAGAGTATTGAGAAGGGTTTATGACCTCATCTAATCTGAGACAGATTGTCTTCCTTTCCTTGTGCCTTGGCATTTTCGGTTGCTCTTTCTTCAAGACCAAGTACGAAGAGATCCCCCCCGATCTTTCTCCTGTCACACCGCCTGTTGTGATCTCCGATTCAACCTGGGGATGGAAACTCTATGATATTTACGAAAACCAGTACCTGTTCTCTGAAGCGAAGCACCACACCATTTTCCTGAATATCTGGGCGACCTGGTGTGAGCCCTGTATTGCTGAGATGCCGGGACTGCATCGGATGTACGATTCACTCAAGACTGAGGGGGTCGAATTGTTCTTTGTTACGGAAGAGAGTCCCGACACTGTTGAGCGATTCATGGAGAAGAAGAAGTTTACCCTTCCGATCTTCTTTTCACGCGACGGTATTCCGGCCCAATTGAAAACAGGTCTTTATCCCACTACCTATGTGATCGACTCGAATGGGAGAATCGTGTTTCGTGAGAAGCGATCGGCACAATGGGATCATCCGTCGGCCTTGCAGGCGATCAGGAGAGTGAATAGGGAGAGATGGTACGAGGAGGAGAAGTGAGAAGTCAGAGGTCAGAAGTCAGAGGTCAGAAGTCAGAGGTCAGAAGTCAGAAGTCAGAGGTCAGAAATCAGAAGCTTGCCCGCCGAAGCGTATGCGTAGTCGGGTCAGAAGGTTCCTTCCCTAACGTCATTTCTTTAACGTCCTCTTTCGCGGGGTAAAAAGTGAAATCAGAATATCCTGGCTCGGGTCGTCATGGATGACTTCGACCGCGTCTACTCCAACCGTCAGATGAAACGCGAGCTGCAGGACCGTTGAGAAATTTGTGATTTCAACCGTATCGACAAGGCTTGATCGGGACGATTCGATCTTCTTCGCATCCAGCAGGGAATCCGCTATCGTGACAACAAGCCACTGACCGGTGGTAACCAACGCGGTCACCGACCCGACGGGACGGTCGACCCGAATGTGCATCAAGTGTCCGTTTTCCAGACTCTCGATCCTCATGTCCAGGGTTCCCATCCTTATTGCAGGTGTGAAAACGGAACATGATGAGAGCAACAGGAAGACTGCAACGAACAGCAGATATCTCGGGTTCATGTTTTGCCCTGTTCTTTTGTCGGATTGACTCAGGAAAGGTAGGTACAAACAGGAGGAGTGGCTGTTAGCGGGGTCAAGATCCAGTGAGGGGGCTGATGCCTGAAACTTTGCGCGATAGGCGCATCGCCGCCAGCCTCTTTGAAGCCAACACAGCGGCGGGCTGGCGTCTTCGGCGGAGAAACGTGAAATCCGGAATCCCAGGCACCCCCGTTCCGCTATCGCGGCGGCGCATTCATCAGTCGTGAATTCGCCTCAAAATCATAGAGCGTCAACCGGCGCAGCCGATAATACCCCGCCCAAAAATCCCACAGCGTCTGGATTCTCGACCTTCTCGCGGAGTCCTTCTCGTTCTGAGCCAGAAACAGATTCGTCACGTCGATTTTTCCGATGAGATACCTGTCCTTCGAGACCTCGAACCGCCTTTGCGCCATCGTGTCGGCCTTGGCGGAAATCCCCACCTGAAACTGCAGCAGTCTGAGGCTCATCACCTGTGCGTGCACCTCGTCCTCCAGGCTGTTAGCCCGAACGAGGCTGGAGGTTTCCACTCTGCGCTGCTCCGCAACCGCCGCTTCGATGGAGGCGGATCCCGCGCCCCATTGCACGAGAGGAATCTCGAACGATATGCTTAATTGTTGCTGATCGAGGAGATGCCGATACGCGTCAGGAATCTTGTCCGCACGCTGATTCAGTCCCGCGTTGGCCGTAAGGGTTGCCGAAAAAGTGTTTTCAAGGCTCGCCTGGGCGACAGAACGATCTGCCGAGTGCTTCGAAATCTCCATGTCGACGACGTCGCTCCTGTTCAATTTGGCTTCGGCTACGGCGCGAGCGGGATCGAGCGTCAGCGCAGGAACACTCTGGGGCGGCACCAGACGGAGAGGGGTATGCTTTGGAAGTCCGAGGGCGAATGCAAGGGTCTTCTGTGCATTCTCGAAGGCCATGGTGGCATTGTCAAACTGGGTTCGTGCGTTCAGGAGCGCAAGTTCGCTCTGGAGAAGATCGTTCTCCGCGATCTTCCCAACGTTGTATCTCCCCCGCGAAATCTGGTAGAGCGTGTCGTTGATCTGAACGTTGTTCCGGGCGTTCTCGACATTCATCGAAGCGAGATAGGTCTGAAAGAATTTGTTTGTCACATCGAGCGAAATTTCTTCGAGTGCCTCAACCCACTGCCGGTTGGCGCGGTCTATTTGCATCTCCCGCTCCTCCAGATTCCAGCGGAGCGTGTTGAGCTGAAAAATGGGCTGACGAAATGTCACCGAAAGAGGAGATGACCGGTAGAGAACGGAATTGGTTTCAAGAAGATCGACCCTGTTCAACCCTGTTGAAATCTGCAGCTCCCCGCCCGTAAACGGTATCTGCTGGGAGAGGGCGAGATTCACCGTTGAGCTTGCCTGGCTTTGAGGATAGAATTTGGTCGTTCCGTCGGGCTGAACAACGGATGAGATCGACCGGTAGAACCCTGGGACCTGACCCTGGAGGCTCAATTGGGGGTACAGGAGCGAGCGGAAGCTGTCGTATGATTCGCGCTGAGAGGTGAAAAGCTCACGGGCAATCGCAAGGGAAGGGCCCCCCTGGAGAGCCGTTCGAATGGAGGTATCGAGAGCTAATGTGACGGTATCCTGCTGTGCAAGACTTGTCCCCGCCGCGAGTGTGAGGATCAGGAGTATTGTCAAAAAACCCGTACGAGTCGTGTTATTCATAGCGCAATGCCACAATGGGGTCCTGTTCGGCTGCTCTTTTAGCTGGTAAGATTCCGAAGGCAATGCCGATGGCCATCGAAATGAGGAACGAGAGTATGACAGAATCGGCCGAGACAATCGTCAGAATGCCGGTCGTTTTTTCGATTGCCGTTCCCATTCCCGCGCCGAAGAGAACTCCGATGAATCCGCCGGTGACGCTGATGAATACGGCCTCACTGAGGAATTGGAGAATCACATCCCTGCGGGTGGCGCCCAAGGATCGCCTGATCCCGATCTCTTTTGTTCGTTCCAGCACAGAGGCGAGCATGATATTCATGATTCCGATGCCTCCGACGAGCAGCGAGATCGAGGCGATAGCTCCCAGAACGATGTTGAAGATCTGTTTCGTCCTCTGCTCCTGTCTCAGAAGCTCTTCCGGCACCGTGATCTGGTAGTCGACCACCTCGTTGTGTCGTCGCTGCAGCATGCGGCTCATGACTTCAGCTGCCGGTGGAACGTACCTGCTTTCGGAAATCCTTACAACCAGCCGGTCGATCTGATGGTAGTTCGGCTTCTTCTTCTCTTCATTCGAATCGTTTCCGCGATACGTTCGGGATGCCTCCTGAACGGCCTGCCTCGTGATCAATGTCCTGTTCTTGTACCGTAAAAGGAGAGTGCTGACGGGGGTGTAGACGTCCATGTTATAATCTCGCAGGCCAAGGTGCTGGATACTCTGTTTGCTGACCGTTCGCTCTTGAAGCACTCCGATGACCGTAAGCCAGAGGCTGCCGCACTTGAGCAATTTCCCCAGCGGGTCTTCTCCGGGAAAGAATTTCGATCCGATGCCGTACCCGATGATACACACAGGGAAGGCCTCCCGAATCTGGGTGTCGGTGAACCCGTTGCCGCGTACGATCTTGAAATCGGATGTCCTGAAGAACGTCGTGTCGACACCTACCAGCTTGCCGCTTCGTTTCAATCCTTCGCGGATCACCGTGGTTTCAACGATGATCTCCGGGCTGACGAATTCCACCTGTGGGATGGTTGCCTGAATAGCAGATGCATCGGCGAGGGTCAATCCGGTCGTGAACTTGTTCTTTGCAGCGGCCTTCTCCGATACACCCGTCGCCTCGACCTTTCCTTCTTCCTGTTCGACGGTCGGAATGATGATGATGTTGTTCGTGCCGAGGAGCCTCATTTGCTCCAGGATCTCGTGCTGAGCGCCTTTGCCGACGGCCAGCATGGCGATGACCGAGGCGACCCCAAAAACAATACCCAACGAAGTGAGAATGCCCCTCAGCTTGTTATGGATGATGGCCTGAAGGGCTATGGGAAAATTCAGGTTAAGAGATTGCAGACCGGTCATTGTGCGGGCGGCGGCGGTGCCGTCAGGGTGTCGATAGGTATCTCCGCAGCATCAGGGGGAGTGGAAAGAAACACAGTGTCGTTCTCCGAAAGCCCGCTCTCGACGATCACGCCGTTGTCATTCATCAGGCCAAGTTTCACCTCTTGTTTGACGATGCCGCTCCCGTTGGCTTTGTAGACAAATGACCGGCCCTCCTGGGCATGAACAGCTTCAAGAGGAAGAAAAAGAACGCTGTCGAGGGTAGCCACAATAATGGTGTTGCTTGTGGTCATTGCGGGTCTGAGTGTTGTATCCGATTCATTGACGAGGATCTTTACTTCAAACACCTTTGAATCGGCATTGGGGCGCTGTTCCCCGATATTGGCGACCTGGCGCACGATTCCACTCAGCTTCTTGCTGGGATCCGCATCCAGCTTGATTTCAACCTTCTGCCCGACGGCGACCTTCTGGATATCCACTTCGTTGACATACGTGGTGGATTCCATGACACTCAGATCCGGCAGGGTTGCGACAGCCGACTCCCACGGATTGATCGTTGCCCCGACCACTTTTTTCCGTCCGTTCCATTCTCTCGCGTAGATGACCATGCCGTCAGCGGGGGCTTTGATCGTAAACTCGCCCAGGGTCTGAGCGAGGATATCTTTCTTGCTCTGTTCTTTCTGAAGATCGACCTTCACTGCAACGATCTTTGCTATTGACTGCTTGCGCTTTGTGACATAGTTCTTTTGCGATTGCTGAACATTGCGCTGGGCCCGCTCATAGTCGATTTCTGCCTGTCGTTGCATCGCCGGAGCTTCATAGACGGACTGTTCCTTCGCGATTCGTTTTTCTTCCATGGCGAAGCCCAGATTCACCAAATCGTCGCGTGCCTGCGAGAGCGTCAGAACGCTATCCAGGACCGCCTGGTCGAATTGTGACTGGAATTTCTGGACGGAAAGCTCCGAATCCTTCAGCTTCTGCATGATCTCCGACCGGTCCAGCTCGGCGACGAATGCCCCTTTCTTGACGACGGTCCCCTCAGGGATGAGGTTGGAGATTTTCATCTGCCAGATGTTCGCTGCGCGTGCGCCTTCGGGACCTCGAATGTCGATCGAGTTCTTCGCCTGCAATTCCCCTGTCGTGGTGACAGAGACAACGAACGGGCCCCGCTTCAAAAGAACGGAGATCGATGTGGAGGATTCCGGCGTCGATGTGGCGGCGTAGGCGTATACAACGATGACGATAAATGCGAGGACGGAGAATGCTTGTATGGCTCTCTTTTTCATAAGCTCCCGCGGGATGTGTGGCAGGCTTTCTGTTAGACGTTTGAAAAGGGGAAAAAGTTGTCTGAAGTCCATGGCAGAATGGCCTCCAGCGAGGAAAGTCGGCGTGTGGTCCACGAAACGGCCAAAAATCGCTTCCGGACCTCTTACTCGCAGTCTTTAGTAATTGAGTCGGACGCTATGGGACAGATGTAGGACGAACAACCCCCGAAGACGGTACACTTCTCTGAACACCTAATCAGTGAACAATCTGGTCATTTACGCGCCTATTGTCAAGGGACTGGAATCAGCGGTAATGGCTCAGAGCCACTACCGAATCAGCAGGATTATTGGGCATAGTTCCTCATCTGAGGCCTCGGTCGTTGTGCTTGTTGCCGCGCAGCCGGCAAGAAACAGGAAAAGAATTCCCGTAAAGGAATTCTGAAAGACATGGGGTACTCCTTTCAATAGAGAGTACGGATGACCGTGAGGCGGTCGCCGGCACCCGGCCGGACGGCGAAGGATCAATAAATGAAAAGGTACAGTGAAGAGGTATACGATGCCACCACCGCTGAGTTCCGACTTCAGCAAATAAGGAGGGGTAATTTAGGAATAAGTCCTAAAGATGGCGATCAACTCTGCGCAGCTGTCGCCGACGACACTATCATCAGAGAATCACTTGCAGCACAGAACCCTCGGGTATTGTCGCCGGTTCTGAAAGTCTCAACAGGAGTCTTTTGTCTTTCATTTCAATCGTTGCTGCCTGTTTGGCCCCGTTAAGCGTCACGCGTCC
>DATDRF010000028.1:0-2725 GCA_035291905.1 Bacteroidota bacterium
CGGATCACCACGTTGTCGATGTTTATCTCTTTCAGTCCGAACGGAAAGGGGTCGACGGTAACGGAGTGCGAATCGGGCCTGATTCCGCAGATGTATTTGATGATCAGGTCGTTCACCCACGAATGTTGATAATCATCGATCCCCCGATACGCGCTCGGATATCCTGTCAGCGGGTTGTAGTGCTCAAAGCAATTGGGCCGCTTTGGGTCTCCGTCGAAGAACATCATTCGGACAAACTTGTTGATGAACTCGACGGTTCGCTTTCGCAATTCATGATCACCGAACCTCAGGGCCGAAGCCGCCAGCGCCTCGGCCACATGACTGTTGGTCATCGGCCAGACGCGGCCGTTCCACGGACAATTCATTCTCTTCCCCTTCCATATCGGCTCCGCGCTGAAGTATTCGTCATCCGCGCTTGAAGACGGAACCGGATAGGGCGTCCAGAATTCCCCGGGGTTCAGAAGATGACGTTTCAAACCGTCGAGATGCTCAGCGCTCACAATGTCGGTGAAAAAGGGATAGAAACATGTCGCGGACTTCACCTTGATGCGCTGCTTGGTTTCGGGATCGACGTCGTAGAACATCTTGTCCTTCGGATCCCACATCGAAGAAAGGACCACAGACTTCACGCGCTGTGCCTCCATGGTCCAGAGATCGGCCTCTTCAGCTCGCCCTATCTTCTCTGCGACGAGCGCCAGTGCCCGTTTGAGCTCATAAACATAAACAGTGACATCGACACCCTTCAGGCGGAACACCTCCCCCCAGTTATCCTGATCGGCATTGGGATTCACGGCGATGTAACGATGCATGTATTCCTGGCCGGTCTCATAATGGTTGTCGATATCATACATTCCGCTGATCTCTTCATCCCGTTCGCTGTCAAAATATCCTGCGTATTCCTTGAGTCCCTTGTAGGCTGCTTCGAGGAACTTTCGTGACGGGTGAATCTGGTCGAGCTCAAGGAGCGCCCTTCCCCAGTTCGCATGATAAAACATCTCCTGACGGTAATGATTGACGTCGATGTACCCGCGGAATCCTCCGTCAGTTCGTCTGTTCTCAATGAATGTGAGCAAACTCCCCTGCGCCAGCTCGGGCTCATGCATCCAGCGATTTTCCATCATGTGGCAGGGCGCGCTGTAAGAGATCGGGGCGCGGAAATACCCGATTCCCTCACACACAAACGGATAACTGTAGTTTCCTTCCTCTCCGTACATCGTGTTCAACCGCAATCCGTACCACCGATACCAGTAGTATCTCGTCAGGAATTCGTCCGAACATTCGAAAGAAGGAACACCTGCAAAATGGTCCTCCCAGTTCAGGATGCTGAGTTTCTGCGGTTTCTTTTGCTTGAGAACGAGATCGCGATTTCGCAGGGCTTCGGGGGATGAAGGGGCCAGAGCGCATGCCACAGAGACAGATTCCTGTTCCATCGGCCCGAGTGTCATCGAACAATGGAGGGCAATGAAGACGATGCCGTCTTCTGTTACGCCGGAGATTGTCTTGTCGTTCCCGAGCGAACCGTGCCGGAATTTCTCGACAAATGGCGTAAGAGACCACAGGGGCTTCACAGCGGGACCCTCGCTGAGCATTGCTCCAAAGGATTTAGCGGGTCGGTTGAATCCAAGTGCGCAGGCCACAGGCATCTCGGGCCGTCCCGAGGCAGTGAGGTGCTTCACGAACGACGCTGTTCCGCCGGCCTTCACTGCGCTCAGACGATTTCCACGGCTTGAAGGCTTCGATTCGTGGGCCGTCCAAACGACGAAATGCAGGTTCGCGGGCTTTTTCGATCTGTTCTTGATGACGACAGTCGAGAGGGCGACGTCGCTCGGGAGGACAGATTTGGTCTCTTCGACAGAGAGTTGCCCGCACCGGAATTCTTGCGTCAAACCGGCCGGATTCCAGATCCTTGATTTGAACTGTGGCGTCAGTTCCTTGCCTTCATGATCGAGAATCGTCCAGGTGAAGAGGGGCTGAAACGGGTAATTGTAGTAGTGTGCGTGGTCCCAGAAACCCGGCTTGTCGAGATGCTGGGGGAATTCGGGGGCCCAGAGAAGCCTGTTGCCGCCGCCGAGGTACCATTTGTCGGTGCGTTCGAGAAGCTTCAGGGGTGAGAGCTTGGTTTTCATCTGGAATCAGTCATTTGTCTACTGAGACAACAAGAAGAAAGCATAACACGGAGAACACAAAGGAGGCACAGAGAACACGGAGAGCTTTACCTCTGTGATCTCTGTGTCTCTCGGTGCTCTCTGTGTAATATTTTTGATTTTACTTCACCCGAATCTCAATCATTTTTCGAACAAACTCTCCCGGGGGCCCGCTCTGCATTTGGAATTTCACCGCGCTTCCATCTACACTGCCACCTTTGACTTCTGCAATGGTCTGCGGATTGATGACCTTCAACTCATAGCCCTCGTTGGCCAATCCATCGACAGTCATTCTCAACTGCTTTCCTTTCCACTCCGTCGAAACGATCTTCAGTCCTTTGTTCACATCACCTGTGCGAGTCGTGATTTCGGGCGGGAGAAGCTCAAGTCCGCCCTCGTACTGAATTTGCAGCATTTTCTCGCCAAGGATTTGAGTCTCAATCATCACCTGGGAATCCCGGAATGATCCTTTTGTATCTGTTGACGGTCCGGTCGCTCCTTGAGCGATCACTCTTGTCGATGGCGATATGCGTTGACGGAACATGAGGTTGTATGGCATCTTGCCCTGCGTTGTCAGCTTC
>DATDRF010000029.1:0-18602 GCA_035291905.1 Bacteroidota bacterium
GGAAGAGACATCAGTCGCTTTTAAACTACTCTGTGTTCTCTGCGCCTCTTCCGTGACCTCTGTGGCAAAAGCTTTTAGCCACGTAGAACACCCCGTAGAAAACATCCCGATTCAAAACATCCCGACTGAAAGCATCGGGACAGGTCAGGACAGGCGGGGGCAAGCAGAGGAGGCACAGAGTGCACGGAGTTGAATACCAGAATGTTCGTTCGTCCCACTTCTGTTGACTCAGGGGAAAAAAATGATTATCAATGTTCAGATGACGACCCCTGATCCAAAACAACTTCCCCATTTATTGAGACTCCTGGACGATGATTCTCCCGTTGTTCAGGAGACCATTGTGAAGGAGCTCCTTGCCTTCGGCCCTTCGCTGCAGCGTGAACTGGAGCGCCTGAAGATTACCCTGAGCAAGGATCAGCAGCAGCTCATCACCCGCCTGCTGGACGCGCATAATCAGAAATGGCTTCGCGACCTGTGGCCAACCCTCGGTGAAATCGAGGATGACAAGGAAATGCTCGAATCGGCGCTCGGGTGGATCGCCGAGTTTCAACACGGCCGTGCGTATCCCGGCAAACTCACGGAGCTGCTGGACAATCTGAGTGAGGAATTCGAAGCGTCAAACCGGAAACAGGATGCTCTGACCCTTGCCCATTTCCTCTTCACAAAGAAACAGCTTCGCGGGACCGAAGCGGATTATTACAATCCTCTCAACAGCAATCTGGTCTATGTTATCGAACAGAAAAGGGGAATTCCGATCAGTCTTGCGGCCATCTATATCCTGGTGGCGGCACGGCTCGGTTTTGATGTTGAGGGGATCAACCTCCCCGGCCATTTTCTTGCCCGGGCCTCCGTAGGGAAGCAGAACTACATTGTCGATTGCTTCAAGGGGGGAAGGTGTCTCGACGTCAACGACCTGATCACCCTCAACAACGGCGCTCTGCTGCCGCTTTCGGACCTGCTTCAGCTCGAGTGCGATGCCCAGGCAATCATAGTCCGGACTCTCAGGAATCTCATTCACGCCTACGAACAGGATCAGAGCACGAGCAATGCCTCGTTCATGAAGGAACTTCTGACAGTGACTGAGGATGCGCCGGAGCAGGAAGGGAATGAAGAGGAGGAATAAAGGAAAGAGGTCAACCGTGTATTTCGGAAAAGGGCTGAAGCCCTTTTTGTTTTTTGGGGGCCCTCATTAACCCCGACCTTAAGGTCGGGGCAATTCCTTCGTTTCAGACTCTCGGGGGGATGTGCATTGCTTCAAGCTGACGGAGAAATGCCCATTACTTCATAATGTCGGGGAATGCCCGTGCCTGGGAATCCGATTCATTTTCTACTTCTAGCGGTTCTCGCAGTTCCTCCCTTTTTGCCACCAAGCCTATCGCGGTCGGCCTTTCTTAATCCTGCAATCACGCGCTCGTAGGAATGATCGATCATTTCAAGGACCTCTTCGTCCGGAATCGACCCGTCAATGACCACGGTGTTCCAATGTTTCTTGTTCATGTGATATCCGGGCTGCACGGAGTCGTATTGAGCGCGCAGCTCGAGCGCACGTTCGGGATCACATTTGAGATTGATGGAGGGAATGTCGTCGGTGATGTTGGTGAGAACAAATACCTTCCCGGCAACTTTGATCACAAGGGTCTCTTCGCCAAAGGGGAAATCCTCAGAAATGAGGCTCCCTTTCCGAAGGCAATAACGGCGAATGGAGTCAACGGAAAGCATCCAGCGGGATCATGCGGCTAATTCTTGCGAATGGATTCGATCATCGAAATGAACCCATGTTCGTGCTGTTCGACAATCGAAGCCGGAGCCGTGAACTTGAAAAAGACAAATCCTTCCGGGGCACTCACGATCGCCCCCAGGAGCTTGTATCCAAATTTCTTTCCCTGGGATTCCATGAGAGGCCCGGAGGGGGCAAGATAGTTGCCATAGATGCGGGCGTAGACCACATCAATGCCGTTCACCGATGAAGTGATCTTCTGTGCCTCGGTAGCCCCTTCGAACTGGGAACCCCAGCGCTGAATATTGGAATCCACGTCGCCGCCCTGATCTTTTCCGAAATAGAAAATACTGCACTCGCCCGGCTCAACATCCTCCAATCCTGATGGGATAACGTACGTTGCAACTCGCATCGGCATTTCATGCGACCGGTCCCACAGCATGGGATAGGACCACGAGATTCCTGCAACGGACACTTCTTCCTTCACCAGGTCGACAGGAGGCGGGGGAGCAGCCTGTTTCTCTCCGCAGCCGAACAGAACAAGTACGATCATGATAGAACCGGCGATGACTCTCATGAATCAACTTCCTTTGCGCAATGACAGCCCGCGCTACGATTCGGGCTGGAACCGATCCACTTCTTCGAGAACCGTCTTCACAATGTCTTCCTCTTTTACCCTCTTAATAAGCTCCCCTTTCCTGTAAAGGATCGCCACACCTTTCCCGGCCGCAATGCCGATATCGGCCTCACTGGCTTCGCCCGGCCCATTCACCACGCAGCCGAGGACGGCAATCTTCACGGGCTTTTTCACTCCCGCCAGCTTCTCCTCCAATTGCCCCATGATCCCGAACAGATCCACCTCCAAACGCCCGCAGGTGGGGCACGCGATCAATTCGATATTACGCGTCGCCAGGCTGAGAGACCGAAGAATTTCTTTTCCGACCTCGACCTCTTTCACGGGATCATCCGTGAGCGACACGCGAATGGTGTCCCCAATACCCTCCGAGAGGAGCGTTCCGATTCCAACGGCGGACTTGATTGTCCCCACCTTCGTCGTTCCAGCCTCCGTAACACCGAGATGCAGCGGGATATCCGTTCGCTGGGCCACAAGGCGATAAGCCTCAATCATGAGCTTCACATCGGTCGATTTCACGGAAACAATGATATCGTGGAAATCGAATTCGCGGCATATTCCCACATGACGCATGGCGCTTTCGAACAGGGCTTCGGGAGTTGGATACCCGTGCTTTTCCAGAATATCCTCTTCAAGCGAGCCCGAATTGACCCCGATGCGAATGGGGATTCCCCTCTCTTTTGCCGCGTTCAACACCTGACGGATACGATCCTTCGCCCCGATGTTTCCCGGATTGATTCTCACCTTGGCGACGCCCGCTTCCACCGCCTTCAACGCGAACACGTGATTGAAGTGAATGTCGGCAACGATCGGCAGGGGTGATTGTCTGACAATTTCCTTCATTGCCTCGGCAGCCTCTTTGTCATTCACCGTGACCCGGACAATGTCACAGCCTGCTTCGGCCGCCGCCGTAATCTGCCCCACCGTCCCTTTGACGTCGTCCGTCTTGGTCTTCGTCATCGTTTGGACCGAGATCGGGGCATCCCCCCCGACGGGAACACTTCCCACACGCACCTGCCGCGTTTTCCTCCGCACACCAACCTTGTATGTCTGGTGCGGACCGGAATTGGCAACTTCGGGAATCGGTAGCTGGTTGCTCATGGTATGCTCGCTAGTTCAGTTTCCTGCTCGCTTCAAAGAGGATCTTCTTTTCTTCTTCCGTGAGATTCTGATACCCCGACCGCCCGATCTTGTCAAGGATCTCATCGATTCTCTTCTGAACATCTGCGACCTCGTCACTTTTTGAGGTCGGAGATTCTTCACTTTTTCTCTCGTCGATATCGTACACTTTTGCCTCGACCGCGTCGTCACCGTGTTCCGGCCGCGGGGCAAACATGCCGTTCCACCACCAGGTGATTCGCCGGAACAGATCGTGACCCGGGATCCGCTTCATGTCATAGAGAAGGTAAACATAGCCGGCAAGGGCCCCGCCAAGGTGCGCAAGGTTCGCCACATCTGTCGGCTGGCCCAGGGAAAACAAACCAAGCAGGATAAGAACAACGACGAAGTACTTCACCTTCACCGGGATAAGAAAATAGAGATAGATGTAACGATCGGGGAACATCATGCCGAACGCAACCATGACCCCGTACACCGCGCCCGACGCTCCAATCACCATCGAGGGTCGGTCCACAATCGGAGCCAGAAGCAGCTGCGCGATGCCTGCAACGACGCCGCACGCGAGATAGAAAATGAGAAACTTCTTCGGACCCCAGATGTGCTCGATCTCCATCCCAAACATCCACAAACCGAAGAACATGTTGAAAAGCAGATGCATGATTCCGCCATGCATGAACTGATACGTGATCAATTGCCAGGGAAAGAAACCGTCCCCCAGCGGGAGGAGCGCAAAATACTGATGAATGACCAGGCTGAGCGGATATCCGTCCAGCTTGAACGAGCCAAAGAAATTCACCAACACGAATACCACCGCGTTCGTGATCATCAGCCATTTGATGACGGGCGGAAAGAACGAGAATCCGCCGAACATCGACGGCCGATAGAAGTTTCTTTGGTTGTAGTTATAGGACATTTACGATTTGAGATTTACGATTTTCGATTGCCAATTTGAAACCGACTTTCCTTAGATCGGCAATTGGAAATCGGAACTCGACAATTCTACAACAATCGATCAATGAATTTCGTTCAGCGCTTGTCGTTCAATGCTGCGACGCCGGGGAGGATCTTCCCTTCCAGCAGCTCCAGCGAAGCACCACCGCCTGTAGAGACATGGGAAACAGACTTCTCCAGGCCGGCATGCGCGACAGCCGCTGCCGAGTCACCCCCACCGACGATCGTGGTCGCACCGGATTTGGTCACTTCGGCAAGGACCTTGGCGATCGCCGTTGTTCCGGCGGCAAACTTCTCCATCTCGAACACTCCCATGGGTCCGTTCCACACCACCGTTTTGGCTTTTGCCAGTTCGGCCGAGAAGTGCTTCACCGTTTCCGGCCCGATGTCCATTCCCCGCCAATCGGACGGGATGGCACGCACATTGACCGTCTGCGTCGACGCCGCATTGTCAAACTTGTCGGCAATAACGCAATCGGACGGAAGCAGGATCCTGACATTGTGGGCCTTTGCCTGCTCCATGATGGTCTTGGCAAGGTCGACCTTGTCTGCTTCGAGCAGGGACTTGCCGATTTCGAGGCCCTGCGCCTTGTAGAACGTGAACATCATGCCGCCGCCGATCAGAAGGGCGTCGACCTTCGACATGAGATTCTGGATGACATCGATCTTCCCGGAGATCTTCGCCCCTCCGAGAACGGCCACGAACGGTCGCGCCGGATTTCCCACTGCCTTACCGAGGTAGTCGAGCTCCTTGCACATCAGATACCCTGCAACACATACCTCCAGATGCTTTGTCACGCCTTCGGTCGAGGCGTGAGCCCTGTGGGCCGTCCCAAAAGCATCATTGACATAGACGTCCCCGAACGAGGCCAGTTCCTTTGCGAACGCTGCATCGTTTGCCTCCTCTTCCTGATGGAATCTGAGGTTCTCCAGTAGCAGACACTCCCCGTCTTTCAAGGCCTTCACCAATGCCGCCGCCTCCGCACCGATGCAATCGGGAGCACATTTCACCGGCTTGCCCAAAAGCTTCGACAAGCGCTCGGCCACGGGCTTCAGGCTGAACTCGGGCTTCGGCTTCCCTTTGGGCCTCCCGAGGTGACTCATGAGAACGGCGCGACCGCCATCCTTCAGAATCTTCTTGATTGTCGGCAGCGATTCGACGATCCGCGTATCGTCGGTGACCTGCTGTTTTTCGTTTAACGGAACGTTGAAATCGACGCGCACGAGGACGCGTTTCCCCTTCACGGAAATATCGTCAATGGTCAATTTGTTCATGACAGACTCCTTGAGAAGGAAAACGGGCTGGACCCGGTCTTCAGTCTCAGCCCGTCATCGTCGTCGTTGTTCAGAGAGTCACAGCTTGGATGCAATCTTCTTCGCCAGCTCGACCACACGATTGGAGTAACCCCATTCGTTGTCGTACCATCCGAAGACTTTTACCAGCGGTCCAAGAGCCATCGTCAGCTTGCTGTCGAAAACGACCGAATGCGGGTTGCCGACAATGTCCTTCAACACGAGGTCCTCTTCACTGTATTCCAGAATGCCCTTCAGGTACGTCTGCGAGGCCTTCTGGAATGCCGCGTTCACTTCTTCCCTCGTTACTTCTCTCTCCAGCTCCGCCGTGAAATCGGTGATCGAACCATTCGGAGTGGGGACCCGAAGGGAATAACCGTCGAGTTTGCCTGCCAGCTCCGGAATCACTTTCCCCACCGCCTTGGCCGCTCCCGTTGTCGTCGGGATGATGTTGATGGCAGCCGCCCTTGCGCGCCGAAGATCCTTGTGCGGCAGATCCAGTATCCGTTGGTCGTTGGTATAGGAATGGATCGTGTTCATCAGGCCGCGCCTGATCTTGAAGGTATCGTGAAGCACCTTCACCATCGGTGCGAGGCAGTTCGTCGTGCAGGAAGCGTTGGAGATGATGTGATGCTTTGCAGGATCATAGGTGCCTTCGTTGACACCAAGAGCAATCATGATATCGGGTTTCTTTGCCGGAGCGGTCACAATCACTTTCTTCGCACCCTGCTTGATGTGATCCGCAGACGCTTCGCCCTCGGTAAAGTGCTTCAATCCGGTGGATTCGATGACAATGCTGACCCCGAGATCCTTCCACGGGAGCTTGGTGTGGTCCTTTTCTGCAAACGCTTTCACCTGTTTTCCATTCACTACAAGCGTGGAATCCCTGACCTCGACGGTGCCTTTGAAATTGCCGATAACAGAATCGAACTTAAGAAGGTGAGCAAGAGTCGTGGCATCGGTAATGTCGTTCACAGCCACGAACTCAAGACTACTGTCGTCGATTCCGGCTCGGAGAACATTGCGCCCAATCCGGCCGAATCCGTTGATAGCTACTTTTACAGCCATTGGTAACCTCCGCGTTCAGAATGAGAAGTCAAGAAAATGCGGAAAAACTGAAGAAAAGAGCATGACAAGTTAGAGAGAATTGGATGGAAAGTCAAGAAAAGCAGCGAAGGTGCGTCGAAGAAAAGGGGGAACAGAGACAGCAGCCGAAAAGTATTCCTCATCATTCGGCCAAGGCGAGAGATGCGGCAATAATCTGCTCAAATCCCGCTTTGTGAAGTACCTCTCCGCAAGAGATGATTGTAGCGCCCGTCGTGATAACATCATCGATCAGGATGCATGTCCCCCGCGCCTCAAGATGCGAGGTCCTCGAAACTGAGAATGCCTCCTCGACATTCTTCTTCCTCTGTTCCTGATCAAGCTTCGTTTGAGTCTGAGTGTATCTGCGGCGACCAACAATATCCGTCCGCACTTGAATACCGGTCACCTCGGAGACTCCACGGGCAATCACCTCCGCCTGATTGAATCCTCGCTCTCTCGCTTTGACATGATGAAGCGGAACGGGAATCAGGCAATGGACTTCTATTCCAAGCTTGTCGATTTCAACGCCCAGTTCCCGGCCCAGGAGAAGACCAACCGACCTGAATCCGTTGTACTTCAATGCATGGGCAAGCACCTGAAAGGCACCGTCTTTTTCAAAGAGAAACACAGAAGCAAGCCCGGTGATCACTTCGGAATCAACGAGTCGATCGCGGGTTTGGCAATACAAAGGATGGTCGGAGTGCAATCGGGGAATGGACTCCCTGCAGCGCCGACAGATGTGCCGCTCGGTATCCAGAAGAAGACTCTTGCATGCCAGACAGGTTGGCGGAAAGACAAAGTCGAGGAAGGGTTTGATGGCCCCCCGTACAGCAGTCGTAATGCTCATTTTCCCCCATGAAGACTGTTACGAGTTCCGGATTACGAGTTGGATGTCACAGGTTTCAAGCTGATAGCTGAATGCTGACGGCTGTAAGCTCCCCTCAATTTTGACTTCTAACCTCTTGACCTACCCCTTCTTCCCTTCAAGCCTTTCAATCTCATCTCTCAATTCCGCCGCCCGTTCAAATTCAAGGTCCTTTGCGGCCCTCCTCATTTCCGTCCGCAATTCCTCGAGCAGGTCTTTCTTCTGCTCTTTTGAGAGATACTTCACCACGGTATCCGAGACCATCGCCGGCTTTCGATCCCTCCGTGCATCCCTCTGGGCTTTGACGTCCGCGACCGCAGTAGCTGCGAGCACCTCTTGCACGCTTTTATAGATCGTTTCGGGCGTGATCCCGTGGTCATCGTTGTACTGAAGCTGTTTTTCTCGTCGTCTGTTCGTTTCCCCGATCATTCGCTCCATCGAGCCGGTGAGCCTGTCGGCGTACAGAATCACCTTTCCGTTCACATTCCTGGCCGTTCTTCCCGCCGTCTGTATGAGCGAACGCTCCGACCGCAGGAATCCCTCTTTGTCCGCATCGATAATCGCGACGAGCGAAACCTCGGGAAGATCCAGTCCCTCTCTCAGGAGGTTCACCCCCACAAGCACGTCAAATTCGCCTAGGCGGAGATCTCTGAGAGTTTCGACGCGCTCCAGAGCGTCGACTTCCGAATGGATATACCTCACTTTGATGCCGATTTCCAGCAGATACTCTGTAAGATCTTCGGCCATCCTCTTTGTCAGGGTCGTCACCAGTACGCGCTCTTTCCTTTTCGAACGCTCCCTGATTTCGGCGATAAGGTCGTCAATCTGGTTCTTGCTCTTGCGAATCTCGACGACCGGGTCCACCAGACCGGTGGGACGAATGACCTGCTCGACGAAGATCCCTTTGCTTTTCTTGAGCTCGTAATCGCCCGGCGTTGCGCTCACGAAGATCACCTGATTCACCGTCGACTCCCATTCTTCGAACGTCAGGGGGCGGTTGTCCAACGCCGACGGAAGCCGAAATCCATATTCAACCAGCGTCTCTTTCCTCGACCGATCTCCGTGGTACATTGCGCCGATTTGCGGAACGCTGACATGCGACTCATCGATGATGGTCAGGAAATCTTCGGGAAAATAATCGAGGAGGCAATAGGGGCGGGACCCGGGAGGCCTGCCGGCAAGGTGCCGGGAATAGTTTTCAATCCCCTGGCAATATCCCACTTCGCGGAGCATTTCGAGGTCGAAACGGGTTCGCTGTTCGAGGCGCTGCGCCTCGAGGAGCTTTCCCATCGACCGCAGTTCTTCAAGCCGCTCCTTCAGCTCCGCCTGAATAGAACCCATGGATCGCTCTATTGTTTCCCTCGAAGTCACAAACTGTTTGGCAGGATAGATGACCTCGTAATCGGTCTCGCCCAGTATGGCGCCATCGGTCTTGTTGATGAACGATATGCGATCGATCTCGTCCCCGAAGAACTCGATTCTCAGAGCTTCTTCATTCTCAGATCCCGGGATGACCTCCACGACGTCGCCGCGCACGCGAAACGAGCCCCGGTCGAACTCATAGTCATTCCTCACGTACAGCAGATCGAGCAGTTTCTTCAACATGACGTTTCGCGCTATCTTTTCCCCCTTCTTGACCGCGAGCATCTGATTGATCCATTCTTCCGGCGCGCCGATGCCGTAGATGCAGCTGACCGACGCGACGACAATCACGTTCGGGTCGCCGCTCAGGAGGGCGCTTGTTGCACGGAGCCTCAAACGATCGATCTCATCGTTGATCGATGCATCCTTCGCGATGTACGTATCCGACGTCGGGACATAGGCCTCGGGCTGGTAGTAATCATAATAACTGATAAAGAACTCCACCCTGTTTTTCGGAAAGAACCCTTTGAATTCCGCGTAGAGTTGGGCCGCGAGGGTCTTATTGTGCGACATCACCAGCACAGGCTTGTCGAGAGTTGCTATCACATTCGAAACTGTGAACGTCTTTCCGCTCCCGGTAACGCCGAGAAGAGTCTGGTGGCGGTCGCCGCGCGCCAAACCTTCCCTGAGTTCCTTGATGGCAGTCGGTTGATCGCCGCTTGGTTTGTATTCGGAAATGAGGTTAAAGGGCAAGGAGGTGTTCGAGCTATCAGCTGTCAGCTATCAGCTTTCAGTTATCAGTTTACAGTTATCAGTTTACAGTTATCAGTCTTCAGTTGTCAGTTTCTGGTTGTCACCTACGTCCCGGGGGGCTTCGGTGCCGGGGGCCTCTGGGGCTGAGGTGGCTGCGCCGGCCGTTGAGGCTGCGGGGGCCGCGGTTGTTGCGGAATCGCCTGTGGCGGTTTCGGTTGCTGAGGGGCTGCGACCGGGGTTGCAGCCTGAGGAGTCGAAGCCGGTGCCGCTGCCTGAGGCGCTGTCGTCTGAGGCTGCTGAGCACCGGTATCTGACAGTGTTTGATTCCTCGCGATAAACAAGAAGGCATCCGAAACAAACTCTGCGGCGTTCGTCGTGAACGTGTCAGGAATTGCCTTCTTCAGCTGATCGAACATGAAGGGATTGCCGCCGGCCGAAATACTGCCGTTCGGATTGATCACGATCGCCCGCGTTGCTCCCGAGCAGGTCATGTTCACTTTTGTTTTCACATTCGGAAAGGTTGCCTCAATCGCCGGTTCGACAACAACCGGATGCCCCATGATCTTCATCGATTTCACGTCCTGGCATTCCACATCGACATTCTGTGCCTTAAGAAAGTTCAGACTTTCGAAAACGATCTTCTGTGCAACAACGGCGACCTCGGTGGCTATTCCGCGCATCTTTTCCCGTTCGTTTACGAACTTCATCCACTCTTTCACGGTATTCAGGAGCATTGCTTTCGACGCTTCGTTCATGACGTACTCCGTCAGTTATTAAAGAGGAATATACAGGATGAGGGGGATGGATTCAAGGGGGGAGATGACGAACCAACGAATGGGAGAATCAACGAACCAACGAATGGGAGAATCAACGAAACAACGAAATGAAGCCGCCTTGTCTCGTTGACTCGTTGATTCGTCGTTGCGGAATAGCCAATCCTTTCGTACGTTTTGCCCGTGAATCGACTTCTTGTCTCCCTTCTCTTCTTCGGAGTGACATCCGGTTGGTCATGCGGAGAGAGCAAAGAGTATGCTCCCTCCGAGGACGATCGGCGCATACTGCGCGCTTACGCATCGCTCGCCCTCCTCTACGATGCATTTCCTCCAACGAGCACAAAGGACAGTCTCCAGATCTATCAACGAAAGGCGGACTCTGTGCTCGCTCAATTCGGTTTTTCGAGCGATGAATTCCGAAGAGAATTCGAGAATCTGATCAACACGCCGGAACGCTTTCAACCGTTATTCCTGGAACTTTCTGCCGAGATTCGGAAAGAGATGCAGAAACGCTGAACCGCTTTCTCCCTTCATTTTCATAGTCATCAAAATACGAGGATATCATGATGGATTGGGTTTTTGATCCCCAAATCTGGATTGCTTTGCTGACACTGACAACCCTCGAGGTCGTCCTCGGCATCGACAATATCATTTTCATAAGCATTCTTTCCGATAAACTTCCCGGCACACAGCAGCAGCGGGCAAGGAGCACCGGGCTTTTTCTTGCCATGTTCATGCGGATCGGCCTGCTGTTCTCCATTACCCTCATTATGAAGCTCGTTGAGCCATGGTTCACGCTCTTTGAGCAGGAGATTTCCGGACGGGACGTTATTCTCATCGTCGGCGGCCTCTTTCTGCTGGCGAAATCAACCTTTGAGATTCACGGAAGCCTGGAGGGAAGCGGAGAGCACGGGCGAACCGTTAAGAAGACCCCTTCATTCGCGGGGGTAATCACTCAGATTATGCTGCTTGACATCGTGTTCTCCCTCGATTCGGTAATCACGGCCGTGGGGATGACCAACCAGCTGGGAGTGATGATCGCAGCCGTCGTGATTGCTGTGATTCTCATGCTGGTCTTCGTCAGGTCAGTGAGCAATTTTGTCCAGGAGCACCCGACGATCAAGATGCTGGCATTGAGCTTCCTCCTCTTAATAGGAGTCTCGCTCATTGCGGAAGGATTCGACCAGCATATTTCGAAGGGGTACATCTACTTCGCGATGGGGTTCTCGGTTCTTGTGGAGATGCTCAATCTTCGCTTGCGGAGGAAGGCTGCGGAGCCGGTGCATTTGAGGTCACCGTCGATCAAGTAATGCCCCCTTCGTGTTCTTCGTGTCTCCTTCGCGCTCTTCGTGTAATTCTTTGAGGAAAGAACTTACACGAAGATCCACAGAGTCCACACGAAGAACACGAAGAAAAGAATTCCGAAAACACAAAAAGGTGCGTTCGCCGCGGCGAGTGCACCTTTTCTTTTGAAAACGCGTTCTTACTTGGTTTCTTCCAGATAGTACCTGCGGAGTTGTTTTCCGAGGTATCCCACAACGAGCGCGATGACCCCGACATCATCGAGGTAACCCACGAAAGGAGCCACATCGGGAATGGAATCGAAGGGAATAATGAAATAGAGGAGCGCCCCGACGGCAAGAGCTTTTTTCCCCCAGTGTACTGCCGGATCGCTCATGAATCGGAAAAGCGCCAGGACATCCGACACGAGGCCTATTCGCCTGTTGATCTTCGCCAGCTTTCCGGGGAGGTTTTCGCTGACGTAGGCCGCCTTCTCCTTGAACTCAGCTTCGTCCCCGATAGACATCTCCTCGCCGAGCGGCCTTTTGGGTTCGTTCTTCTTCAATCGTCCGCCTGCACGTCGAATTGCACAATATCGTACGCCATCTTCGTGTCCAACGCTGCGAAGACAATACCCAAGAACACCGAGATCATGCCTCCCAGAAAGAGAATAATCACCGGTGTATCGAGATTTATCTGCCCCATGAAGAAATCCACACCGATCAGAAGGGATGTCACGACAAACAGGGCGACGGCAGCAATGTAGCACATGAGCGAGTTCCTCACGTGTGCGGCACGCTTCAGGAGCCTTCCCAGCTGCAGGCCTATGCTCGCCATACGCTGACTCTCGTCAAACGAGAATTTCTTGCCCCCGGCGCGAATCCGCAATTTTCTTTTTTCTTCGTTCAACGCCCGAATCCTGCTCAGGACCGTCGAGAATTTCGAATTGATGCCCAGCATGAGCAACCCGCACGCACTGATCATGACTGCCGGAGCAAGAATCAGCTGAATAGCTTCGATGACCGAAAAGCTCTGCGGCATGAGCACCTCACATCTTGATTATTTCACCCAGGATAACCGGCGACTCCTTCTTCTTCCTCAACGCTGCAACGACCCGATCGGCCTGCGTGCGATCCGTAACGAGGATAAGCCCGATGCCAAGATTGAATGTATGTCGCATATCCTCCTCGGGTACGTTTCCCGTCGATTGAATCAGGCGAAACAATGCGGGCCGGTCCCATGACGACCATTCGATCCGCAGTCTCAGACCCTTTGGGACCACGCGCATGGTGTTCCCTTCGATCCCCCCGCCGGTTATGTGCGATAGACCTTTGATCTTGAATTTTGACAGGAGCGGATAGACAGACTTGAAATAAGAGCGATGAATCCACATCAGGGCGTCTCCCAAGGTGGTACCAAGATCATCGAAATACTCATTGATCGAGTACCTCTCGAGGAGGGTTTGTCGTGCAAGGGAATATCCGTTCGTGTGCAATCCCGTGGACGGCAGCCCGATCAGCACATCCCCCCTCCTGATTGCCTTGCCGTTCACAATCTTCTTCTCGTCAACCACCCCTATGATCGTGCCCGCGAGATCGTACTCTCCCCCGTTGTACATCCCGGGCATTTCCGCCGTTTCTCCTCCCACGAGCGAACATTCGTTCTCCCTGCAGGCCTTGACGAATCCTCCGATGATCTGCTCACCAACATCCGGTGAAAGTTTCCCGGTTGCAAAATAGTCAAGAAAATAGAGGGGCTTCGCTCCGCAAACCAGGATGTCATTGACGCAATGATTGACAAGATCCTGCCCCACCGTGTGGTGACGCCCCATCGCAAACGCTATTTTGAGCTTCGTACCGACCCCGTCCGTACTCGACACCAGCACGGGATTTCTGACCCCGGGGAACCGCGCCCGGTAGAACGAACCGAACATCCCGATGTCGGCAAGAACATTCTTGGTGAACGTCGAGCGGACGGCGGGCTTGATGCGTCGAATCAGTTCTTCACCGGCATCGATATCAACGCCGGACTCTTTGTACGTCGGCATGAATCACTTTCACATTTGATTGACTCAAAGATACTTGTTTTTCGTGCAGAGAACAACACCTTCACGACTTCGCGACTTCTTCCTATCTTTGTCTTTGCACTAAAGTCGAATGAGATGGTAGTGTATCAGTTTCCCTTTTTTGACTACAACGCAGAGTCGCAGAGGACGCAGACCTGCCTGCCGAAGTGATTCATTCACCATTTCAATAAAGCGAAATGGTCGGCACGCAGGCAGGGGTTCGCAGAGAACAACAGAATCCGGAAATCCTCTGCGTTTTCTTTGCGACCTCTGCGCCTTTGCGTTGAAACTTTTAATCAAACTAATACACTACCAATGAGATTCATTCCTTGCGTGTCAGAGTCGGCTTCTTTATATTCTTTTGTTTCTTATCACATCAAGACGACTTCATGGCAACTGCAACTCTTCAGGGAGCCTCCGCTCCCATTCCCATTCCCAAAATCATCTGCGTCGGGCGCAACTACGCGGAACATGCGAAAGAAATGAACGCCGACGTTCCCACAACACCGGTCCTTTTTCTGAAACCGCCGACCGCAGTCATTCATAACCATGACCGCGTGATCATTCCCTCCGTATCGAAAGAACTCCATCACGAGGTGGAGTTGATCGTTCTCATCGCAAAGGGAGGAAAAAATATCAGCCGGGCGAGGGCCATGGAACACATTGCCGGCTACGGCGTCGGACTTGATATGACCCTCCGCGATCTTCAGAGCGATGCGAAGAAGAAGGGGCTCCCCTGGTCTGTGGCCAAGGGATTCGACACATCGGCGCCGATCTCAGAATTTGTCCCGGCCGCCTCTGTCGCCGAACCGCATCGGCTGACGGTGGAGCTCACGGTGAACGGGGCTGCGCGTCAAAAAGGATCGACGAGCGACTTCATCTTCAAGCTCGATCATCTGCTCTCCGCGATTTCTGAAATTTTCACCCTCGAGCAGGGGGATATCATCTTCACCGGAACTCCTGAAGGTGTTGCACAGACGGTGGCGGGCGATACTCTTCTTGCCAGACTTCTTGATGCCTCGGGAAAGCCACTCGTTTCCATCATGGCCCACGTCGATCAGGCATGAACAAGGTTGTCCATTTCCTGAGCAATTACCGGAATGCAATCTTTGCCTGGATTGTGATTGCCGGCCTCGTCATTGCAGGGATTGAACTGGGCATCGACAAGACCGTCATCGGCTTCGTGGTTCTGATTATCGGCCTGGCGGGAGAAGCTTTTGCGGCTCTTGGGGCATGGATTGCCCTCGTCCCGATCGTTGGCCCGCTCGTTGTCAAGGTCCTCGCCCTCCCCTTTTTCTGGCTTCTGAACGGGGTCGGGTATCTGGCCTCCATCGTCGCCATCAAAAGGGGGTACGGGAAGGATGTGGTCAACTACCGCGTGCTTACTATCACGCTCCTCGTTGGAGTGACGATAGGGTATATCCTCGGGAAGCTGATCTGACGGCCGGATCCCTTTGCATTTCACCTTGGTGATGATTAACTTGAGCCGGTTGTAATAGGCTGTGTTTCTTCCGTTCTGTTTCCTCCCGGAGAGTCCATGGGTAAGATTGTTGCCATAGCAATTCCAAAAGGTGGGGTAGGCAAAACGACCACTGCGGTCAACCTCGCGGCCTCCCTGGCAGTGTTTGAAAAAAGAACCCTCCTGATCGACACGGACCCGTTTGGAGCTTGCAGTCTCTCGCTCGGGTTCACAAAGGAACGAACGGTTGGCGGATTGTTCGAAGTCTTCAATTTCACACACTCGATGTCGCAGGTGATTCATCGGACGGAAATTGCGTTCCTTGATTTCATCCCATCGAACGTTCACACCGCGCAGATGGAAGAGAGATACATGAAGCTTGCGGAGAACAGGACGATTCTCAAGAATTCGCTCCGCATGATCGTTCCGCACTATGATTACATTATCCTCGATTGTCCTCCGTTTCTCCGCGGGCTGACGACAAATGCGCTCACATGCGCCGATTCAGTGCTGATTCCACTCAAGTCCGGCCATTTTTCGCTCGACGCAATCGACAAACTGGTCAAGTACATTGACTGGATCAGAGAGGTAGCAAATCGCCCGCTCGCCCTCGAAGGGGTCGTCCAGACCATGTACGAGCCGAATACCAAGGTGACCGACATTACCGAGCGCGAACTGCAGCTGCATTTCAGGAAACACCTGCTGAAGACGGTGATTCCGAAGAACACCCAGCTGGTCGAGGCTTCTTTCTACGGAAAACCGGCCGTGCTCTTCAACGCGAACTCCAAAGGGACCCTGGCCTACCTCCAGCTCGCTCGCGAGATCCTTGATCGCAACAGCGCAGCGATTCAGGAAAAGCCGGAACTGACACAAACCAAGACAGGATAATGGATAGAGCGACAAACGTTCTTGTCCTGTGCGGTTTCCTTGCCCTGGCGTATTTCTTCCTCTCCTCCTCTTTCTCTCCACTTTCCGGTTTTGATCCCGTCGGAAATCTTCCCGACCGGATCGACGACGTTTATCTGAACTTCGACACCCTCAGGACTGATCTCGCCGACTACCGCTGGCCCACCGACGCGAGCAGGAAAATGAGCTCTGCCTTTGCATCGTTTCGGACGATGCACTTTCATGCAGGGATCGATGTTTCCACCAACGGGAGGACCGGATACAAGGTTTTTGCCTCACGCGACGGCTACATTTCGCGCATTTCAGTATCTCCGTACGGATACGGAAAGATGCTTCACGTCAAACATCACGACGGGTTCACCACCGTCTATGCCCATCTGGGAGGCTTCAACGAAGAGATCGAGGCATACGTGAGAGAGCAGCAGTACGGGAACGGGCACTACGGAATTGAAGCAGAGTTCAACAAGGCGCTCTTTCCCGTGGCAAAAGGAGCAGTGATCGCCTATACCGGCGACACGGGAATCGGTCCTGCGCATTTTCATTTTGAGATTCGCGACGAGAGGATGAATCCGGTCAATCCGCTGCTTTGCCCGGACTTTGCATCGACAATCAGCGACACACGGTACCCCGAGTTTCAACAGGTGAGTTTTGCCCCTTACGATTATGCCTCCCGCGTCAACGGAAGCGCCGCGCCTGTGGTGCACGATGTACGACGGATCGGGAACCGCAAGTATGCTCTTTCACGCGTCGTCCATATCGACGGGTCAGCGGGGATCTCTGTCAAGGGGTCCGACCAGGCGGACGCGACGTGGCAAAGGAGCAACATTTACCGTTACGAGCTCTATCTCGACAGCACGCTCCTCTTTACTGCGACTCACGATCGATTCTCGGCAAAAGAGACCGAGCAGATCGCCATCCATTACGACTGGTCATTGCTTCAGTCGGGCGAAGGAAGATTCCAAAAACTGTTTCTCGAGCCGGGCAACAATCTTCCGTTGTATTCCCGTCTGCCGGAACGCGCGGGGGTTCTTTCCTCTGAAGCTTTTTCACGCGGCGAGCACCAATTGAGGATCATCGCAAGCGACATTGCAGGCAATACCTCTGAACTGACGGCCCACATTGTTTTCGAAGACCCTCCCTCGATCGACGTCCGCAAGATCGAGAAGCGATTCGTTCTGATACCGCAGTCAACGACGGATCTGCAATCGATCACCATCGGCTCACGTTTGCCCGGCCGAAAAAACTGGAAGCTGACGACATACGATCCTTCCACGCTTGACTCTGCGGGAGGGGGCCTCATCCTTCCGATCGACGCTGACAGTCCGCAACACCTGAGGATCATGGCCCGCGACGGCGAGGGATCGCAATCCTATCCCGTATTCTTTGCTCCTGTCGTATCGCGGTCAAGCAATACTTCTCTTACTCTGAAGAAGGAATTCATCCGCGATTACCTTTTAGTGACCATCACTTCTCACCTTCCCTTCACCCTTCGTCCGTCCGTTTGGATCGTCGAGCAGCAGCGCAGAACGCTGTTGGATATCAGCGCCGCCGATGAACGAACGTATGTGGGGACGATTCCCCTGAGTTTCGTGCAAGGCGGGACACTCCGTTTGGAGGCGAACGGAATGGTGAACGGTGCCGCCGTTGAGGCCTATGACGAGTTTTCGATTTTCCCCATTGTACCGGAAGAAGGCGGCACCATCGTCGCCGGCAACGGCGAATTCGTCGTCGATTTCCCTGCCTACGGTGTGTATCAGCCGCTGTACTGCAGGGTGGAGAAGAAAGATGACGGATACTCGGTTCTGCCGAGGGATGTACTGCTCAACCTCGGCGCGAGCGTGTACTACCGAAGCCCCGCGGGGGAGGCCCCTGTGAATCTCGGTCTTTACCATTCGGAAACGGGAGGATTCGACCTCCTTTCGACAACCCTCGAAGGAGAGATGCTGAAGGGAAGGGTGCGGAATCTCCTGGGCGATTTTACCATTCGGGAAGATGCCCAGGCACCCGTCATCACAAACGTCCGGGTTCGGGCCTCGAAGAACCGGCTCACGGTTACGGCCAGGCTCATCGATTACAGATCAGGCGTGGCAGCCAACTCGATACGAATGACTCTCGACGACCGGCTCCTCATTGCATCATTCGACCCTTACAATCACACACTGAAATTCGACGAGCCCATTTCCGTGCAGAAAGGAAGCCACGTGCTTCGAATAGAGGCGGACGACAAGATGGGCAACAAGGCTGTCGCATCAAAGAGTTTTCGCACTTCGTCCTGACATTTCCGGCCGTCCTTCCCTTTCTCCCTCTCTTTCAGTAATTTTCAACCCTTCGAACCAAG